>CALQFM020000019.1 GCA_943329845.2 Candidatus Kuenenia stuttgartensis | reverse complement strand
AGCACGCCACCGTCCGATGTCAGCCGCCCGCCATCGAACGCCGCGGTCACTCTCTTGCGGCAAATAGCTGGGAATCCAAAACCAGCAACGCTATCGTCGACCATGGCGGGCGTGGCACTTTCTGTCCGGTGTTCGAGAGTGGTCTAAGCACCTATTCTCTACACCAAATCAGTAGGTTAAGCTACGTTCGCCGACCCGGAATAGCCCGGCTGATGAATAATTCGGGTTAGCGGCCCCTGCGGTCAACTGAGCCTTATTTCCGGCGCGCTGTCGTAGGTTAGATGGCCGGACTGCTGACCTATTTGTCTCGCTCAACGGACCAAGTGTTTATGCGGCTTTCTCAATGCATCCTCGGTTGAAATGATCGCAATTTTCGCAGTCGCCAGCGCGCCAGTGGCCTATCAATAAAAGCATCCCCTGTTTGTTTAGGTATAGTGCGGGGGCGGCTCTCTATTCCGCGCCTAAAAATCAGTGGGCCATTAGTTACGTGGAAACGATGGAAGAACTCCACCGTTATTAATATCTGCGTCGTGGACGGCTTGTGTATTATTTCGCAGGAGTATCAAATGAAACGCGCCTTGATCACAGGGGTCACCGGCCAAGACGGCGCCTATCTCACCGAACTGCTATTGGCCAAGGGGTACGAGGTCCACGGCGTAAAGCGCCGGTCCTCCTCGTTCAATACGGGTCGGATCGACCACCTCTACGAGGACCCACACGAGGACAATCCCCGGCTGTTCCTCCACTATGGCGACATGACCGATGCGACCAACCTGATCCGCATCGTTCAGGAAACGCAGCCTGACGAGATCTACAACCTGGCGGCCCAAAGCCATGTCCAGGTCAGCTTCGAAACCGCTGAATACACCGGGAACGCCGACGCACTCGGCACGTTGCGCCTGCTTGAGGCCATCAGGCTGCTCGGCATGACCGAGCGCACCCGATTCTACCAGGCTTCGACATCAGAGCTCTACGGCAAGGTCCAGCAGATCCCCCAGTCGGAGACCACGCCGTTCTACCCGCGCTCGCCCTACGCGGCCGCCAAGCTCTACGCATACTGGATCACCGTCAACTACAGGGAGGCCTACGGCATTCACGCCTCGAACGGCATCCTGTTCAACCATGAAAGTCCGATCCGCGGCGAGACCTTCGTGACCCGCAAGATTACGCGGGCCGTTGCGGCGATCCAACACGGCCTGCAGGAAAAACTCTACCTTGGTAACCTGTCGGCAAAGCGCGACTGGGGCCATGCGCGCGACTATGTCGAGGGCATGTGGCGCATCGTCCAGCATCACACGCCGGACGATTTCGTGCTGGCGACGGGCGAGGCCCGCACGGTCAAGGAGTTCGTCGAGCGTGCGTTCGCTGAGGTCGGCACCGAGATCCTCTGGCGCGGCGATGGCGTGGAAGAGATTGGCCTCGACCGAAAGTCGGGGCGGACGCTGGTCCAGGTCGACCCTAAATATTTTCGGCCGACCGAGGTTGAGATACTGGTCGGTGATGCGGCCAAGGCGCGGCGGGAGTTGGGCTGGTCCGCGACCACCAGCTTCGAGACCCTGGTGCGCGAGATGGTCGCCGAAGATCTTAAAAACGTCGCCGACGAAGCCATCCACCGGCGTCTCGACGAGGACCGGGGCCGGCGTGGCGCCGGCACTCCTGGCATGGCGCGCTGATCGCAAGCCGATGATTTTGCAGCATTGGGTGAACTCGTGACACGGCAGCACTATGACCTTGAAGGCAAACGCATCTGGGTTGCCGGCCATCGCGGCATGGTTGGCCAGGCGATCGTCCGTCGGCTGGCCTCCGAGAATTGTGAGATCATCGTGGCGGATCGCACGGCCGTTGATCTGCGCCGCCAGCGCGACGTCGAGGACTGGGTGGACAAGGCGCGGCCCGATGCCGTCTTCCTGGCGGCGGCCAAGGTCGGAGGCATTCTGGCCAACAGCTCCTATCCGGCGGAATTCCTGTACGACAATCTCATGATCGAGGCGAACATCATCGAGGCAGCTCGCCGGGCGGGTGTCAGCAAGCTGGTTTTTCTTGGCTCGTCCTGCATCTATCCCAAGATGGCGCCGCAGCCGATCCTGGAGGATGCCTTGTTGTCCGGGCCGCTCGAGCCGACCAACGAGTGGTACGCGGTGGCCAAGATTGCCGGGATCAAGCTGTGCCAGGCTTATCGCCGGCAATATGGCAGTAACTTCATCTGTGCCCAGCCGACCAACCTTTATGGCCCAGGCGACAATTTCGATCTCAGCAGCAGCCATGTCCTGCCGGCCCTGTTGCGCAAGGCGCATGACGCGAGGGAAGCCGGGGCGCCGACACTGACTGTATGGGGCTCGGGCACACCGCTGCGCGAGTTCCTGCATGTGGACGACCTTGCCGATGCCGTCGTGTTTCTTGCCAGGCACTATTCGGGCGAAGAGATCGTCAATGTCGGGACCGGCGAAGAGGTCTCGATCCGGCAACTGGCAGAACAGGTCTGCGCCGTGGTCGGTTTCAGGGGCGACCTTGAATTCGATGGAACCAAGCCAGACGGCACGCCGCGAAAGCTCGTGAGCAGCGACAAACTGTCCGGCCTTGGATGGCGCGCCCGCACCAGTCTGGCGGACGGCCTTGCCACTACGTATCGCTGGTTCCGCGAGAACCAGGGACATCTCTTCGAGCGTGTGCTCTGAACCGCAAGTCTGATGCCGCGCGGGGCGAGGCTGCTCCTCATCGCCCGCCGAGCGATATGCGCCGCCCTTGCCGGGCTCGAATGCGGCGAGGCCTCTCAATCGGCAGCCTCCGCACGCTGAGCTTTCACGTCCCTGAAGTATGCAAGCGGCTGCGGACGACCGCGAGGGCGGCGTCTTGGGGGCATAGCGGTTTCAGCGGGGTTGCCGGCAGGAACACGGCCGGCCGCCTCTTGGGCCGGCGCCATTCTAGGCGCGAATGCCCGCAATTCGCCGATCATTTTCCGGCGTAGATTGGAAACTCAATAGGAATGGCCCTGCCGCGGATCATTTTCGTCAATCGGTTCTTCTACCCGGACCATTCGGCCACGGCGCAGATCCTCGCCGATCTGTGCTTTGCCCTCTCGAAGGATGGCCTGGATGTGCGGGTTGTAACCAGTCGTGCAGTCTACGATGATCCGTCGATCCAGCTTTCTGGCGCCGAGCATGTCAACGGCGTGCAGATCAAGCGCATCTGGACGACCCGGTTCGGCCGCAAATCCCTGGCCGGCAGGGCGGTGGATTACCTTTCCTTCTATGCGGCCGCTTTCTGGGCGCTACTGCGAAGCCTCCGCCCCGGCGACCTTGTCATCGCCAAGACCGATCCACCGATGATTTCGGTGGTCGCGGCACTGGCGGCTAGTCTGCGCGGTGCGCGGCACATCAACTGGCTGCAGGATCTTTACCCTGAGGTCGCGGCCGAGCTGGGCATCCGGGCGCTGAGCGGGGCTGGCGGAAAGTCCTTGCGCATCGTTCGCAACCTGTCACTGCGCAGTGCCCGCGCCAACGTGGTGATCGGGGAGCGCATGGCTGAACGTCTGGAGGCTGAGGGTGTCGCGCCCCACGCAATCGCCGTCATCCACAATTGGAGCGACGACGAGCTCGTCACCCCGCTGGTTCGTGACCAATGCGAGCTGCGCAGGGAGTGGGGCTTTCAGGACGATGCGTTCGTTGTCGGTTACTCGGGCAATCTGGGCCGGGCGCACGAGGTGGAAACCCTGCTCGGCGCGGCCCGGCGGCTCAAGCATGATCCCAGGATCAGGTTCCTGTTCATCGGCGGCGGCCATCATGGCGACGGGCTTGCCGGGCGCGTGGAGGCCGAGGGGCTGAGCAACTTCATGTTCCAGCCGTACCAGCCCAAGCACATGCTGGCCCAGTCCTTGGCCGTGCCGGATGTGCACTGGCTATCGCTGCGGCCAGAGCTTGAGGGGCTCATTGTTCCAAGTAAATTCTATGGTATCGCGGCCGCTGGCCGTCCGGTGCTGTCGGTTACAGATCCCGATGGCGAAATCGCCCGTCTCGTCCGGCTGCACGATTGCGGCCTGGTCGTTTCCCCGGGTCATGACGAGGATCTGGCGAGCGCCATCATGACGCTGGCTGGCAGCCCGGATCTCTGTCGCCAAATGGGGGAAAGTTCCCGCGCCATGCTGCTCGCGAATTACACCCGGCGGGGATCCATTGCGCGGTGGTCGGCGCTGCTTCGGGGGGTGGCGGATTAATCTGCTCGAGCCCACTTTGACTGCGGACAGATCAGAGACGCAGTTCTGACCTCGACTGGCCGAGAGAAACTGGCCTCGGGCATGCTGTGAGAGGACGTCGCCTCGCCGTTAGAGGCCGACGCTCGGCAGGATACCCGGGGCGATACCTATATCAGTCCCTGCCTGCGGCAAAGGACGTTCGACATGTATCTTCTTGGTCACGTGCCCGGGCATGTGGTGCTGGCGTCGCAATTTGACGGCCGGCTTCACGGCGTTGGCGATGCTGATGCCGGCCTCTGGTGATAGCGGTCCAATGACTGCGGAGTGCTCCTTCACTCCGGCTGCTGCACCTGGGCTGCAGAACTGCCAGCGCCGTTCATGCAGTGCGCGCGTTGATGCATTCTCGACGTATCGCGCAACCACGTTGGCGCTCTTCCAGCCGCCAGCCTGCATGATTGCAAGCTGATCAAACCCCGCCGTCATCATGTCCTGGGCAGCGCCAACACGCATGGAGTGACCGGACAGTCCGGCAGCGAGTTGCGGATCGAGACCAGCCCGCTTGGCTGCAGATTTGATCAGGCGGCGGATGGAGGAGGTGTCGAGTGGCCTGTCCGCCACTGTAGTGTTCTTTGCTGCCCGGAACAGGGCCCCGGACTTGATGTTCGCGCTGGCGAGCCAGGCGTTCATCAGCCCGGCGCTCTGCGGGCTGAGATAGGCAATCCGGCCATCTCCAGCCACGTCGCCTTTCGACAGCGGGATGAGCAGAGCCACCGTACCGTCGTCGGCCGCCCGCAGATGCTCTACCTGCATTGCCGCAAGCTCGGCGCTCCGGCACAGCGTGTCGTACCCAACCGCCACAAGGGCGGCATCGCGCTTCCCGCGCAGCGTCGCCGGGCAGGCCTTCAGGATGGCGCCGAGCAGTTCAGAGGTCAGCCCGCTAACCTGACTGGGCCGCCGCGGTCTGGCGCGCATGGCACGGCGCAGTGAGAGCTGCACGTCGGGAGCGACGGCTGGATTGGGGCGGTTTTCGATGCGATGGATGAACGTGATTGCGCATAGCCGGCGCTTGATCGTCGAAATCAGCAGCCGGCCTCGCTCGGCCTCGACGAAGTCGGCGACGGTTCGCGGTTCCGCTGGAAACCATGTGCGGCCATGCGCCTCGCACCAGCCTTGAAACGCCTTCAGATCGGCGGCATAACCACGAAGCGTGTTTTCGGAGTAGGCGCCTTCGCACCGGGCCAGCAGTTGCTGGATTTGACAAGCCATGCGGGAACTCGCGACGTTGTTCAACCAATTCTTAATGGGCTATATAGCCCACTAAGGCGGGTTATCGCAAGTGATATCGGCAGCACAAATCCGAGCCGCGCGTGGACTTCTTGGACTGTCTTCACAGGAACTTGGAAGGCTGTGCGGCGTTGGATGGTCCACTATAAAACGATTTGAGGAGGCGCCCGGTGTTCCGGTCAGCCGGTCCGGCACCCTAGAGCGTGTCCAGGCTGCACTTGAGGCCGCTGGTGTCGTGTTTCTGGGAGACCCGGCTTCAGCGCCTGGCGTTCAGTTGCGCCCCGGACGAATCGCCTCGGCCAAATCCTGAGACGCGTCAGCCGCCAGCGCCCGCTGGCGTGACGTCGATGGTCTGCTCCCGCAGCTGCTGTTCCTTGCGCAACATCGCCAGGGTGCGCTGGATTTCATTAGTCACCATGACCTGGTAGCGGCCAAGCAGCGTCATGGTGCCGAGCTTCGGGATGTTATTTCTCATCATCACCGTGGATGAACTGGTGAACGAAGAGATCAGCGGAAGATCAGCCTTCTGAGCTTCGATAATGACTTTCTCCGCCATGGCGAGGCGGCGGTTGCGCCAGAACGCCATGGCCAGCTTCTCGATCAGTTGCTCCTCGAGTGCTGTCGCCGGTTTGAACTGCTCCTGAAGACCGATATGAAGTGCCTCAAACGCCGCGGCGTCTTCCCCTTCCGCGACCACGATGCCGGCCAGCGCGCCGTGCTTGACGGCATTGGCGCGGCTGGCGGCCTTGCCCTCGGGGGTGCGCGGCCCGGTGGACTTGCTGGCATTGCTGCGATTGGCGGCGATCTGCTTTGGTGATGCGGCCATTGAAGCGCTTCCTCTCTGAAACTCGGTGCTGGCTTATAGCACGATGCCCAGAACATCTAAAGAACACGGGCGTCGGGCTCTTTGCCGCAGCGGTACCTCTGCGCCGGCCGGTGCCCCGACAAAGCCTCACCGTGCAAGCGATGCTCGACAGCCCGGTGGCGGACAGTCAGTTGGCGTCGCGGCACGAAAGGCCGGTTATGCGCGCGCTTTGCCGCCCTGCGCGTGCGTGCCGCTGATGGACTGACACAGCGAGCGGCGCAGAGCGTCCGCGTTGTATCCCTTGTCGGCAATGGCGTACCCGGTGCCACGCAGGCGGGCGAGCAATTCCGCCGCCGCCTTCATGTCCGAGACGTTGCAAGGCGTCAGCGTGGGGGCAAACGGCCGGCCGATCACATCGGTGAGCCCGTGGATCCTGCTCGTTTGGCTGCCCTGCGAGGGGCCGATCGGTCGTACCCGCCCCCTTTCCTCCAAACGTGGACCGCTGGGCCTTCACGTAGGTGGAGGCCATGGCCGCGCTCTTCGTCACCGCCCCGGCCCCGGCGAGAGCTTCCAGAAGGCTGTTCCGGAACCGGCGGCGCGACCAGCGATGGAAGCGATTGTAGACGGCGATAGGCGGGCCATGTTCCGCCGGACAGTCGCAACCCGTCGTGAGGATGTGGATGATGCCCGAGATAACCCGCCTGTCATCCACCCGGCGCGTGCCGGGCTGGTGCTTCGGCAGACGCGGCTCGATCGAAGCCACTGCGTGTCGCTCAACCAGAATAGTCGGCTCATCCCTTCAACCCCTCCACCGCGAAGATGGAAAAAGGGGAATCCCGGTTAACCCATCCACTTCCATAGGCTGGGTTTAGACCCTAAACCTCTATGCTGAAGCGCAGCCTATCGATAGGGGGCCGGCCGCTACGAAGGTTTCCCGAGGCTTGGTATTTCTGGACAACACGCCGCCTCATTCGCGATGGTGGCCGCTGATCGTGATTTCTCCCGACCATTGAGAGGTCTGCCTCGTGGCCCGACTCTACGACAGCCGTAAGCGCATTCTCGTCACGGGCGGTGCCGGCTTCATCGGCTCCCACTTGATAGACCGACTGCTCGATCTGGGCCACGAGGTGATTTGCGCCGATAACCTCTTCACCGGCACGAAGCGCAACATCGATCATTTGCACAACCATCCGCGGTTCGAGTTCATGCGGCACGACGTGACCTTCCCGCTCTATGTGGAAGTCGATGAAATCTACAATCTCGCCTGCCCGGCTTCACCTGTTCACTACCAGCATGACCCGGTGCAGACGACCAAGACATCCGTGCACGGCGCCATCAACATGCTGGGGCTGGCGAAGCGGCTCAAGTGCAAGATCTTCCAGGCATCAACCAGCGAGGTTTATGGGGATCCCGTCGTTCACCCTCAGCCGGAAACATATTGGGGAAATGTCAATCCGGTCGGGATCCGATCCTGCTACGATGAGGGCAAGCGCTGCGCTGAAACGTTGTTCTTCGACTACCATCGGCAACACGGCCTCCAGATCAAGGTTGCCCGCATATTCAATACTTACGGCCCGCGCATGCATCCGGCCGACGGCCGCGTTGTCTCGAATTTCATCATGCAGGCCCTCCAGCACGATCCCATCACGATCTATGGCGACGGAAGCCAGACGCGGTCCTTCTGCTATGTGGATGATCTCATCGAGGCGTTCATCCGACTGATGGCAACGGATGATGACGTCACCGGGCCGCTCAATATGGGAAATCCGGGTGAGTTCACGATCAAGGAACTCGCGGAAAAAGTGGTGCAGCTGACGGGCTCCAGGAGTGAGATCGTCTACCGCGAGATTCCTGCAGATGACCCGAAGCAGAGGTGCCCGGATATCTCCAAGATCAAGCAGATGCTGGATTGGGATCCAAAGGTGGACCTGCAGCAGGGTCTTGGTTGGACCATTGACTATTTCAGCAACATACTTTCCGAGCGGAGGCCGTCTTGATCCTGGTCGGCCTCAACGGCTGAGTTCAGGAGATCGGTTTTGTATTACATGCGGTCTGACCCAAGCGGGTTGAACACGTAGTTTGCTCGGTGGGGGACGTCATGGCGGACCACCTGCCGAGGGTATGCACCCTCAGGTGTCCGTAGCGTTATTGCAAATAACACTCATTATTATTTAGTCCACGCGAATGCTTGGATTTCGAAACGAACCCATTTTCCAGACTGCTCCTCATGAGGGGCCGCCGCGTGGCCATTGGGCAGGGATGGCGCCGCGCCAAATATGAGGGGGATGCGCCTGATAACGCCTCCTGTGACGCGCCAATTGTCGTGCACTCGGTACGTCCTGCCTGCCTTTGAGGGCGTGCTATCGAGCCATGCGGGAGTTCTTCACCGTTGCCTCAACCCACAGGTACTCCTGTGAAAATGAGGAACATGATGCCGTGATTGGATGCCGCCCGCGGCGTGCGGTTAAAGAAATGCTCCAAACCTGGGCATTGCTTGTCGCGCCCCATAATCGCAGCGAGCGCGGCTGCTTTGGCGTATGCTGGGAACAGGGGCGACGAGTAGAAAGGAACTGTCGTTGCAACGCATGAACTGGACATTCGCGGCGCTGCTCATCCTGGTGTGTTGGATGCCGTTGCCCTTCGGATCGGTTCAGCCTTGGGCCTGGAGCCTGATGGTCATCGTCACTGGTAGCTTGCTGGTCGCCTGGGGTACGGGAGTCGCTTTACGCAGAAATCGCACGGTTCATGCGCTTCGTCGTCTCAAGTGGAGCCTGATTGGCTTCTTGCTCGTTGTCAGCTGGGCCCTGTTTCAGATCAGCAGCTTTGCCCCGGTGGCATGGCACCACCCCATATGGCTGATCGCTGCCCAGTCATTGCCGGTGCCCAGCCCCGGCAGGATTGCCGTTGATCCTCAGGCGGGTCTGCACACGTTGCTGCGATTGACCAGCTACGCGGCTATCTTCTGGCTCGCTTTCCAAACTGGCCATGATCGCGGCTTGGCGAAATTCGGTCTAGGAGGCATTGCTGTCGCAAGCGCTGCGACCGCGGCAATCGGAATGATGTCGTGGCTGCTGGGCTGGAATGATTTCTTGTGGTTCGACGCACAAGGTTCGGGACAAGCCTCCTCGGTCGGCGGGCGCTTGGCCATGCCGTTTGTAAATCCCAATCACCTTTCCAGTCTGGCCGGGATTGGTCTAATCTGCGCTGTCGGTTTTCTGGTCGGTGAGACCCGTGGCCTATGGCTCCCCGACACACCAAGACAAGAAAAGCTACGCCGATTCCTTGAAATGGTTGTTGCCAGATATTGGTATTTGGTCGCTTCCGGTCTTGTTCTTGCCGCCGCGTTGATCATGAGCATTTCCCGCGGTGGCTTCGCGGCTGCTGGCTTCGGGTTCATTGCGTTGGTGGCGGCACTCTTGAGACGGAGCCGGCCCAAAGCAAGTTTCACATTCGTGATTTTTCTGGGAGCGGCATTAGCCGTTATCGCGCTGTTCGGCCCCGGTCTCGCCAGGCTCCTCGATCGGGTCGACCAGAGCGAACTCGGTGCTGATCAACGCATCGCGATTTACGAAAGCTCTTTGGACGCTATAGCGGCGTCACCATGGTTGGGATATGGGCTTGGAAGCTTCAAATCCGTTTACCGCATGTATGACCCAAGCAATCTGACGACCATTGTGGATGCCGCGCATAACAGTTACCTTGAAAATGCGCTTGAACTTGGGATCGCAGGCGCGCTCGTCCTATTTGCCACTATTATGATTCCCGTCATTAGTTGTTGGAGCGGCGCTGTGTTGCGACGCCAAGACCAACATATACCAGCAGTCGCGTTTGCTGTTTCCATCCTGTGCGCGGC
Organism: Candidatus Kuenenia stuttgartensis; assembly: GCA_943329845.2. Classification (GTDB taxonomy): domain Bacteria; phylum Pseudomonadota; class Alphaproteobacteria; order SMXS01; family SMXS01; genus RI-34. The sequence continues at coordinate 48,534 of CALQFM020000019.1, read as the reverse complement.
ACATTCCTTGGTTGATTTCCCGATGCAAATCCCGGCGATAGCCGCTTCTTTTTCCTTCGTCCTCGGCATCGGATGCGCTCAGTCACTAAGTAGCCGGGTTGCACAGGAGCCCGCTCTGTAGCGTGACCTTGGAATGGTCTGAGGGGAACAGATCCTGGGACCAGTTCACCAGCCGTGCCCGTTTCACGGCCGCGACCGCGCCGGCCACCACGGAGAGCAGCGGCGGGTCGGTGAGCGCCAGGATCGTGTCTCCCCCGCGAATCGACATGGGCGATGACGGCGGCAACGTCGAGAACGACATCCTGACGCTGGACGGCGAGGGACAGGGCGTCTTCGACGGCAACGCCGTCGAGATCGAGACACTCGAAAAGGTCGACGGCGGCACCTTCGACCTGAACGGCGCGGTCACGGTCGACGTGGTCACCAACATCAATGGCGGTCGCCTCAATATCGGCGGCACCGGCCTCACCGACCATGACGACGACCTGGACACTCCCGACGTCCTCGCGCCGATCAACAGCGCGGTGCTGACCTCGCCGACGGTCGAGGTCAATGCCGGCGGCACCCTGGGCGGCCATGGCACGGTGATCGGCGTCGTTGACGTCAATGACGGCGGCACCCTGTCGCCCGGAAACTCCATCGGCACCCTAGGCGTGGTCGGCAATGTCAACTTCGCCGACCCCGACCCGGTCGCCGGCACCACAGGCGGCATCTTCGAGGCCGAGGTGGATCCTTTCGCCGCCGACCTGCTCGAGGTCTTCAAGTCCACCAAGACGTCGACCGACGGCAAGGCGAACCTGAACGGCACCGCCCACATCATCTTCGAGGGTGCGTTCGCCGACGTGAACAATGACGGCCTCGTCGACAGCTTCGACTATGACGAGGACGGCGAGCCCACGCCGCATGGCAGCTACCTGAAGGGCGGCAAAACCTACACCCTGATCACCGCCCAGGGCGGCGTGTACGGCACGTTCGACGACATCGTCGACAACGGCCTGGTGGAACTCGTACAGGACGATCCGTCGACGACGCAGGACGAGACCGTCACCGCCGGCCTGTTCAAGGGCGTGCTGCAATACCTGCCGAACTCGGTGATCCTGACCACCATTCCGGTGTTCGGAGACGGCAATTTCGGCCCGCTGACGCTCAACCAGCAGGCTACCGCCGACTATCTCGACCTGCTGATCCCCTTCGGCGTCAGCGTCGCCCCGAATGACGACCTGGCCTATGTGGCGGCCCAGCTCGGCCTCGATCCGAACATCCCGGCCGGCCTCGATGATCTGCATCCGGAATGGTACAACGGCTACACCGAAGCCGGCCTGTACTATGCCAAGGCAGGCGTCCAGACCGCGTCCGACCGCCTCCGCGGTGCCCGCAACGGCGTCCGGGTGAACGCCCAGGTGGTCAAGTTCGGCAGCGGTTCGGCCGTGGGCAACAGCAACGACGACCGGTTCTCGTTCTGGGTCCAGGGCGGCTATGGCAACACCGACATCAGCCGGGATAAGCGCGGCTTCCTCGGTTACAACATGGATCATGTCGCAGGCTTCCTGGGCCTCGACTATCAGGTCAACCCCAACATCATCGTTGGCCTGATGGGCGGCTTCGGCAACACCGACATGGAGGTCAAGGGCCGCCTTGGCGATGGCGACGTCGACAGCTGGCAGGTGGCAGGTTACGCCACCTTCTACGGCAAGCGGTGGTTCGTCGATGTGGTCGGCGGCTATGGCGACCTCAGCATGACGACGAACCGCGACATCACGTTCGGCGCCATCGACCGCACCGCCCACTCCAAGCACGACGGCGACGTGGCCTATGCCCACATCAAGGCGGGCTACTCGTTCCACCTGGACGACGGCTGGTTCGCGATCCCGAACGTCGGCTTCACCTTCGCTCACGTGAGCCAGGGTCCGGTCACGGAGACGGGCGCCGGCTCGGTCAGCCTCGATATCGACCGGCACGGCTCCGACTCCATGCGCGTCGAGACCAACCTGGTCGTGACCAAGGCGTTCATGGTCGGCAACTCGCGCAGCGCCGCCCTGGTGCCTTACGTCAGGGTCGGTGTGTCGCACGAGCTGGAGAACAACCTGCGCCCGATCACCTCGCGGTTCGTCGGCCAGTCGGCCAGCTTCACGGTGTGGGGCGAGCCGGGCGCCAACACGGTGTTCACCTTCGGCCTTGGCGTGAACTGGGTCATCAGCAGCACCTGGTCCGTGTTCTTCGACTTCAGCAGCGAACTCGGTGGCGACTACACCAACCACATCATCAACGGTGGCGTGCGGTTCCGCTTCTAGGAAGAAGCACCGGGTTCAGTCTACGGGGCGGCCCTCGGGCCGCCCCTTTTTTTGTGCCAACCTCTTGATCGGCCCGCCAAGCCATGCTCAATAGAACGGGAAAAGTCATTCGCGCTTGAGGCCTTCGCGGCCCGGCGCCTTGGTCATCGGGAAGCCATGCGGATCTATTCGGAAAGCCGGGTCGAACCGGCGGAAATCGACAATCTCGGCCACATGAATGTGCGGGTCTACGCCCGCAAGGCGGCGCGCGGCACGCTCAACATGGCGTCTTATCTGGGCCTGGGCTTCGACCGGCTGCGCGACGATCGCGCGGTGGTCCAGATCATGGACGTCCACACCCGCTTCTACCGCGAGCAGCTCGAGGGTGCGCCGCTCGCCGTGCGCGGCGGCGTGCGCCAGGCGGGACCGGACCGCATCGACGCCTACATGGAAATGTTCAACCGCGACACCGGCGATGTGGCCGCTACCTTCAACCACGGCTTCGGCCTGTTCGACGGCGCCACCCGCGCCTCCAGGACGATCCCGCAGGACGTGCTGGACGCGGCGGCCGAGGCCATGATCGAGTGGCCCGACCGGGGCAGGCCGCGTAGCCTGCCCATCGAGCCGGTCTCGCCAGTCAGCCGAGAGGCGGCCCAAGGCGAGGGCAGCTTCGTACGCTTCCCGTCCTACACTGTCGAGGCGGCCGAGTGCGACGGCTACGGCTTCATGGACATCTCCGATGCCAAGACCATCGCGCTGGCGCGCATGCCCATCAAGATCGAGATGAAGCACCGGGTGTTCGATCCGGACGTGGCTCGGCGTGTCGCCATCGCCACCATGGAAAGTCGGCACGTGATGTTCCGCGTGCCGCGGCTGGGCGAGCCCGTCGTCAGCGAAACCCGCCACGCCGACGTCACCGCCAAGACCATGGTGTTCCAACACTGGAGCTACAACGAGGAAACCGGCGAGCCGATCAGCCTGGGCCTGCAGTTCGGCATCGCCTTCGACCTGGACGCGCGGCGCTCCGCCGAATTCCCGCCAGCCATGCGCGAGGCGCTGGCCTCGAACAAGCGGCCGGACATCAAGGACGAGGCGGCCGAATAATCCGATTGATCTCAGTTGCCAGCGGCGCCGACGCTGTTATCATGCACGCATGAATGTCCCCGGGGAGAACCGACATGAATGACCTCAGCTTCCAGATTCCGACCAATCGCCTGAATGCCCGCGGCCTGATCCGTCACCCGATCCGCCAGTATGCCTGGTTCGTCGACGACATCGACGAGGCCTGCCACAAGTGGAACAAGATGCTCGGCGCCGGCCCGTTCTTCGTGGTCCGCCATCACATCGGCGAGGGCTTCCTGTACCGCGGCAAGCACATCGAGGCCGATGTGTCCTACGCCTTCGGCCAGGCCGGCCCGGCCCACATCCAGTTCATCGCGCAGCACGACGACACGCCGTCGATCTACCGCGACATGTACAAGAAGGGCGAGAACGGCTTCCACCATGTCGGCGTGCTGGTGCCGAACGTGCAGGAGGAAGTCCGCCGCTTCCAGGCCGCCGGTTACGAGGTCGCCTGCGAACTTTGGGGCGGCGACTACGTGGCCTACATGGATTGCCGCAAGGACATGGGCTGCTTCGTCGAACTGCACGGCGACGCCCCCGTCATCTGCAAGCTGTTCGACGGCTGGCAGACCATGCACGAGGAATGGGACGGCGTGACCGACCTGATCCGCGAGAACACGAATAACCGCGAAGGCCGCCAGTAAGCATTGTCTGACGAGAACAGGGAGCCGGCTACGGTCGGCTCCCTTTTCTTTTGGCGATCATTTGGCTCACTGGACCCTCGCCGACGAATTGCCATCTTGCACAACCGCAGGTAGGGGCGCATTGTTATGGCGCAATGATGCTGCGCGTGTGGTCCGATTGAGGCTTCTGTGTCGGAACTTAATATACCTGCCGTTGATCTGGGCGAACGGGTCATCCTGCTGGTAGAGGATGAACGGTCGCTGCTGACGGCGCTTGCCAGCTTTCTGCGTCGCAAAGGCATTACGGTCGTGGAAGCCGAAACCGGTGACGAGGCGCTGCAGTTCCTCATGGAAAACCGGCGGGTCGACCTGGTCCTTTCCGACATCGAGATGCCTGGCAGCATAAACGGCGTCGGTCTGGCGCAGTGGATCAAGGTGAACAGGCCGGCCCTGCCAGTCGTCCTCACCTCTGGCCGCCAATCGACCGCGCTTCCCGGTGTCGCATTTCTTCCCAAGCCATTCAGCCTGGGGGAACTCCTGCCGATCATCGAAGGCGCAGGGACGCAGGCCTAGCCGCTGCGTCGCGGCTTCAGGACACCCCGTCCCCTTTCGGGGAACTTCCGGTAAAAACCGCCAATTGATCGTCGAATGCCCGTTGGTAGGCGGGCCGGGCTTCGCCGCGAGCGATATAGGCGGCAAGGGTGGGATAGTCCTCCAACAGACCCGAGCCGTCCAACCTGCGCAGCACCGTCACCATCAGCAGGTCACCGGCGCTGAACGCGCCATCGAGCCATTCTTCATGGCCAAGCCGGTGGGCAACCTCGTCCAGCCGGGCATGGACGCGATCATCGAGGATAGGCAGGCGCTCGTCGTACCAGGTTCTGTCGCGCTCCACGAGCGTGGCCAGCGAGCGTTCAACGATCGGCGGCTCTACCGTGTTGAGCGCGGCAAACATCCATGCGATCGCGCGCGCCCGGGCATTCGCGTCTTCCGGCAGCAGGCCGGCATGGCGCTCGGCGATATGAAGGACGATTGCCCCCGACTCGAACAGCGCGAGACCTCCATCTTCATAGGTCGGTATCTGCCCGAAAGGATGAATCGCTTGGTGCGCGGGCTCCTTCAGCGCACTGAACGACACGAGACGAACGTCGTAAGGTTGCCCCACCTCTTCCAATGCCCAGCGGACGCGCATGTCACGCGCCAGACCCCTGCCACGATCGGGGGAGCGCTCAAAGGCGGTGATGGTGATGGTCATCGTTCAGGCTCCGGCTGGCGGCACGATGCCCTGCTTGCGGCCTCAGCCAGGCGGGGCGGCGGGCGGCACCACGCCCATGGTCTGGTAAACGCTCACCAGCCGCATGGATACGTCGGCGGTGGCCGAGGTCCAGTCGGTCTCGGCGTCATAGAGGGTGCGTTCGGAGTCCAGCACCTCCAGCAGTCCCAGCGTGCCTTCCTGGTATTGGCGGTGGGCCAGATCGGCGGCCTTGCGCGCCGCCTCTACGGCGTTGCCCAGTTCCTTCTGCCGGATCACGCCCTGGGTGTAGAGGATGATGGCGGTCTGCGCCTCCTGCAGCGCGGTGCGCACGGTCAACTCGTAGCTCAGATAGGCCTGTTCCTGACGCGCGTCGGCGGCGTCGATGTTGGCGCGGATGCGGCCGAAGTCGAACAGCGGCTGAAGCAGCGACGCGCCCGCCGACCATATCCTGGTGCCCGGGTTGAACAGTTCGCCGATCCGGTCGCTCTCCACGCCGAGCAGGCCGGACAGGGTGATTTGCGGATAGCGCAGGGCTTCCGCCGCCTTGACCCGCTCGGCAGCGGCCAGCAGCCGGCGCTCGGCGGCGCGCACATCGGGCCGCAGGGCGATCACCTGAGTGGGTGCGGCGAGCACCACCAGCGCGTTGGCGTCCGGCATGGCGCCTTGCTCGGGGACGAGGGCCGCCAGGTCTTCGGGCCGTGTCGCCAGGAGCAGTACCAGCCGGTACCGCGCGGATTCCGCCTGCTCGCGAGCCTGCGGCACCGTCGCGCGGGTCTGGGCGAGCTGCGCCACGGTCCGCTCCAGGTCGAGGCGGCTGCCCATGCCCTGGTTGAACCGGGCGCGGGTGATCCGCACCGTGCCCGCCTGCGCGTCGGCATTCTTCTCGGCCAGCACGGCCTGGGCCTGGTAGAGCCGGAACTCCATGTAGGTGCGCGCCACCTCGGCCAGCAGGGTCAGGCGCACCGCGTCGCGGTCGGATTCGCTCGCCAGCAGGTCGGCGTTGGCGGCGCGCGCCTCGCTGCGCAGGCGGCCGAACAAATCCGCCTCCCACGCCGCGCCCAGCGACAGGCCGAAGGTGTTGGACGTGCGTGTCTGTCCGGCGTTGGCGGCCGTCAGGTGCTGGCGGGCGCGCTCGGCACCGGCCGCGCCTGTCAATTCGGGGAACAGCTCGGCGCGGGCGCCCTTGCGCAGCGCGCGGGCTTCCATGACCCGGCTTTCGGCAAGGCGCAGGTCCAGGTTGCGGGTTTGCGCCATGTCGATCAGTTTCGCGAGTACCGGATCGTCGAAATCCAGCCACCACGCCTTGGGCGCGACCTCGACGATCTTGGCGCCGTCGGGCGCACCCTGCCACGATTGCTGCAGTTCGGCGGTGGGCAGCGGTCTGGGCGTGGCGCCGCAGGACGCCAGTCCGGCTGCCGCGACGCCGATCATCAGGACATGGCGAAAGCTCATGGGGCGAGGCTCTGGGGTGCGGTAATGGTGGGGTCGGTCTGGCGCGCGGCGCCGTGGAACAGCCGGTCCAGCGCCAGGTAAATCACCGGCGTCGAGAACAGGGTAAGCATCTGGCTCACCACCAGGCCGCCGATCACGGCGACGCCCAGCGGCTGGCGCAGCTCGGCGCCGGTGCCCAGGCCCAGTGCCAGCGGCACGGCGCCCAGCGCGGCGGCGATTGAGGTCATCATGATCGGCCGGAAACGGACCAGGCAGGCCTGGCGGATCGCCTCCTCGGGCGGCAGGCCGTGCTGGCGCTGGGCGTCCAGCGCGAAGTCCACCATCAGGATGCCGTTTTTCTTGACGATGCCGATCAGAAGCACCAGGCCGATCATCGCCATGATCGAGAAATCGAAGCCCAGCACCCATAGGAACAGGATGGCGCCGATGCCGGCCGACGGCAGCGTCGACAGGATGGTTAGCGGGTGGACGAAGCTCTCATAGAGCACGCCAAGGATGATGTAGACCGCCAGCAGCGCGGCCAGGATCAGGTAGGGCTGGCTGGCCAGCGAGGTCTGGAACGCCTCGGCGCTGCCGCGGAACGAGCCGGTGATCGAGCCCGGCATGCCCAGGTCGAGCTGCGCCTGCTGCACCAGCTTCACCGCGTCGCCCAGCGCGGTTCCCTTTGCCAGGTTGAACGACACGTTCACCGACGGGAACATGCCGTCATGGGTGATCTGTACAGGCCCGGCCCGTGGCGGCTCTACCCTGGCGATCGACGACAGCGGCACCATCTGGCCGGTCAGCGGCGAGCGCAGATAGAAATAATGGAGGCTTTCCGCGGTGCCGCGCTGGTTCTGGTCGATCTCGAGGATCACCTTGTACTGGTTGGTCTCGGTCTGGAACTCGCTGATCTGGCGCTGGCCGAAGGCGTTGTAGAGCAGCTGGTCCACGTCCTCGGCGGCGATGCCGAAGCGGGCTGCCGCGGTGCGGTCGATGGTGATGCGGGTGACCGCGGCGCCCATCTGCAGGTCGTTGGACACGTCGGCGAAGCCGGGAATGGTGGCCAGCTTTTCGGTCAGCCGGTTGGCCCAGACGCCCAGCTCCTGGCTGTCGTTGCCGCGGAGCACGAACAGGTACTGGGCCTTGCTGAAGCCGGAGCCGATATTGATGTCCTGGGCCGTGCGCAGGATCAGCATGATGCCCGGAATCTGGGCGAGTTGCGGCCGAAGCCGGGCGATGAAGCCTTCGGCGTCCACGTCGCGATCACCGGGGTCCTTCAGCACGATGAAGAAGCGGCCATTGGCCATGGTGGCGCTGCCGGCGGTTTGTCCCACGGCCATGCCGAAGCGCATGACCGCCGGATCCTTGCCGACGATCTCGGCCAGCTGCTTGTGCTTCTTGACCATGTCGCCGTAGGACACGTCGTCGGCTGCCTGGGTCGTGCCGAACACGAAGGCGGTGTCCTGTAGCGGGAAGAAGCCCTTCGGCACCAGCGCATAGCTGGCGACGGCGATCACCAGCGTCATGCCGAACACGCCCAGCATGAATCTCTGGTGGGCCAGCACCCAGTCGATGCCGCGCGAATAGCTGGAAAGCAGCCGCTCGGAAAAGCCGGGCCGGTCCCGATCGTGCTTCTGCGGCTTCATGAAGCGCGAGGCCAGCATGGGGGCGAGCGTCAGCGACATCACCACCGAGACCAGGATGGCGGCGGTGACGGTCAACGCGAACTCGCGGAACAGCCGGCCGACGATGCCACCCATGAACAGCAGCGGGATGAACGCGGCGATCAGCGAGAAGCTGATCGACACCACGGTGAAGCCGATCTGCGACGATCCCCTGAGCGCCGCCTCGACCATGCCCTCGCCCGCTTCCTGGTGCCGGTGGATGTTCTCGATCACTACGATGGCGTCATCGACGATGAAGCCGACGGCAATCACCAGCGCCACCAGGGTCAGGTTGTTGAGGCTGAATCCCAGCGCGTACATGGCGGCACAGGTGGAAATCAGCGCCACGCCAAGCACTGCGCCGACGATCAGGGTCGCGGAAAGCTGCCGCAGGAACAGGCCCATCACCAGGATCACCATGATCGTGGTGACGACCAGGGTGACCTCCACTTCGTGCAGGGTCGACCGGATGGTGCGCGTCCGGTCGTTCAGCACCTTGACCTCGACGCTGGCCGGCAGGGTCTCCTGCAGCTTCGGCAGCGCCTCCATGATCCGGTCGACGGTCTCGACGATGTTGGCATCTGGCTGGCGGCGGATGATGAAGTTCACGCCCGGCTCGCCGTATTGCCACGCCTGCACATAATCGTTCTCGGAGCCGAAGCTGACCTTGGCCACGTCCTTCAACAGCACCGGCCGCCCGTCCCGGTAGGCGACCGGAAGCATGTCGTATTCGCCGGGCGTGAGTATCTGGTCGTTGGTCTCCAGCGTCGTCACCCGGTCGCGCCCGTAAATGGCGCCCTTGGCCTGGTTGATGCTGCTCTTCCGAATCACTTCTCGCAGGTCGGCCAGGGTGATGCCATAGGCCGCCAGCCTCTCGGGCGAGGCCTGAATGCGCATGGCCGGCTTCTTCTGGCCGGTGAAGTTCAATTCGCCGACGCCGTCGATCTGGCTGATCTGCCGGCCGATCAGGGTGTCGGCGATATCGCTCAGCTCGTTGAGCGGCATCAGTTTCGACTGCACGCTCAGGATCAGGATCGGCGCGTCGGCCGGATTCACCTTGCGCCAGGTGGGCAGGCTGGGCATGTCGGACGGCAGCCGGCCGGACACCGAGTTGATCGCCGCCTGGACTTCCTGCGCGGCGACGTCGATGTCCTTGTCGAGCGAGAACTGCAGGGTAATGCCGGTGCTGCCCAGAGCGCTGCTCGAGGTCATCTCGGTGATGCCGGGGACCGAGCTGAGCTCGGCCTCGAGCGGCGTCGCCACGGCCGAGGCCATCGTCTCCGGGCTGGCGCCGGGCAGCCGCGCGCTGATGCTCAGGGTCGGAAACTCGGCTTGCGGCAGCGGGGCGATGGGAAGCTGGGGGAACGCCACGGCGCCCAGCGCCACCACCGCCAGCGCCAGCAGGAAGGTGGCGATGGGGTGGCGGATGAACCAGACCGAGATGCCTGGCTTTACGGTCAATGCGTCCCCTCCGCCACGGCGCCGCCACCGGCTCCCTCGACGATCTTCACCGGCGCGCCATTCTTCAACCGTGACTGGCCATCGGACACGATGGTCTCGCCCGGCGCGATGCCCTTGGTAATGATGGCTTCCTGGTCGGTGGTGTAGCCCACGGTTACCGGCACCACCTCGGCCTTGCCGTTGTTCACGCGGAACACGAACGGGCCATCCAGTCCCTGCTTGACTGCGCGGGGCGATACGACCGTCGCCTTCGCGCTCAGGCCGATCTGCAGCCGCACGGTAACGAACTGGCCGGGCCACAGCGAGCCGTCGGCGTTGTCGAACTCGGCGCGCAGCTTGATGGTGCCCGTCGTGGTGTCGATCTGGTTGTCGATCATGGTCAGCCGGCCGTCTGCGAGCCTGGTGCCCTTGTCGCGGTCAAAGGCCGTGACCAATGCGCCGCCTTGCTGCTTCAGCAGCGGCTGGATGCTGGGCACCATCGTCTGGGGCAGCGAGAACACCACCGAGATCGGCGCGATCTGGGTCACCGTCACCAGCCCATCGCTATCGCTCGCGCGGACCAGATTTCCGGGATCGACCCGGCGCAGGCCGACGCGGCCGCTGACGGGAGCGGTGATTCGGGTATAGGACATCTGAACCTGGGCGGCGGCGATAGCGGCGTCGTTGGCGTTGACCGTGGCTTGCAACTCGCCGACGGTGCCTTGCTGCTGCTCGACGGTCTGGCGCGAGATCGCCTCTTCCTTCACCAGGTTCTGATAGCGGGTCAGATCCTGCTCGGCAGCCCGGAGCTGGGCCTGGTTGCGGGCCTTCTCGGCCTGCGTCTGCGCGAGCGCCGCCGCCAAAGACCGGTCGTCGATGCGCGCCAGCAGATCGCCCTTGCGGACCATCTGGCCTTCCTGGAACAGCACCTCGGCCAGCACGCCCTCGACCTGCGGACGCAGGGTGACGTTATGCAGGGATTCCACGGTGCCGATGCCGCTTGCCATGTGCGCCACGTCGCGCTGCTCCGCGCGGACCACGCCGACGGGTACCGGTGGCGGCGGCGGCATTTCCTTCTTGCCGGTGCCGAATAGCCACCACAGCAAGGCGATGATGGCCAATAGCACCGTAGCGGCAATGGCCTGGTTACGGCGCGAGTGTCTGAGTTCGGTGACGTTCATGAACGATGTTGACCAAAAGATCCGATGTGGCGGGCGACCGGTGGGAACTTAGCGCAAACTGGTCCGGATTTCGCCACAGACAATCACGTTTCTCTGCCATTCCAAGAAAACGCCGGCCGCTTCGCGACTCGCACGCATCCTACCCGCAAAGAACCATGAGAGGACTAGTGGATAAACCGCCCATAGAGATTGTATTATCATAGGAAACAGGATTTCCCGTTGCCAAAGTCTGGTCATGGCGTTTCCGCACCGTTCGTTCGCGCCTATGGCCACATAATGACATGCGCATGTGAATGTTAGCTGACGAAGGGGCTTTTCCGCGCCCGGTTTTGGTGCAACAGTTCCGCCCCGGAAGACCGGTCATCATGGGGAGAGATTCAGATGGCAGCGTTGTTATCGCAATATCCGATATTCCAGTACGCGTACTACGTGAACGACCTGGAAGCGTCGATCAACAAGTGGGCGAAGCTGTATTATGCGGGCCCGTTCGTCATGGTGCCGCATCACGTCACCGACAAGTTCCACTACCGCGGCCAGGACATCGAGGCCGACGTGTCCTATGCGTTCGGCTATCTGGGCGACATGATGATCCAGTTCATCCAGCAGCATGACGACAAGCCGTCGATCTACCGCGACATGTACAAGGCGGGCGAGGAAGGCTATCACCACCTCGGCCTGCTGGTGCACGACTTCGAGGCCGAGTACAAGCGCCTGCAGGACGCCGGTTTCGTCGACGCCTGCCGGCTGTATGCCGACGAGGTCGACGCCTGCTACTTCGACACCCGCTCGGTCAGTGGCGGTTTCACCGAACTGCACGGCGACCCCAAGCACATCCTGGGCACCTTCGCCCAGTGGAAGCGCGCCCACGAGCTGTTCAAGCCGGGCGACAACCCGATCATGACTATGTAATTTGGCATGACCATGTAATCCGGTGACGGATTAGTTCGGACGGCCCGCCTCGGCGGGCCGTTTTGATTTGGCCCGAGCGTCGCGCCGGTGTCGTGTGCGACGATCCGTCCCGGCGTCCCACGCGTATCATCCGTGGTGCCAAAGGGAGGAAAGCTGATGATCTATGTCTGGGCTTATGCCGCTGCCGGCGTCGTGTTCCTCGCACTCGACCTGCTGTGGTTGGGGGTGGTGGCGCGCGGCTTCTATCACGGCCAGATCGGCGGGTTGCTCCGCGAGCCCTTCAATATCCCGGCCGCGATCGCGTTCTACGTATTCTATCTGGGCGGCGTGCTGTTCTTCGCCATGGCGCCGGGGATCGCGGCCCAGTCGCTGAAGACCGCCGCGATCTGCGGCTTCCTGCTGGGTCTGATGGCGTATGGGACCTACGACCTGACCAACCTGGCGACCTTGAAGCACTGGACCTTGGCGATTACCGTGGCCGACATGCTGTGGGGCGCGGTGCTGACCATGATCTGCTCGGTGGCGGGCGTCGCCGCGGCGCGGTTGATAAGTTCATGACAATCGTTATGTAACCGATGGCGGGATGGTCTGGCGTGATGCTAGAGTTCGACCGGGAAACGCTGAACCGGGGATCATCATGGCCGAAGCCACAGAACTGTTCCGCAAGTCGGACGTGCCGGCACATGTGCCAGCGGAATGCGTCATCGATTTCGACCTGTTCGCCCAGCCGGCGCCCGAAGAGGACTTCTTCGAATACTGGAAGAAGCTGCAGGGCGAAGGCCGCCCGGACTTCGTCTGGACGCCGTACAATGGCGGCCACTGGATCGCCACCCGTGGCGAGGACATCCATACCATTTACGCCGACCACGACCTGTTCTCGTCGCGCAACATCCTGCTGCCGGTGGAGCGCAACGAGGCGATCCGCGTGCTGCCCACCTCGCTCGACCCGCCCGAGCACCGGCCGTTCCGCAACCTGATCAACCACGGCCTGTCGCCCAAGGTGGTGCGCGGGCTGGAGCCGTCGATCCGCGAGCTGACCGTGTCGCTGATCGAGGCGTTCCGCGCGAGAGGGCACTGCGAGTTTGCCTCGGAATTCGCCGAGCTGCTGCCGATCAGCCTGTTCCTGAAGATGGTCAATCTGCCGGTCGAGGACCGCATCAAGCTCAAGGCGCTGTCCGAGCAGGTGAACCGGCCCGACGGGTCGATGACGCCGGAAGAGGTCAACCAGGGTTTCTACGACTATCTGATGCCGGTGCTGCTGGAGCGCCGGAAGAACCCGGGCGACGATCTGTTCAGCCAGTTCCTGGCCGGCAGCATCGACGGCCGGCCCATGACCGACGGCGAGGCGTTCGAACTGTGCATGCAGGTGCTGATCGCCGGGCTCGACACGGTCGTGTCGGTGCTGGGGTTCCTGATGATGTTCCTCGCCCGGAATCCGGACCACCGACGCCAGCTCGTCGCCGATCCGGCGATGATCCCGCCGGCGGTGGAGGAGTTCCTGCGGCGCTTCCCGCTGGTCGCGATCCCGCGCACAGTGATCCGGGACATGGAATTCCAGGGCGTGACCTTCAAGGAAGGCGACCTGATCCTGGTGCCGACCATGCTGCACGGCCTCGACGACCGGGCCTATCAATGCCCGCTCGACGTGGACTTCAACCGCCGCATCGGCATCCACTCCACCTTCGGCGCCGGCGTCCATCGTTGCCCCGGCTCGCTGCTGGCGCGGGCCGAGCTGCGCATCTTCCTCGAGGAGTGGCTGTCGCGCATTCCCGACTTCGACATCGCGCCCGGCCGGACGCCGAAAGTGCTCTACGGCATCGTCGGCACGGTGGTCGATCTGCCGCTGGTCTGGCAGGCTTGAGCGCATGGTGAAACTGATCGTCATCGACGCCTCGGGCGCCGAACACATCCTCGACGCCGAAGCCGGCCGCTCGGTGATGAAGGCGGCCACTGACGCGCTGATTCCCGGCATCATGGGCGAGTGCGGCGGGTGCCTGTCCTGCGCCACCTGTCACGGCTATGTGGACGAAGCCTGGGCGCCGCGGCTCGCGCCGCCGTCCGAGGAGGAGCAGGACATGCTGTCCTGCGCCGTCGACGTGCTGCCGTGCAGCCGCCTGACCTGCCAGATCGAGATGACCGCGGAGGTGGACGGCCTGGTGATCCGGCTGCCCGAAGCGCAGTTCTAGGGCTTCCCCGGCCTGTATCCCGCCATGTAGCGGTCGATCATGTGATGGTAGAACGCCAGCCGGTATTCCTGGTCGGCGAGCACGCCGCCGCGATAGCCGCGTGAGCGCAGTCCCTTCTGCTGGGTCGCCATGGTGCCGACGTCGCCGTCGAGCAGGGCGCCCAGGCTCTTCTCGCCGAACGCCACATATTCGCGCTCGGCCTCGGCGAGGCCGCCGCCAGCCGCCGTCGACATGCTGCTGAACGCGTCGTCTCCGGAGGCGTAGTAGAACACATCGTAATAGGACTGGTTCGGGTCGGTCGCATGGGGCCGCAGCCGATGGAACAGGATGCCGTCGGCCAGCATGCCGGCCGAGAAATTCGGGAAGATGGTATAGTGGTGGCTGTCTGTGAGCTGGCTGTCGCTCATCTTCTCGTAGTGCGTGTGGCCGCGCGCGGGACCCAGCGTGCGCTTCTGCCGCTGCAGCGCCAGCCGCGTCTCGGTCGGCCGGTCGGTGAAATCGGCGGGGTCCAGGTCCCAGCGCCTCAGCTCGGCGCCGAGCTGCTCGCTGATCGGCGGCAGGTCGCTGTCGAGATAGTGTGCCGAGGGCAGGCCGCCCTTCATGTGCATCACCGTATGGCCCTGGTCGAAGATCTCGCAGCTGATGTCGCGGAAGTCGTCCTCCAGGTAGTCGAGGTAAGGCGCGTGCACCGTGGCGAAGTGATAGACCTCGCTGAAATTGTCGTGCAGCGCCTTCCAGTTGCTGGGCAGGCTGACGGTCAGCGCCTGCACCCGCGTCATGTTCTCGACCGGATAGACCTGCCAGCGGTCCCAGATCGGGCCGAGATAGTCCTTCAGGGATATGCCGTCCTTGTCCATGTTGACGAAGAAGAATCCGGCGAACACCTCGCATTTCATCTCCTCCAGCCGGACGGTGCCGCACGGGCTGCCTTCAGAGAAATCGCCCTCGTCCTGCACCGACACCAGGCTGCCGTCGATGCCCCAGGTCCAGCTGTGGTAGTCGCAGGTGAAGGACGGCATGGAGCCTTCTGCCGGCTGCACCAGCCGGTTCCCGCGGTGCTGGCACACGTTGTAGAACGCCCGGATGCCGCCGTCCTCCTGGCGCACCACCAGGATGGATTCGGGGCCGATGTCCTCGACGACGAAATCGCCGGCCTCCGGGATTTCTGCGGTACGGGCGATCACCAGCCAGACCTTGGTCCAGACGTTCTCCCACTCGCGGGCGAAGAAGTCGGCCGAGGTGTAGCGCTCGCCGTGCAGGGCGCCGCGCTTGTAGCGCTCAGGGAAAATCTCACTGACGAAGCGCGCGGCGTAAGACTCGTGCGTGCCGGCTGGCTTGTTCATGGTCACCTCCGCGTGTGCCCCACTGGTCAGGCCGCCGCCGTCTCCTTGTGCGCGGTCTGGGCGGCAATGTAGCCGAAGGTCAGGCACAGCCCGATGGTGCCGCCCGCGCCATAGTATGCCTCGCGCGACGGGCTGGCGATGCAGTTGCCGGCGCCATAGAGGCCGGGGATCGGCGTGCCGTCCGCGCCCATCACCTGGGCCTTCTCATTGATCTGCGGCCCGCCGCTGGTATCGAGCGCGCCGGCGGCCAGGATGATGCAGTAATACGGACCCTTGTCGCGCAGCGGGTGCATGGTCGAATTCGGCATGCTGTTGGGCTTCTCGGTGCTGCCCTCGCGCATCTGCGAGAAGAACGCCTGCCATTCCCGGTCGTAGGACTGGTCGCCGCGCTTGAAGTCCGGATCCTTGCCGCTCCGGGCGTAACCGTTGAACTGGTCGATCGTGGTCTTCAGCGTGGCCGGGAAATCCTCGGCCAGGGTGCAGCCGCCACTCTTGTCCCTCAGCCCTTCAAGCCGCTTGCCGATGGCCGCGGCCAACGACTGCAGGTCGGTCGCCTCGATGACATGGGGGCCGATATTGCCGGGCGCGGGGATCGGATAGGCGCCGCCGAACGCGTCCACCACCCGGCCGTCGAACACCATGAACAGCAGCTGGTTGGAGAAATCCTCGTGCACCGGATCATAGACGAAATGCACCTCGGTGCGATCGTTATAGTTGCGCTTCTCGTTGACGACCCGCTTGCCATACTTGTTGACCACGAACATGGCGTCGGCCGGGATGAAGAACACGCCCTGCGGCAGCACCCGGTTCTTCAGCGCCTCCTCGAACACCACCTGCGTCCGCCAGGCGGTGCCCAGCGTGCCCATCTTCGCGCCCGCCGCGCCGCCGATGGCGATGAAGTCGCCGGTCGAGCCGGGCATGGCGCAGGCGCCGTACAGCGCCTTCTGGTGAAGCTGCACCAGGTCGGTATTGTGGGCATAGCCGCCGGTGCCGAAGATCACGCCCTTGCGCGCCTTGATCCGGATGGTCTTGCCGCCGCTCTCGGCCTCGACACCGACGACCCGGCCGGCTTCCTTGATCACGGCGGTCACCCGGTGCTCGGTCAGCAGCGGCACCTTGTTCTTGTTCAGCCACGCTTCCATGGCGCCGATCAGCACGACGCCGTCGCCGATATTGCCGCTGACCGCCTCGCCCTTGTCGTTGACCGGTGTCAGCGAGCGGCCCTTCGGTGCCTTGTTCTCGGGCAGATGGTCGGCATAGTCGGGCGACGGGTTGCCGCCCACCCTGAAGGTCGCGTATTTGGCGGCGCCGACCTTGTCGAGAAATTCGATGGTCGCCGCGCCATTGTCATAGAACGCCTCGAGCTGCCGGTAGGTCAGCGCATCGAGGCCCAGTGTCGGGCTGTTGGGATTGTAGGCCTGCGAGAACGAGAAACGCGCCATGTATTTGAGGCAGTCGGCGCGCGTGTCGGTAACGCCGGCCTTGCGCATCTCCGGATTGTTCGGCACCCAGGCGACGCCGCCCGACTTGTTGGTGGTGCCGCCCAGGATCGCTTCCTTTTCCAGCAGGATGACCTTGTCGCCCAGGCTCGCGGCCGTTACCGCCGCCGAGCAGGCGGCCGAGCCGCCGCCCACGACGACGATATCCGCTTCCTGATCCCAGCTGGTCTTTGGCGCCGCCGCGGCCGATCCAGTGACGGCGAGTGTCGCCGCGGCGCCGGCCGCGATGCCGGCGCCCGCCAGAATCTGCCTGCGGCTGATCTTTGATGAAGGTGTGTCGGACATGTCTCGCTCCCCGTTCCGCGCCATGCCTCATGGATTCATGATTGTGCATGACAGATGTCATCAACCGATGATACAGTTTACATGACAGATGTCACGTACCATTCGCGCGAGGTCGCAGAGATGCCCGCTACGGTACGGTCCTGGGGAGGACCTCTAGACGGAAGCCATGCGATGGAACCCCGCCGCGAAGAACGGCGCGAGGTGATCCAATATGGCGTCGAAATCCGTTGGATGGATGGTCCCGTTGGACAGCCGCTCCAGGCCGACCGTCTCCGAGTAGATGCTGATCACCGCCGTCAGCAGCATGTAGAACGACAGCGTCACGCTGCGTTCGCTGGCCGTCGGGATCGACAGGCGGATCAGCTCCATGACGCGCCGCATGGCGGGCGTGTACATGTCGTTCATGGCGACGAGGAACTCGCTCTGCTGCGAGCTGTAGAGTCCCGCCATCATGTGGATGTAGTCGCGCCAGCCTTCGCCGCCGCGCACCAGCCGGTCGATGGACGGCTGGGCGAAGGCGCGGATCAGGCTTTCGACGCCGGGCGGCCGGTCACCCGCGCGTTTCTCCACGGCGTCGATGGACGCCAGGATGGCACCGTGCAGCTCCTCGGCCCTGCGCTCCAGCACCGCCCGGAACAGGTCGGCCTTCGGCCCGAAATAGTAGCTGGCCAGCGCCACGTCGACGCCCGCCTCGCGGGTGATCTGGCGGATGGTGACGCCGTAATAGCCGCGCTGCGCAAACAGGCGCTCGGCCGCGTTGAGGATACGGTCGCGCGTTGTCGGGCCGGTATCGGGAGCATTCATGGGCGGGTCCGCGGTGCCAGGGGCGAGGGAATCTGGGAAGGTCGGTTGCTAAAGTCATCAACGATTGTTGAATAGGAATATTGCCAAATCATCTCCCAGAACGAAAGAAATGGATTTGGAGTTGAATTTTGGCCTCCACATACCTGGTTAGGGTGCCTATTGTGGTATTTTAGCGACATAGCAGTATGTTTTTGATCATATGGTCAGGAAAATATTTACACGATCGTTGAGTAAATGCATAGTTTGGAACTTAGCGACAATCGGGCCGGAGCAACGGCCGACACAGCGGGGAGTTACACATGAACACCAGGAAGTTGGGGTTGAGCACGGCTCTATGTCTGAGCCTGCTCGGGCTATATGCGGGCGCGGCGCAGGCGCAGGACACGCCGCCTCCCGCCGCCGGGAAGCCGGCGGAATCGCCCAGGAGCGACATCGCCAAGGGCGTCGAAAGCGTCACGGTGACGTCGCAGAAGAAAGAGGAAGACATCCAGAATGTGCCGATCTCGGTCGCCGCTGTTTCTGGCGCGAGGATGGAGAACATTCACGCGGTGACCCTCGAGGCGCTGCAGGGTTACATCCCGAACGTTCAGATCCAGCAGTTCGCCAATACCCCGCACGGCGCGGTGTTCAACATTCGCGGCATGGGCGTGATCGAGCCCGATCCCTACGCCGGCACGACCGTGGTCGTGGTGCAGGATGAAGTGCCGCAGTTCTTCAATATGACGTCGCTGCTGGACACCTACGACCTGGCGCGCGTTGAAATCCTGCGCGGTCCGCAGGGCACCCTGTTCGGCGCCAACAGCACCGGCGGCGTGGTCCAGGTTGTGACCAACAAACCTTCCGGCGATTTCGGGGTGCAGGCCGAGGCTACCTACGGAAACTACAGCACGTTCGAGTTCAAGGGTGCCATGGACTTCCCGATCGTCAAGGACGTGCTGTCCGGTCGGATGACCTTCTCCCACCACCAGCGCGACGGCTTTAACACCAACATCGTCGATGGCAAGTCGCTGGGCGACAAGAACCGCAATGGCTTCCGGCTCAACCTGACCTACGACAAGGGCGAGAACTTCAGCGCGTCCCTTATCGGCGAGTATTTCAGTTCGCGCGACGATTCGCCGCCATCCATCAACGGCGCCGTGCCGGGCGAGGCGCTGTTCCAGCCCGCTGGAACTGTCTACCCCAATCCGAACGAGCCGAATGGGGTCTCCTTGCTTCCCATGTATGAGTCGCCCTGTCTGCCGGCAGGCGAGCGTTGCCATGCGCCGAAGAAGTACTATGGCGCGCGCGATGGCAACTCCCCGAATCTGTCGAACATGGACACCTACTCGGTCACGTTCAAGATGAACTGGGATACGGCCATCGGCGAGATCGCCTCCATTACGGGGTATAAGGATTTCCGCCTTCGCGAGTATACCGACCAGGATTATACGCCCGCGTTCCTGGACGACACCGATCGCCTGACGACGGGCTGGCAGTTCACCCAGGAACTGCGCGACACCTTCAAGCCCTGGGACGGCGTCGAAGTGTTGGTTGGCCTGTTCTACGCGAACTATGCCTATGACCATTATCAGGATTTCCGCATCCAGTTTGCCGCGCCGGGGCTGCGTCAGTTGAGCGATTTCGATCAATCAACCAAGACCATGTCGGCCTACCTGCAGACCTACGTAGACATCACTGACCGGTTCCGGCTTCAGGGTGGCGTGCGGTTCACGCATGAAACCACCGACATGAATGTCGCCATCAGCACGTTCATCAATACGACCGGCAAGGCCGAACTTCGGGGGCCCGTGCTGAATATGACGGCTGGGCCGAACGAGATATTCCTTGGGGCCCTGACACCCACTGGGAAGGAGTCCTGGGATAATTTGGGCGGCAAGGTCGGCGCCGAGTTTGATGTCACGGACGACATGATGCTGTACGGGTACTACGCCCACGGCTTCAAGTCAGGCGGCTTCGTCGGCCGTGTCGGCATTCCGGAAGATATCGGTCCGTACAACCCGGAATATGTCGATACCATCGAAGTCGGCGTCAAGAGCGAGTGGTTCGACAACCGGCTGCGCGCCAACCTGACCGGCTT
The DNA here is from genome assembly GCA_943329845.2 of Candidatus Kuenenia stuttgartensis. Classification (GTDB taxonomy): domain Bacteria; phylum Pseudomonadota; class Alphaproteobacteria; order SMXS01; family SMXS01; genus RI-34. The sequence goes on along the minus strand of CALQFM020000019.1, from coordinate 28,442 downwards.
CTACAACTGGTACCAGGACATCCAGTTGGCCTCGATCTATTTCTTCAAGGATCAGTTCGGCAATACGGTCAACGGCAACTCGATCCTCAACGCCGCTGGCGCTCATACCAGGGGCATCGAGGCCGAGATAATCGCGGTACCGGTCGAAGGCCTGACCTTGAACGCTTCGCTTGGCTACCTCGTGGCGACCTATACTGACTTCCCGTATGTCGACGCCGGCGCGCTGGGCGGCTTCAAACAGCTTGCCGGCTATACCCTCCAGAATTCGCCGAAATGGACGGCCAATCTGGGCGCGGAGTATGTCTTCCTGATCGGCGACTTCGAGGTCAAGACCAACGTCCAGTACAAGTACGTCAGCAAGAAATACAACGTGAAGCTGGACAACACACCGCGTTCCGAAATCCAGCCGACCCATGTCGTCGATCTCAACCTCGACGTGGGACCGGAAGGGGGGGCTTGGTCCGTCGGTTTCTGGGCGCGCAACCTGTTCGACGAACGTTATATCTCCAGCGTGTACGACGCGCCGGGTGTCTTCGGTCTGGTCAACTATGCCGACCCGCGCACCCTTGGCGTCACGGTAAAGGTGAAGATGTAGTAAGGTGGGCGTGCCTGGCCGCTCCGGCCGGGCACGCCAACTTTCTTCAGGGAACAACCGGCATGGCCACCGACTTTGCATCCGCCATCGCCGCCATCGCTGACCGGCAGGCCATCGCCGCCAACCTGGCGAACCACAGCCGCGGCATCGACCGCTGCGACTCCGCACTCATCAAGTCCGTCTATCACCCGGACGCGACCGTTTCCTACGGCATGTTCGACGGCCCGGCGGACGAGTTCGCCGACGTCATCGTCAGGCTGATCGCCACCCGCCCGATGACCCTGCACCGTCATTGCAACCGGTCCATCAGGGTGGATGGCGACCGGGCGCTGTCCGAGAGCTACGTCATCGCCTATCTGGAACGCACCAACGAGACGCCGCCGTTGCAGACCATGGTCGGCGGGCGCTACCTCGACCGGCACGAGAAGCGCGACGGCGTCTGGAAGATGACGCACCGGCTCTACGTGCTCGACTGGAACACCAACCGCGCGCCGACCGGGACCGCGCTGCCGTCCTATGAGGGACCGCCGTTCATCCGCGGCGCCCGCGGCGGGGACGATCCGGGCAACCGGCTGCTCGCCGCCTGGAAGCAGGACATGAACAAGGGAGACAACGCCGTGCAGGTTTCCGACGACCTGGCCGATAAAGCCGCCGTGGTGCTGGCCAAGCAGGACATCCACGAGCTGATCATGGCCCAGGCCCGCGCCACCGACCGGGGCGACGAGGCGCTGCTGCGTTCGGTCTGGCATCCGGGAGCGACCATCGATGTGGGCGTCTTCGCCGGCTCGGCCGACGAGTTCTGCGGCATGATCATCGGCGCGACCGCCGACCGTCAGGGCATGTCCCACTCGGTCGCCAACGAATGGATCGACGTCGAGGGCGATATCGCCGTGGCGGAAAGCTACGTCATCGCCTTCACCAGGGTTCCAGGCCCGGATGGCTTCACCGACGACCTCACCGGCGGCCGCTACATCGACCGGTTCGAGCGGCGCGGCGGCGTCTGGAAATACACCCACCGCACTTTCGTGATGGACTGGATGACGAGCCATCCGTCCTCCGACCAGACCGGGCAGGGCATGTACGAGACGCTGACGACGCGGGGCGGCAAGTATCCCGACGATCCGCTCTATGCGTTCTGGGGGCCGTGAGACGGAACTGACTAATCGGTCGGTTTCGGTTTGTGTGGCGTGGGACGGGAGCTATCCTGCGTCGTGAACCGTCAGGCGTGTGTGCCGCGTCTGACAGCGCATGGGGAAGCGAAATGAATGAACTGTCCGATATCGCCCGCCGCTACGCCACGGCGTCGCCCGAGCCGAGTGCACAGGATATCCTCCGCAGCCTGAACGAGAGCGTGCCGCCACCGCTCGACCAGGAGACGTATGAATTCCTCGGCAACGAGGACATTCCCTATGAGCGGTATACCTCCCAGGCGTTCTTCGACCTGGAGATGGAGCGGATGTGGACCAAGGTCTGGCAATGGGCGTGCCGCGAGGACCATATCCCTGAGCCCGGCGACTACGTGGTCTACGACATCGGCCGGTATTCCATCGTCGTGATGCGCAACGAGGCCGGCGGCATCAAGGCGTTCTACAATTCCTGCCTGCACCGCGGCACCAAGCTGTGCCCGTCGCATACCCAGGGCTCCAAGCCTGACTTCACCTGCATCTATCACGGCTGGCAGTGGAACCTGGACGGCACGTTGAAGAACATCCCCAGCGCCTGGGACTTCACCCACGTCGATCCCGAAGCCTACAAGCTGCCGGAAGTGCGCGCGGAAACCTGGGGCGGCTTCGTCTTCATCAACATGGACGACGATGCGCCGCCGCTGCTGGAATACCTCGGCATCCTGACCAAGGACTTCGCCAACTGGAACATGAAGGACCGCTACGTCACGGTTCACATCCAGAAGGAGCTGCCCTGCAACTGGAAGCTGGCCGCCGAGGCGTTCATGGAAAACTACCACACGCGGGTGACGCACCCGCAGCTGCTGTCGGGCACATCGGAACCCAGCACCCAGTACGACATCCGCGACAAGCATGTCGACCGGTTCCTTTCCCTGAGCGGCATCCAGAGCCCGCATCTGGGACGGACGCTGACCGAGCAGGAGAAGGTCGACAACATGCTGATGGGCGACCGGTCGCTGGTCGACAATCCGGTGATGGTGCCGGAAGGCGGCAACGCGCGGCGCACCATGTCCAATTTCCTGCGCGACCAGTTCGAGAACGCGCTCGACGTGGCGACGGGTCACCTGTCGGACTCCGAGATCCTCGACACCATCGAGTACACGCTGTTCCCGAACATGTTCCTGTTCCCGGGTCTGTCCATGCCGATGGTCTACCGGTTCCGGCCGATCGGGACGAGCCCGGACAAGTCGCTGTTCGATCTGCTGTTCCTGCGGCCGGTGCCGCGCTCGGGCAACCGCCCCGAATCCGCCCAGCCGGTGCGCATTCCCATCGAGCAGTCCTACACGACGGTGCCCGGCATGGACGCGTTCATGGGCCATGTCTATGACCAGGACACCTGGAACCTGGGCATGCAGCAGGAAGGCCTCACCACCAGCAGGAAGCCGGGCCAGACGCTCGCGACCTATCAGGAGGTGCGCATCCGCCACCTCAACCAGACGCTGGATTCCTACGTGAGGGGAGAGGCCGTGTGAACGAAGCGATCGATGCCGTCCTGCTGCGCCAGGTCGCCGACCGTTAGGAAATCGACGGCATCGTCCACCGCTATTGCTGGGCGCTGGACCGCCGCGACCGGAAGCTTCTGGAATCGGTGTTCTATCCCGACTCGACCCATGACATGGGCGGATTCGTCGGCCCGTCCAGCCAGTTCGCGTTCGACGTGCTGTCCGAACTGTAGACGACCCGGCACTTTCTCGGCAACGTGCAGGTCGAGCTTGAGGGCGACAGGGCGGACAGGCTCTATAGCGCAGGCAGAGAATAGACCGGGAAAACCGGCGAGACCGATTCGGGGAGGAAGTTCATGCGCAGGTCACTGGGTTTGCTGACGGCCGCGCTGGCCGCCGCATTCATCGCTCACGCAGCGCAGGCCGCCGGCGCCGGGGAGCATTCATCCCTCGGTCTTACCGAGCAGAAGAAAGACTCGCCTGGCGGGAAGGTCTACGCGGCCAACTGCGCCGGCTGCCATGAGACCGGCGTCGCGCGCGCGCCGCATCCCAAGATGCTGCAGTTCATGGCGCCCGAATCCATCTACCGGGCGCTGACAGAGGGCGTGATGAAGCCGCAGGCGGCGCGCCTCTCCGATCTGGAGAAGAAGCAGGTCGCAGAATATCTCACCAACCGGCAGCTGGGCGCCAAGGTCAGCGAGTCGGCAGCGCCGCAATGCACCGGCGAGGCCGCGCGGTTCGACTACGGGCAGCCGCCATCGGTGCCGAGCTGGGGCCTGGGCTATGGCAACGACCGGCTTGTACCCAGCGAGCGCGCCGGTATCGGCCGCGCCAACGTGGCGTCGCTGAAGCTGAAATGGGCGTTCGCCTTCCCCGATGCCTTGCGCGCGCGGTCGCAGCCTGGCCTGGCCGGCGGTGCCGTGTTCGTCGGCAGCCAGAACGGCACGGTGTTCTCGCTGGACCGGAATACCGGTTGCGTGCGCTGGATGTATCATGCGTCGGCCGAAGTGCGCACCGGCATCGTCGTCAGCCTGTGGAAGGCGGGCGATGCGGCCGCGAAGCCCCGGCTCTATTTCGGCGACCTGATCGGCAATGTCTACGCGATCGACGCCGTGACCGGCGAGCAGGTCTGGCGCGCCCATCCCGACGAGCACCCCAGCGCCACCATCACCGGCACGCCGACCCTTTATGGCGACCGGCTCTACGTGCCGGTGTCGTCGCTCGAGGTTGTGCCGGCCACCGATCCGGCATACGCCTGCTGCACCTTCCGCGGCTCGGTGACGGCACTCGACGCGGCAACGGGCAAGCCGGTCTGGCAGACCCACACAGTCGACGAGACGCCGGCGGTTCGCGGCAAGAACGATGTCGGCACCGATCGTATCGGCCCGTCGGGCGCGCCGATCTGGAACAGCCCGGCCATCGACGAGAAGCGCGGCCAGCTCTATGTGGGCAGTGGCGAGAACTATTCGTCGCCCGCCACAGCCACCAGCGATTCGATGTTCGCCATGGACCTGAAGACCGGCAAGAAGAAGTGGGTCTACCAGGCCACGTCGGGCGACGCGTGGAACTCCGCCTGCGTGGCCGAGCCCAAGCACAACTGCCCGGAGGAGAACGGTCCCGATTTCGATTTCGGGGCCGCCATGGTCCTGGCGCGCGCCGATGACGGCACCGAACTCGTGCTGGGGCCGCAGAAATCGGGCGTGGTGCATGCGGTCGATCCCGACACCGGCAAGCTGATCTGGAAGACCAGGCTCGGCCGCGGCGGCCTGCACGGTGGCGTGCATTTCGGCATCGCGGTCGACAACGCCCGCGTGTTCGTGCCGATCTCCGACGCGCCCGATACGGTCAGCTACCAGGACAAGCCCAATCCGGGCTTGTTCGCGCTCGACCTGAAGACCGGCGCCAATGTCTGGCAGATGAAGCTGGAGGACGAGTGCAACGGTCGCGAATTCTGCGCCGTGGGCAACGCCGCGGCGATCACCGCCACGCCCGAGCTGGTGTTCGCCGGTGGGCTCGACGGCTATTTCCGCGTGCATGACGCGGCCACCGGCAAGATCCTGTGGAAGCTGGACACCACCCAGCCGGTCAAGACCGTGTCCGGCGTGATGGCGCGTGGCGGGTCCATGGACGGCGCGGCGGCGGCGGTTCCCGACCGGGGCCTGCTGTTCATCAGTTCGGGATACAATTTCGCCGGCCACATGCCGGGCAACGTGCTGCTGGTCTACGAGGCGCCGGGACGCTGACCCGGGCTGCGCCCATGGGCCGTGACTCGACCCTAGGGGTTTGATAGATAACGATTCACAACCGAACAACGCACCGCCAACGCATCCTCCATGCCACCTCCCGTCGATCATGAAGCTCGCCGCAAGCAGGTCGCCGCCATTGCGGCGAGGCTGCTGGCCAAGTCCGGCCTCGAAGGCGTCACCTTCCGCGACATCGCCAAGGCCGCGGGCTACAGCACCGCCATCGTCTCGCACTACTTCCGCAACAAGCGCGAGCTGATGACCTACATCTTCCGCTCGGCCGCCGTCGGCGCTGTGGCGAAGGTCGACGAGGAGCTGGCCGCCGGAAAGCCGATGCAGGTATGCGTCGAGTGGCTGCTGCCGCTCGACGAGGAGCGGACCCGCGACTGGCAGATCTGGATCGCCTTCTGGGGCCACGTCGCCAACGATCCCGAGATGATGGCCGAACAACAGCGCCGTGCCCGCGAGGCGCTCGATCTGATCAAGCGGGTGCTGGCGCGGGAATACGAGGGGCTCGACGTGTCCGAGCAGACCATGGAACTACGGGCTCGCCGCCTGCTGACGATGATCACCGGCCTGGCGACGGAGACCGTATTCGATCCCCAGCAATGGCCACCGGAACGCCAGCGCGCCGTGCTCGCCGACGAGATCGCGACGATCAAGCGTTAGAGCCTAGCTCCGCTCGTATTCCTTGGCCGCGGTGAACCGCAAATCCTCCAGCGGCGCGGCCTGGAACGACACGCGCACGCGCTCGTCGGCCACATCGCCATAGGCTGTGGACCGCTGGTCCGGAATTCGGCCATTGCCCCGGATGATCTCTTCCATCCGGTACGGCTCCATCTCCTGGCCGTGGCTGGCGCCGGCGGCACGGGTGATGGTCTCGTTCATCAGGGTGCCGCCCATGTCGTTGACGCCGGCGTTGAGGCACGCCTTCACGCCTTCCGGTCCCATCTTCACCCAGCTGGTCTGGATGTTGTCGATCAGCCCGTTGAGGGTCAGGCGTGCCACGGCGTGCATCAGCACCGCCTCGCGGAAGGTCGGGCCCTTGCGTGCGCGGCCCTTCAGGTAGATCGGCGCTTCCATGTGCACGAAGGGCAGCGGCACGAATTCGGTGAAGCCGCCGGTTTTCGCCTGCAGGTCGCGCAGGCCGAGCAGGTGGCGCGCCCAGTTGACCGGGCCGTCGACATGGCCGTACATGATCGTCGAGGTGGTGCGGATGCCCAGCGAATGGGCCGTCTCCATCACTTCGAACCACTGGGCGGTGTTGATCTTGTCGGGGCAGAGGATGCGCCGGACCTCATCGTCCAGCACCTCGCCGGCGGTGCCGGGAAGCGTGCCCAGGCCGGCCGCCTTCAGCCGGGTGAGGAATTCCTTCAGCGAGATGCCCAGCGTCTCGGCGCCCTGCCACACTTCCAGCGGCGAGAACGCATGCACGTGCATGCCGGGCACGGCTTCCTTCACCGCCTCGGTGATCTCGATATAGGTCTGGCCGGTGTAGGAAGGATGGATGCCGCCCTGCATGCAGACCTCGGTGGCGCCGCGCGACCAGGCTTCCCTGGTGCGGCGCTGGATCTCGTCCATGCCCAGCACATAGGGCTTGCCGCGCAAATTCTCGGTCAGCTTGCCCTTGGAGAAGGCGCAGAACTGGCACTTGAAGTAGCAGACATTGGTGTAGTTGATGTTGCGGTTGACCACATAGGTCACCGTGTCGCCCTTCACCTTGCGGCGCAGGTCGTCGGCGGTGCGGCACACCGCAGTGAACTCGTCGCCGCGGGCGAGGAACAGGCGCGAGACCTCGGTTTCATTGAGCCGTTCTCCCTTTACCGCCCGGTCGAGGATCGATTTCAGCCATGGATCGATGCGCGTGGGCATGGGCGCGGCCAGCAGCTTCAGGTCGGCGTCGGGCGGCGGCGTGTCCTCGCCGGGCGACCACTCCTCGGTACGCGGATAGCCCTCGCTGTCGATGGCCTGGATGACCGGCGTGCGCATGGCGGGATCGAGCCACCGCTCGGGCCGCAGCGCGTATTCCGGATAGATAGTCAGCCGTTCGACCAGCAGCTTGCCGGTGGCGGCGGTCTCGGCGGCCAGCTTGTCGAGATGCGGCCACGGCGCTTCCGGGTTGACGAAGTCGGGCGTGAGCGGCGACACGCCGCCCCAGTCATTGATGCCGGCGGCGACCAGCGGCTGCAGCTGGCCCGGGCTGAGGTTCGGCGGCACCTGGATGTTCATGGCCGGGCCGAAGACGATGCGGGTGATCGCCAGCGTCCACAGCAACTCGTCCAGGTCCGGCTCCGGCGCGTCGGACATGCGCGTGCCCGGCTTGGCGCGGAAGTTCTGGATGATCACTTCCTGCAGGTTGCCGAACTCGTCATGGATGTCGCGCAGCGCCAGCAGGCTCTCGATCCGCTCGGCGCGGGTCTCGCCGATGCCGATCAGGATGCCCGATGTGAACGGCACCTGCGCGCGGCCGGCGCGGCGCAGGCCTTCGAGGCGCACTTGCGGTTCCTTGTCCGGGCTGCCGTGATGCGGCTTGCCCTTCTCCAGCAGGCTCGCCGCCGTGCTCTCGAGCATGATGCCCATGGACGGCGCCAGGGGCCGCAGCATGGCCAGGTCCTCGTCGGTCATCAGGCCGGGATTGAGGTGCGGGAACAGGCCCGTCTCCTCGTGCACCAGCTTCGCCATGGCGGCCAGGTAGGACAGCGTCGTCTCGTGCCCCAGCGCGGCCAGCGCCTCGCGGGCGGCCTTGTAGCGCAGCTCGGGCTTGTCGCCCAGGGTGAACAGGGCCTCCTTGCAGCCCATGGCCGCGCCCTGCCGGGCGATGTCCAGCACCTGCTCGGGCGTCATGAACACCTGCTCGCCCTTCTTCGGCGGCTGCGCGAAGGTGCAGTAGTGGCAGACGTCGCGGCACAGATGGGTGAGCGGGATGAACACCTTCTTCGAGAAGGTGATGATGTTGCGGTGTCCCTGGTCGCGAAGGAACGAGGCGGTGGCCATCAGCCGGGGAATGTCGGTCTCGACGGCGAGCCGCAGGGATTCGTCGCGCGTCGGCCGGTGGCCCGCTTCGACCTTCTCCAGGTAGGACACGACTTCACGGTTCACTGTTCGGTTCCCAATGACGTGGCTGGGGACTGTTGTAACCGGGTGGCAACATCGGTCGCCAGCAAATAATCCATGGTATGCCCGCACGCGCCTCGCGCCAACAGGCGTCGCAGATCGTCAGGCGTATCTATGTCCAGCTCCAGCCCGGGCAAGGCAAGCAGGGTAACGGCCATGTCCCGCTCCAACGCCGCGCTCCTGTGCTTCTCGAAACTGCCCTCGCCATAGGACAGCGGCATGGCGTCGATCGGGCTCAGCAGCATGGCATTGGTGCCGCCGTCGCGGGCAGGCACGAAGGTCGCCGCCTTGCCACCGGGATGGGCGGCGATCAGCGCGGTGATCTCGCCCGCTGCCGCCAGCGGCAGGTCGCCGTGGATGATCAGCGCGCCGCTTGCGCCATAGGTGCCGAGTGTCGACAGGCCGGCGGTCAGCGCCGCGTTCAGGCCGCCCTCGGCTTCGCGGATCAGCGCCGCGCCGTGTTCCCTGGCCAGCACCCTGGCTTCCTTGTCCTCGGTCACGACGGCGACGCCCGCCAGGCCCCAGGCGTGACGCAGCGCCAGCAGCACGTCGAGCAGCATGGCACGCGCCAGCTCGGTGCGCTCGCCTTCGCTCAGCACGGGCGACAGCCGCTGCTTCGCGCCCGTCAGGCGCTTGACCGGCAGCAACGCCCAGATGTCGGACGTCTCGCGGATGATGGTCTCCGCCTGGCGAGACGGAAGCGGGAATGCCCGCTTCCGTCACAATTATTGTGTCAGCTCTTGGCTTCTTCCAGCAGCGGGCGGAAGAACTCGGGCTGGGAGATCCAGTCCTCGTCGCTCTTCATCTCGTGGAAGAAGCTGCAGTCGATGACGATCTCGTCCATGCCGGCGGCCTTGGCGGCCTTCAGGTGCGGCATCATGTCGTCCACGGTGCCGATCCAGTTCGGCGCCATCAGCTGCTCGCCAATCTCCTTGATGCCGGGGAGCTTGGGCGCGGCGAAGACGCGCATGACGCACTTCATCGGCTCGCGGCCGTATTTTTCCTTGGCGATCTTGTTGATCTGGGCAAGCCGCATGGCCGCCAGTTCGGGCGGATGACCGGCCGGGTGCCACTTGTCGCACAGCTCGGCGACCCGGTCGAAGCCCCGGTCGTTGAGGAACGCGCCCAGGATCGGCACGCCAGGATTGCCGTTCCAGTCCTTCTGCACCGGCTTGGGCGTGGTCTGGCCCTTGGGGAAGTTGTAGTACGGGCCGTTGTATTCGGTGGGATTGTCGGCCCAGGCCGCGCGCAGCGCCCGGATGAAATCCGAGCAACGCTCGCCGCGCTTGCCGAACGGCGTATCCATGTGGGCGAATTCCTCGGTCGCCCAGCCCAGGCCCAGGCCCAGGTCGAAGCGGCCGCCCGACAGCACGTCGATGGTGGCGACCTGCTTGGCCAGGGTCACCGGACGGTGATAGCCGAACACCAGGATCGAGGTGCCGAGACGGATGTTCTTGGTGATGCCCGCCACATAGGCCAGCGCCTCCAGCGGCGCCAGCATGCTGGCATAGGCGTCGGGCCACTGGACGATCTTGTCCTTGCCCAGCTTGTGCTGGTGAACCGGGTGGCTCTGGACCGGATTATCCGGATACAGGAAGTGATCCTGCACCCACAGCGAGTCGTATCCCATCTTGTCGGCGATGACGGCGAACTCGTGCACCGCTTTCTGGCTGGCGAACTGCGTCAGCTGCGGCATGTTGAATCCGACTTTCATGCGTGTCTCCCCTGTTCGGATTGGCAGCCGGACGGTCACCGGCGGCTTATGGCTTGGCGGTACCTTGGCACATCTTTTTTGATGCTGCCAGCCTCGGCAACCGTGCTACACAACCGAAAAACCGGCAGAACTGAAAGGGGAATTCCATGGCGGACACCAAGAGGACGATCGCCGTCATCGGCGGGACCGGTGCTCTGGGCGGCGGCCTGGCGCGGCGCTGGGCGAAGGCCGGCCACAAGGTGATCATCGGTTCGCGCGAAGCGGGCAAGGCCCAGGAAGCGGCGGATGCGCTGAAGGCCGACGTCGGCGGCGACGTCATCGGCATGGAAAACGGTGCCGCGGCGGAAGCGGCCGAGATCGTCGCGCTGACCGTGCCGTTCTCCAATCAGCGGCCCATGCTGGAGGTGATCAAGGCCGGCGTGCAGGGCAAGATCCTGATCGACGCGACCGTGCCGCTGGTGCCGCCGAAGGTCGGCCGCGTGCAGCTTCCCGAGGAGGACAGCGCCGCCGTGCGCGCCCAGGCCTTCGTCGGCGAGGGCGTGAAGGTGGTCGCCGCGTTCCAGAACATCGGCGCCGAGCACCTCAACAGCGACCACGAGATCGAGTGCGACGTGCTGGTCTCGGGCGACGACATCGAGGCGCGCGACCTGGTGGTCGGCCTTGTCGAGGACGCCGGCATGAAGGGCTGGAGCGCCGGTCCGCTGGCCAACTCGTCCGCCGCCGAGGCGCTGACCTCGGTGCTGATCACCATCAACCGCCGTTACAAGATCCACGGCGCGGGGATCAAGATCACCGGCACGCCCGGCGAAGCCCATTAGATGAACCCCGAGGCGCACTGATCATCGGAAGGGTCCGGCCATGTCCGTCCGCCTGAGCGTCTTCGCGGTTCCCGGCATCCCGATGGTGAAGCCTGGCGACGACATCGCCGGCTTCATCCTCGACGGCCTCGCCGCCATGGGCGAGACGCTGGCCGATGGCGACGTGGTCGTGGTGGCGCAGAAGATCGTCTCCAAGACGGAGGGCAGATTGGTCGCGCTGTCGACCGTGACGCCGTCCGAACGCGCCCACGAGCTGGCCGGCATCACCGGCAAGGATCCGCGCGTGGTCGAACTGGTGCTGCGGGAATCCAACGCGGTGCTGCGCGCCAAGACCAACGTGCTGGTGGTCGAGCAGAAGCTGGGGCTGGTGATTGCCAATGCCGGCATCGACCGGTCGAACGTGGAAGGCGGCGCCGACGACATGGCGCTGCTGCTACCCGTCGACCCGGACGCCAGCGCCCGCGCCTTGCGTACGACCATCAAAGCCCGCTCGGGCGCCGATGTGGGCGTGGTGGTCGCCGACAGCGTCGGCCGCGCCTGGCGCATCGGCACCTCCGCCCTTGCCATCGGCTGCGCCGGGCTCGAGCCGCTGTGGGACCAGCGCGGCGACGTGGACATGTTCGGCAAGGTGCTCGAGGTGACCGAAGTGTCCATCGCCGACCAGGTCGCCGCCGCCGCCAACCTGGTCATGGGCGAGGCGACCGAGGCCACGCCCGTCGCCATCGTCCGCGGCCTGACCACGCCGCGCAACGAGCGCCCGGCGACGGTGCTGATCCGGCCGAAAGAAATGGACATGTTCCGGTGACCGGGCCAAAGACCGGCAACGTCCTCGCCCTCTGCGGCGGAGTCGGCGGCGCCAAGCTGGCGCTGGGCCTGTCGCTGATCCTGCCGCCCGACAAGCTGACCGTCATCATCAACACCGGTGACGACTTTACCCATCTGGGCGTGCGCATCTGCCCGGACATCGACACCGTCACCTATACGCTGGGCGGCCTGTCTAACACGGAACTGGGCTGGGGCCGGATGGGCGAGACCTGGGAGTTCATGGAGAACCTGCGGACCCTCGGCGGCCCGACATGGTTCAACCTGGGCGACAAGGACATGGCGACCCATGTGGAGCGCACCCGCCGGCTGATGGACGGCCAATCGCTCAGTCGGATCACCGCGGATTTCGCCCGCAGCCACGGCATCGGCCCGCTGCTCGCGCCGATGACCGACGACGAGGTCGCGACGGTGATCGAGACCGACGACGGCGACCTCGCGTTCCAGCACTACTTCGTCCGTGACAAGTGCCAGCCCGAGGTTCGGGGTATCCGCTTCGAGGGCGCCGAAACCGCCATGCCGAGTCCGGCCTTCATCAGTGCGCTACGCGATGAGCTCGACGCCATCGTCATCTGCCCGTCGAATCCATACCTCAGCGTCGATCCGCTGCTCGCCATCCCGGGTGTGCGCCAGGCGCTGGCGGCCAATGCCGCGCCGGTGATCGCCGTCTCGCCCATCGTCGGCGGCAAGGCGATCAAGGGGCCGACGGCCAAGCTGATGGCCGAGCTGGGCCTCGAGGTGACGCAACACACCATCGCGCATCACTACCGCGACCTGATTGACGGCTTGGTGCTCGATACCGAGGACGCGGAGATGGCGGACACGCTGGGCGTCTCTTCCTACGTCACCAACACGGTCATGAAAACGATCGAGGACCGCACGGGGCTGGCCCGTGCAGTCCTCGAATTCGCCGTCAGGTTGAAGGCCTAGAAGATGGCGCCGCCCGAATAGGCGGCGAAATTGCCGGACAGGTCCGTCGGGCCGCGATACAGCACGGCGAACTTGCGGCTAGCGAACTTCCAATGGCCATTCTCGCGCACCAGCTCGTCGTCATAGACGCCGGCGACTCGATTTTCACCGCCCTGGGCATCTCTGATGTTCTCCTGCACGTAGAAGCGCGCAGTGGCCTTGTCGCCGGTCACCTTGATGATGCCAGGCTGCACCCAATGCAGCACGTAGGGGTAGCCTACCATCACCTTGGACCAGAATGGCTTCAGGGTTTCGCGGCCCTTCAGCGGCTTTTCCATGCCCGGCAGGCTCCACTCGCCGTCCTCGGCGAAGGTCGAACCCCAGATGTCCACGTCACGCTGCATCACGCCGTCGGCGTAGGTCTGGGCGAGCTGCTGGATCTCCAGCTTGTCTTCCACTTCACTTGGCATTTGTCGGTTCCCCATTTGGATTACGGTTTTCAGCGTGCGACGACGCCCTTCACGATCGGCGTTGCGCGGGCCATCTTGTCGCCGTCATAGACGATCTTCTTGGTCGGGATGAATTCCATCACCACGCGGGCAGGGGAATCCAGGAATTTCACGAACTGTTCGACCTTCTCGTCGCTGACGTGGCCGTACAGCTTGCGGGCGAAGGCCGGATAGAACCAGTCCTTGATCTCGCGGTTGGCCTTGTCGTGGATGACCGAGATGCCCTTGTAGGTCACGGTCTTGCCCGCGCCCCATTCGGTGCCGGCGCTGGTGATCACCACGCAGCTGCGCGGGTCGCGCTTGATCGCCGGGAACCGGGCGCGCTGCTCGGCGCCGGTCAGCCAGATGCGGCCGTCGTCGGTGTCGAGATACGACATGATCACGCCGACGGGCTCACCTTCCTTGTTGGTCCAGATGAAGGTGCATTCCCGCTGCATCTTGCGCAGCTGGGCCTCGCGGTCCGGATCCAGCGGATACTGGGTCACGTCCTCGTAGTCTTCCGCGTATTTCGTCATTCCCTACCTCGTTTTCGAAGGAAAGTCATTGATGCCGATTCGGTTTGCGAGGTTAGGCGGTCGCCGGGCCGGTCGCAAGCGGCGCCGCTGATTTGTTCCTCTTCCCTCTCCCGTTGGGAGAGGGTCAGGGTGAGGGGCGTTGCTTGCCTAACGCATCGTCTGTTCTTGTTCCCGGCAACGCCCCTCACCCTCCCACGCGCGTTGCGCGCGGGTCCCTCCCTCTCCCAGAGGGCGAGGGCATTTGAGAGCGTTTACTTGTCTGATCCGCCGGGATAACCCTTGGGCCAACGGTACAAACGGCGGGGAACGCGATGATCGACGTCTTCAAGGGCATGGCCAACACCTGGGAGTGCGACGAGAACGGCCACCTTAACGTGCGCTACTACGCGTCCAAGGTGGGCGAGGGGCTGGCGACGCTCTGGCATCATCTGGGGATGTCGCGCACCGCGCGGCGTGTGTCCGGGCTCGATATGGTCATAGCCGACCAGCATCTGCGGTTCCTGCGCGAGATGCACCCGGGCTGGGGCCTTGCCGGCCGCGCCGGCATCCTCGATGTCGGCGATGACTGGCTGCGGGTCTATGTGGAGATGGTCAACGGCCATACCGACGCGGTCTCGGCCACGTTCAACATGCTGATCGTCTCCCGCGACCGCAGGACCGGTCAGTCCATGCCGCTGGCCGAGCCGGTGCGGGCACGTGCCGAGGCGCTGCTGATGGACCTGCCGGCCCACGGCGCGCCGCGCAGCATCGCGCTCGATGATCCGGGCATCTTCGCCAGGGGCGCGCCGACGCTGGCGCAGACCGACGGCATGGGCCTGATCGAGATCACCCGCGGCGTGGTCCAGCCCATCGAATGCGACGACGCGGGGCAGATGCTGCCCGAGTTCTATATCGGTCGGATCTCGGACGGCGTGGTGCACCTGGCGCGCCACTACCGCCCGGTCGACACCGGCAAGGAGCGCTCCACCGGCAAGTATGGTGGCGCCGTGCTGGAATACCGGCTGCGCTTCAACAAGCCGCTGCACCGGGGCAACATCGTGGTTGTCCGCTCCGGTCTGAAACATGTGGGGGAGAAGGCCAACCACATCATTCACTGGACCTTCAACGGCGAGACCGGCGACCTGGTCTCGGCCTCGGAAGCCATCGGCATCACCCTCGACCTGGAAGCGCGCAAGGTCGTGCCGCTGCCCGAGGACCGGAAGGCGCATTTGCAGAAGCTGGTGATTCCGGGGCTGGCGGCATAACGATCACGGCGATAGGTGAATCCGAACCGGATTGATTCACCTTGGCGCCTCCGCCATCCTCTCCGCTCATGCCTTGGAAGGGGAGTCCCATGGCCGTCAATTTTCCGGAACCGAAATTCGCCGACACCAACGGCATCCGCGTCGCCTATTACGAGATGGGCGAGGGCGTGCCGGTGCTGCTTTGCCATGGCTTTCCCGAGCTGGCGTTCTCCTGGCACCGGGTGATGCCGCGCCTCGCCGAGGCCGGGTTCCGTGCCATCGCCGCCGACCAGCGCGGCTATGGCCGCAGCGACTGCCCGCCGCGCACCGAGGATTACGCGGTCAGCGAACTGGCCGCCGACATGGCCGGGCTGCTCGACGCGCTCGGGCTCAACAAGGCAGTTTACGTCGGCCATGACTGGGGCGGGCCTGTGGTGTGGTCGTCGGCGCTGCTGCAGCGCGACCATGTGGCCGGCGTCGTCGGCGTCAACACGCCCTACCGGCCGGCGCCGCTGATCCCGCGCGATCCGCTGGTGGCGCTGCGCGAGGAATGGGGCGACGAGCAGTATGTGGTGAACTTCCACAACAAGGGGCCGGACAACCCGGACTCGTCGGACGCCAAGTTCAACGCCCACCTCGACAAGCTGTTCACCGGACTCTATCGCAAGGCGCTGTTCAGGATGTCGGACTTCCAGGCGCTGCCGAAGGAAAAGCGCATCCTGACCATGGAGAACCTGGTGTTCGCGGAAAAACCGCGCGGCGAGTTCGTGCTGACCGACGACGAGCTGGACTATTTTCTCGCCGCGTTCCGCCGCACCGGCATCACGCCGGGCCTGAACTGGTACCGCAACATCTCGGCCAACTGGCGTGCGGTGAAGGATCTGGACCCGAACATTTACGTCCCGTGCCTGATGGTCGAGGCGACGGACGATCCCTCCGGACCGCCCGGCTGCTCCGAGCCGATGAAGCCCTATGTGGCGGACCTGGAGGTCCAGGTGCTGCAGGACTGTGGCCACTGGACCGGCCACGAACGCCCGGACGAACTCTGCGACCTGATGATCCCGTGGCTGAAGCGGAAGTTCGGTTAGAGACCCGGTTCGCGGGCCCCCTCATCCGGCGCTTCGCGCCACCTTCTCCCGCGAGGGGAGAAGGGTTTGGCGGCGCATCCAGACCCCTCTCCCCTTGTGGGAGAGGGTGGGGTGAGGGGTATCCCTCCGCTTGACGGACTATGCCCGCAAATCCCCCTGCCAGCCGTTCCGGTGGACGAAATCGCTCACCGGGCGGCGCGCCAGCGGGCCGAAATTGATCGCCGGCCAGCCGACCGGGATGAACGCGGCAATGTAGACGTCCGACGGGATGTCGAGCAGCTCGCGCAGCTCCTTCTCGCAGGTGTTCTGATAGGTGGTGAAGCAGGTGCCGAGGCCCAGCGCGCGGGCGGCCACGGTGATGTTCTGCGCCGCCGGGTAGAGCGCCGACCAGACGAACTGCTCGGTCGGCGACTGGGGCGGATAGACCTTCTTGCCGCACACCAGGATGATCGCCGGGATGTCGCCCAGGGTGCGCGCCATGTTCTGCGTGCCCTGCAGCATGCGGCGGTTGACGTCGTCGAGCGCGTCGAGGCCGCCCATGCTTTTCTGGATGCTTTCCACCGTGGCGTCGATCACCTCGGTGATCTTTTCCGACAGCTTCTGCTTGATCTCCCGGTCGGTGATCACGATGAAGTCCCAGCCCTGCGAGTTGCCGGGGCTGGGCGCGCGCGTGGCCGCGTACAGGATCTTGTCGATCAGTTCGTCCGGCACCGGATCCTTTTTGAAGAATCGCACGGCACGGCAGGTTTCCATCGCCTCAAAAACGTCCAATTCCGCCTCCATTCCTCGTTTGCGGACTCACTGTAGCCTAAAGTTTCCGAGAAGGAGAACCGGTGCCGCAATACCGGCGTTGATCGCCGGTTTCGTGTGCCCCGGACTTTCGGGGCTGAAGGAAAGAAACACAACCTGGAGGGCAGGACCATGAAGACCGAGACCATCAAGAAGTTCGCCGTTGTCGCGCTGGTGACCCTGGTCGCCGCGTGCAACACGGTTCAGGGCGCCGGCAAGGATGTCGAGAGCGTCGGCAAGGCCGGCGAGCGGACCTTGGACAAGGCCAAGGAAGGCTTGTAAGGCCCTCCATTCGGCGGAGTAACCGAGCCGCGCGCGCCGATGGGCGGGCGCGGCTTTTTCCTTGGTGCCGGGATACCGCGATATTTTCACCCGCCTCGAACTTTTTCGCGCATCGCGGCGTTATGGCTTTGTGCTGCCTCCCTCAAGGGACGTGGCGGCTGAACTACCGTTACATTCCCAGGAGGTTGAATCATGAAGTCGGATACCATCAAGAAGCTGATGATCGTGGCCGTTGTCGCAGCGCTGGGTGCCTGCAACGCGGTGCAGGGCGCGGGCAAGGACGTCGAGAGCGTCGGCAAGGCCGGCGAACGCGAGATGGACAAGGCCCAGAACAAGCCGGTCGATCCCAAGTAAGCAAGCCGGTCCAGACCATGTTCAGGGGAGCCTTCGGGCTCCCCTTTTCGTTTGTGCGCGCATGGTCGCGAGGGTGTGACCGAAAAGGCACAGCGAATGCCGGTTGTTTTTTAAAAGCCATACAGACGGTAAATTGTTTTGCGTTTTTGGAGCGACGTATGTTTTTTGTGCCTTCGCTCATGCCTTGATCGTCCATGGCTGGCGGGAACCATCTGCTGGGACCGCGGACGCTTAACCAACGCAACAACAAGGGGGAACGCATGAAATTCAATCGAGGGACGAAGTCCATTCACCGGGCGGCGCTTGTTGCCGCATCGAGCCTCGCGATGGCCATGCCGGCCATGGCGCAGGATCAGGAGCCGGCCCCGCGCACCGGTGGCATCGAGTCCGTCACCACCACCGCGCGCAAGACCGAGGAAACCCTGATCGACGTGCCGGTCGCGGTCAGCGCGCTGACCGAAGCCGACCTCGACCGCTACAATGCGACGCGCATCACCGAAATCAGTGACTCGGTGCCGCAGCTGCAGATCACGCCCGGCACCTCCGGCAATGGCGGCGCGGTCATCCTGCGCGGCATCGCGTCGTCGTCGACCAACGCCGGTATCGAGACGGCGGTGAGCTTCAACGTCGACGGCATCCAGATCTCGCGCGGCTACATCTCGCGCGCGGCGTTCTTCGACCTGTCGCAGGTCGAAGTGCTGAAGGGTCCGCAGGCGCTGTTCTTCGGCAAGAACAGCCCCGCCGGCGTGATTTCGCTGCGCTCCAAGGGCCCGGGCTCCGACTGGGAAGGCTACGTCCAGGCCGGTTACGAGTTCAACGCCAAGGAAAAGATGGTCGAGGGCGCCTACGGCGGCCCGATCAACGACAAGTTCGGCATCCGCGTGGCGCTGCGGTTCTCCGACATGAAGGGCTACCTGAAGAACGTTTCCGTGCCGATCCCCAACCTGTTCGAGCCGAATCTGGCGCTGCCCGGCGCGGGCGAGAGCAACAAGGTGACGCCGTCGGACCAGAACCTGGTCGGCCGCATCACCATGCAGTTCGACCCGTCCGACCGGTTCGCCGCGACGCTGCGCATCCTGGGCTCGCAGTACAAGGACGACGAGCAGACCGGCGTGTCGCAGGTCGTCGCCTGCGGCGCCGACGGCTCGACCACCCGCGGCTTCCGCGATCCCAACGAGGATTGCATCGTGGACCACAACCGCTCGGTCGGCCTGATGCCCGCCGAGATCCGCTTTACCTATCCGTTGCAGCCCAAGGGCAACAAGGGCGACTACTTCACCAAGATCAAGAGCACCCTGGTGTCTCTCGACATGACCTACGACTTCGGCAACGTGAACATCAACTCGGTCAGCGGCTTCTACTACCTCGACACCAAGGGCTGGGGTAACTACGGCTACGACACGTACGCCCATTTCCCGGGCATGAACGGCGAAAGCCAGTCTCAATTCAGCGAGGAACTGCGCGTCACGTCGACCTATGACGGTCCCGTCAACTTCGTCATCGGCGGCTACTATGAGAACACCACGCGCCATCCCTACAACATCGGCCGCGGCGGCCTCGACTTCGCGCTGGTGCCCGACCCGACGGTGCCGTTCTTCGTCGGCTACTGGCACCGCGACACCAACAAGCGCGAGACCATGTCCGGTTTTGGCCAGATCCTCTGGGACATCACCGACAGTCTCCAGCTGACCGGCGGCGTGCGCTACACCAACGAGCACATGTACGCCTTCCGCGAGAACATCTACCTCAACCCGGCGCCGACGACCCAGCGGCTGATGCGTCCGGTCGGCGTGCCGATAGAAGGCACCACGGACACGTCCAACTGGTCGCCGGAAGCGACGCTGACCTGGCACCCCGCGCCGGATCACACGATCTATGCGGCCTACAAGACCGGCTTCAAGTCGGGCGGCATCTCACATGCCGGCCTGATCTTCAGGACCGAAACCTATGAGGGCCTGTCCTTCGGTCCCGAGACCGCCAAGGGCGGCGAAATCGGCTACAAGGCGGTGCTTGCCGACGGCGCCATCCGCCTCGACCTGAATGCCTACTACTACCAGTTCAATGGCCTGCAGCGGTCGTCCCTGGACATCGTCACCACCTCGTTCGTCATCCGCAACGCGGCCTCGGCCGTGACCAAGGGTCTCGAGGCGGAATTCCAGTGGGTGCCGGACGATCACTGGAACATCCGCACCGCGGCGACCTACAACGTGGCGAACTTCAAGGATTTCTCCACGTCGCCCTGCTTCACCGGCCAGACCGCGCCGGAAGGCTGCCTGGCGCGTAATCCGCCGGCGACCACGCTGACCCAGGACCTCAGCGGCGAGCCGCTGGCCAACGCGCCGCGGTTTTCGGGCTTCTTCGGAGTGTCTTATGACACGCCGATCAGCGACGCGTTCAGCATCGGTCTGTCGGCCGATGTGAAGTACATCAGCTGGTACTACTCGCAGGACAACCAGGCGCCCGGCAGCCGCCAGCCCGGTTACGCCAAGTTCAACGCCGCGATCCGGTTCCACGACCCCGACGACACCTGGGAGTTCGCGCTGATCGGCAAGAACCTGACCAACGAGATCAAGGTGCTGACCTCGGGCGACAAGCCCGGCGGCAACCGCGGCGATCTCGCCGGCGTGGTCGAGCGCGGCCGCGAGGTCGTCGTCCAGGGCACCTACCGCTTCTGATCGACGCCTGACACAAGACGAAAGGGGAGCCTCGCGGCTCCCCTTTTTTGTTGCGCCTGCCTCAACCTGTACAGGGCTGCCTGTGGTTGGCCGCCAACAAAAAGGGCACGGAAAGCCGTGCCCTTTCCGCTTTGGATAGAATGATGCCTACGCGTCGTAGCCCGGGTTCTCGCGGTCCAGCTTGC
The DNA here is from genome assembly GCA_943329845.2 of Candidatus Kuenenia stuttgartensis. Lineage (GTDB taxonomy): Bacteria > Pseudomonadota > Alphaproteobacteria > SMXS01 > SMXS01 > RI-34. Next base: position 7,981 of record CALQFM020000019.1, on the reverse strand, counting down.
GCAGCAGGGCGGGCCAGCTCAGCTTGCCCGTGCCGCCGTCGAACGCCCACTGGACCAGGCCGGCGGTGTGCTCGGGCATGCCTTGGTTCGGCAGGTTGAGGTTCTCGATGCCGGCCGACAGCGCCTTGACCTGATAGGTGCAGGCCCGCTCGAGATAATAGAGCCGCATGAAGGCGTCGGCGCAGTTCTTGCCGACGGTCAGCAGGCCGTGGTTGCGCAGCACCATGCAGTGCTTGTCGCCCATATCCGCCAGCAGCCGCTCGCGCTCGTCCAGGTCCAGCGCCACGCCCTCGTAATCGTGATAGGCGATGTCGCCCCACAGGGTCATGGCGGTCTGGGAGATCGGCAGGATGCCGTGCTTCTGCGCCGCCACCGCCACGCCATCATCCGAATGGGTATGGATGACGCAGTTGGCGGTCTCGCTGTGCATGTGCATGGCGCTGTGGATGGTGAAGCCCGCCGCGTTGACGTAATGCGGCGTCGAGTGCTGCGGCTTGCCCGACAGATCGATCTTCACCAGGCTGGATGCGGTGATCTCCTCGAAGGTCAGGCCGTAGGGATTGATCAGGAAGTGGTGCTCCGGTCCCGGCACGCGCGCCGAAATATGGGTGAACACCAGATCGTCCCAGCCGTGCAGCGCCACCAGCCGGTAGGTCGCGGCGAGGTCGACGCGAATCTGCCATTCCGCCGCCGAGATGGCGTTGCGGTCGAAAGGCGGCAAGGTGGCACGATCCACCTTGATCGCCACGGATTGCTGCTGTGCCATGTGTTCCGTCTCCAGAGTCCTGAGTCTGTCTTATTGTGGGCCTGCCCGGTAACAGCGTCAACCGATGCTCCCGGCGGTCTCCCTCAAGTCAGCTGTTGAAATCCACCACCAGGCGGAGCGGCTCCCCTTTGAGATAGCGCTTCAGGTTGCCGAGGAAAACCTCGTCGCCGCGCGCGATGTTCATCGGGCTGTCGGCGGCGCAGTGGCCGCTCAGCAGGACTCTTGGATGGTCCCAGAACGGGCTGTCGGGGGGTAGCGGCTCCTTCTCGAACACGTCGAGGATCGCCATCTCGGGCTTGCCGGCATCGAGCGCCGCGAGCAGGGCGGGCTCGTCCACCAGCCGGCCGCGGGCGATGTTGACCAGCACCGAGCGTTCCTTCATGGCGGCGAGGAACGCGGCGTCGACCAGCTTGTCGGTGTCGCCCGAATGCGGCGCGGCGATCACCACCACATCGGTGTCCGGCAGCGCCGCCAGGATGCCGTCGGGCGTGATCATGGCGTCGGCCGGATCGCTTGCCGCCGGCGAGCGCCGCACGCCGGTCACATGGGCGCCGAACGCGCGGGCGCGGATGCCGATCTGGCTGCCGATGGCGCCGTAGCCGATCACCAGCCAGCGCGTGCCCCAGACGTCGCGGAACTCGTGACGGCTCCAGTCATGGGCGGCCTGCTTGGCGGCCCGGCCGGCGGCGTCGTGGAACGCCTCCAGGGTCCGCGCCAGCACGTATTCGGCGATGGCGATGCCCTGGGCGTCGCTGCGGGTCATGATGGTGCCGGTCGCCGCCACCTTGGCGAAGATCGGATGGTCGAAGCCGGCGGCGCCGGACTGGAACCATTTCAGCCCCTTGGCCGCCGTCAGCAGGGCGAAGTTGGCCCGGCTCGGACCCTTTGTATAAAGGTCGGTCGAGGCCCAGGCGATGTCGAAGCGCGCGTCTTCCGGCGCCACCTTCTGGCCGTTCAGGGTCAACGACTCATCCGGGTGCAGCAGCAGTGGCGTGACGCCTTCGGGCATGCGGTCGCGGATGCGGTTGTAAGCTGGAGCGTAGATCAGCAGATTCATGGTATTTCTCCCTCGACTCGCTACATAACAGGGCGAACGGGAACATGCGAGGTTGCTGGTTGCCAGCTTCTCGCTAAAATCCCGCCCCATGGGAAGACGGATCTGAACGGGAGCAGCGGCAGTCATGCCTGAGTATAAATTGAAAGAAGCATTCAATGTCGGCGACAGCGCGCGCTATCACGCCGAGCGCACGCCGGACAAGATCGCGACCATCTACGAGGATCGCGTAACCACGTTCGCGCAGCTCGACCGCTACGGCAACCAGGTCGCCAACGGCCTGATCAAGCTGGGCGTGAAACCGCAGGAACGCGTCGGCTACTACGGCAAGAACACAGACTATCACCCGCAGATCCTGTCGGGCGCTAGCAAGGCCAATGCCGTGCTGGTACCGGTCAACTGGCGTCTCGCGCCGCCCGAGGTGCAGTTCGTCCTCGACGACGCGGACGTGAAGGTGCTGTTCGTCAGCAGCGAGTTCGCGCCGCTCGTCGCCCAGCTCAAGGACCAGCTGCCGGCTCTGCAGCATGTGTATGTGCTGGAAGGCACCTACAAGGACTGGGGCGACTTCGCCCAGTGGCGCGACGCCCAGGACGACGCCGACACCGGCATCCACTCGGCGCCGCGCGACGTCTATGTGCAGCTCTATACCAGCGGCACCACCGGCCGTCCCAAGGGCGTGCAGATCCCCAACGACGCGGCCTATCTCGGCTGGACCGGCGAGCCGCCGGATCCGGCGCTGCTGGAAGGCACCTGGAAGGCGTACAATCCGGACGAGGTGTCGCTGTGCATCGCGCCGAACTTCCACCTGTCGGGCAATGGCTCCATCCTGGGCAATCTGCGCATGGGCACCACCGTGGTGATCCATCCGGATTTCGACGCCCAGCGCATGGTCGACGCCGTGCTGCAATACAAGGTCGCCAAGATCTTCATGGTGCCGGCGGTGCTGAAGATCCTGCTCGACAAGGCCCGCCAGGGCGCCGACCTCAGCTCGATCAAGCTGATCAGCTACGGCGCCTCGCCGATCCCGCCCGAGCTGATGCGCGAGGCGGTCGAGGTGATCGGCTGCGGCTTCGTGCAGATGTACGGCATGACCGAGATCGCCGGCACGGCCACGTTCCTCGAGCCGGCCGACCACACCCTGACGCCGACCGAGAAGATGAAAAGCTGCGGCAAGCCCAGCGAGCTGCATGAGCTGCGGATCGTCGACCCGGTCACCCGCAAGGATCTGCCGCTGCGCACGCCCGGCGAAATCGCCATCCGCACCGCCGCGCCCATGGTCGGCTACTACAAGCGGGCCGAGGACACGGCCAAGGTGCTGGACAGCGAGGGCTGGTACTACACCGGCGACGTGGGCATGGTGGACGAGGAAGGCTACCTCTACATCCAGGACCGGCTGAAGGACATGATCGTCACCGGCGGCGAGAACGTCTACTCGGCCGAGGTCGAAGCCGCGCTCTACGAGCACCCGGCCGTCAAGGAAGCCGCTGTCATCGGCATCCCCAGCGAGCGCTGGGGCGAGGAAGTGAAGGCCGTCGTCGCGCTGGAGCCCGGCAAGACGCTGACTGCCGACGAGCTGATCAGCTTCGCCCGCAGCCACATCGCCGGCTACAAGGTGCCGAAGTCGGTCGACTTCGTCCCCGAGCTGCCGCGCAACGGCACCGGCAAGCTGATGAAGCACGTCCTGCGCGAGCCCTACTGGGCCGGCCGCGAACGCCAGGTGAGCTGAAGGCCGCTGCGCGGCGGCCCTCACCCGGCCGCCCTGCGGGCGTCCACCCTCTCCCGGGGACGGGAGAGGGGAATTCGCCGCCGTCGATGCCAGCGTCCCCTCGCCCCAACGGGGAGAGGGCTAGGGTGAGGGGGACCGCGAAGCGGTTCTCCTACTTATTCCTGGATCATGACCGCTTGGTCAGTTGCTCGCTGGCGGCAACCCCGTCCTCGCCCGTCACTTCCGCAATGGCGTCGATCACCGCCTCGAACGGCAGCATGACCGCGCCGTGGCGACCTTTGTGATCGTGCACGGGCGCGAGGATCGCGAGGCCGGCCCAGTCGCCGTCGGGCGGCGGCGCGCCGTCGACCAGCATGGCGCGCAGTGCACCGGCGACCTCACGCAATTCCGCGATGTTCCGTCCCATGATCTTCTCGGCCAGCACGGCGGCCGACGACTGGCCGAGCGCGCAAGCCTGGATGTCCTGGGCGTAGTCGCTGACCACGCCGTCCTTCACCGTCACGTCCACTGTGATCCGGCTGCCGCAGACCGGCGAGACGCGGGTGACGCTGGCGTCGGGCGCGGCCAGGCGTCCGGTCCGGCCGATGGTGGCGGCGCGCCGCAGCACGTCCTTGTTGTAGAGAGCGTCGAGCATGGCCGGTTGATATAGGCGCCGGTCCCCGGCCGTCAAACGGTTCCGAGGCCCAGATGCGCCAGGATGAACTCGGCCACTTGGGCCGGGTCCGACCGCCTCAGCACCGGCACGGCGACCGGCGGCAGGCCGGGCGCATCGCTGGCCAGGGCGATCACATGCGGGTCGTCGAGGGTCAGCAGGCGGCCGTCGAAGTCGGCCGGCACCACCTCGATCTTGTCGTGCGGGTCGCGCTTGAAGCCTTCAACCAGCACGATGTCGGTGCCGGGCGAGATGCGTGGCAGCAGGTCGGCCAGTTCCGGCTCCGCGCCGCCGCGCAGCTCGTGCACCTGCGCCCAGCGCGCGCCCGAGGCGACGATCACGTCGGTGGCGCCCGCCTCGCGGTGGCGGTAGCTGTCCTTGCCCGGCTGGTCGATGTCGAAGCTGTGATGGGCGTGCTTGATGGTGCCGATCTTCAGGCCGCGCCCGGTGAGCAGGCGGACAAGCTCGACGACCAGCGTCGTCTTGCCGCTGTTCTTCCAGCCGACGATGCCGATCACGTGCATTGGCGCCGCTCCCCGCTATAGTTGGGGCGTATCCTAGAGCGCTTTCAGGCAAGGCGGAATCGCCTTGGCGCCCGAAAGCCGCGACGAACGGTTTTTACGGCTCATGGAAAATACAGCCACAAGCGGCGTTCTCGGCGTCATCCTGGCGGGCGGCCTGTCGCGGCGCATGGGCGGCGGCGACAAGGCGCTGCTGCCGCTCGCCGGCAAGCCGGTGCTGCGCCATGTCATCGACCGGCTGGCGCCGCAGGTGGAGCGGCTGATGCTCAATGCCAATGGCGATCCGAACCGCTGGAAACCCTTCGCCCTGCCGGTGATCGGCGACACGGTCGACGCCTATCGGGGACCGCTCGCCGGCCTGCTCGCCGCCATGGACTGGGCGGCTGCCCATGCGCCGACATTCGGGTGGATCGTCACCGCGCCCTGCGATTCGCCGTTCCTGCCGCGCGATCTCGTGGCGCGCCTGCATTCGGCGGTGGGCGACGCGCCGGCGGCGGTGGCGTCGTCCGGCGGCAGGCTGCATCCTGTCGCCGGCCTGTTCCACATGCGGCTGCGGAATGGCCTGTCGCACTTCCTGGCGGGTGGCGGGCGCAAGGCCGGGGAATGGGCCGAACGGGTCGGTGCCCGCGCCGCCGACTTCCCGGTTTCGCCGATCGATCCGTTTTTCAACATCAACACGCCTGAAGAACTGGCCGAGGCGGAGCGGCTGGGCTTAGACTGAGCAAAGAACGGGAGACGACCGATGATTGACCTGCCGCTTGGCCTGAAGGTGTTCCAGAATTCCTACGTGGTGCCGGATATCGACGCGGCGCTGCAGCGCTGGACCGGGAAGCTGGGCGTCGGTCCGTTCTACATCTACCGGCACCTGGACGCCGGCGAGATCACCTATCGCGGTAAACCGGCCAGACTCGATGCCTCGTTCGCGCTGGCCCAGGCCGGCGACATCGAGATCGAGCTGATCCAGCAGCATGACGACAGTCCCAGCGCCTACCGCGACGTTTTCGGCCCGGACAAGGGCGGTTTCCACCATGTCGGCGTCTGGGTCGACGACTTCGACGCGGTGAAGCTGAAATACGAGCTGCTCGGCTATCCGGCGGTCACCACCGGCGGCGCGCCGGACATCGGTGGCCGCTTCGCCTACATGGACACCCGCGCCGATCTGGGCGTGATGGTAGAGCTGGTGGAAAAGCGCCAGGATCTGGTCGATTTCCAGACCATGCTGATCAACGCCGCCAAGGGCTGGGACGGATCGGACCCGGTGCGGGAAGTGAAGCTCTAGCCTCGCTTGCCAATATGCTGGCCGTCGCCTACGCTCCCGCAACCTTCACTCATGAATGAAACGGGAGAGTCACATGGGCAAGCTTGTTCTGATCGGCCTTATCGAGCCGAAGACCGACGACCACATCCAGGCGTTCAAGGACTGGTACCTGGGCAATCACGTGGAGGATACGTTCAACTGCCCGAACGTCACCGTGGTGCGCTGCTTCAAGTCGCTGAAGGGCTTCCTCGGCGAGCCGCCGGCCGGCTACATCACCATCTATGAATTCGAGGGCGACGACGCGGTCGCCGCGCAGAAGGTCCTCGACGCCTACCAGGCCGATCCCAAGGGATGGGACAAGCGCCAGCCGAACAACCAGTCCATGAAGATCATCGGCGCGGGCTGGTACCAGGAAGAGATCGCGTTCGCCTAGGCGTTAGTCGAACGGGGAGGGCGTCATGAAGATCACCGAAATCACCTCGGGCCTGCGGTTTCCGGAAGGCCCGATCGCCATGCCGGACGGCTCGGTCATCCTGGTGGAGATCGAGCGCGGCGCGCTGTCGCGGGTCATGCCCAACGGCAAGATCGAGATGATCGCCAAGGTCGGCGGCGGCCCCAACGGCGCGGCCTTGGGTCCGGACGGCTGGATCTACATCTGCAACAATGGCGGCTTCGCCTGGCACAAGCTACCCGACGGCGGCCTGATGCCGGGCAACCAGTCGGACGACTACAAGGGCGGCCGCATCGAAAAGGTCAACCCGGAAACCGGCGAGATCAAGGTGCTCTACACCGAGTGCGACGGCCAGAAGCTGAAGGGCCCCAACGACCTGGTGTTCGACAAGTCGGGCGGCTTCTACTTCACCGACCTGGGCAAGCGCCGGCAGTGGGACATGGACCTGAGTTCGGTCTACTACGCAAAGCCGGACGGAAGCTCGATCACCCGGATCGTCCACGGCGTCATCACCGCCAATGGCTGCGCCCTGTCGCCGGACGAGAACACCCTCTACTTCGCGGAAACCACCACCGGGCGCCTGTGGGCCGTCGACCTCGACGCACCGGGGAAGGCGAAGAAGCAGCCGGGCGGCCAGCCGCACCGGCTGGTGCACGGATTGGGCGGCCACCAGCTGCTCGATTCCATGGCGGTCGACGCAGAAGGCAATATCTGCGTGGCGACGCTGATCAATGGCGGCATCACCAGCTTCAAGGCCGATGGTTCGGGCACCGAGCACTTTCCGTTCCCGGACATCCTGACCACCAACATCTGCTTCGGCGGCAAGGACCTGAAGACGGCGTTCATCACCCTGTCGACCACCGGCAAGCTGGTGAGCTGCGAGTGGCCGCGCGCGGGCCTGCCGCTGAATTTCCTCAACAAGTAGCGGTCAGTAGCGCACCGTCACGCCCATTGTCGCGGCGTGACGGGCGCTGCCGTCCGATAGCCGGCCGACCAGCAGATCGACATCGATCCAGTAAGCGGGCATCCACCGGATTCCAGCCTGATAGCCGACGCCGGCGCCGATCTGACTGAAGCCTTCGGCCATCAGCGAGAGGTGATCGGATGCCGACCAGTCGATCTGGGCGCCGACGATGGCCTTGTGCCTGTCGTCGGTGCGGCTCCATTCCCATCCGGCGTTGAGATTGACGGTGACGCCACTGCCCAGTTCCATGGTGAGCGGAATGCTGGCGCCCGCTGCCTCGAATCGATCCAGGCCCAGGCTCCAACCGCCCCACGCAGAGAGGGCGAGGTTGAGGCCATGCCCCAGCGGCAGCGCCGCCGCCTTGATCGCAGGGCCCACCAGCGTGTCGTCGCCGGTCCGGGTCCAGGTGCGCTGCATCCATCCGCCGGCCTGAAGCCAGGTGGTCTGAGCCCCAAGTCTCCGCCATTCATAAGTAGAGCCCGGCGTTCCTTTGATGCCCGTTGTTGGGCGTGATGGCAACCGGGTTGGGGGTATACCCCCGACCCGGTTGGCCGGCTGATCTGGCCGCCATCTCTGCCGGGGTCATATT
>CALQFM020000018.1 GCA_943329845.2 Candidatus Kuenenia stuttgartensis | reverse complement strand
GCCAGCGACATCAGCTCCGCCCGCTCAGCCTCGTCCAGTTCCACCGCCGGCAACTCTCGACCCGCCATCGCACCGCCTCCCCAAAACCGGGAGAGTCTGTCACGATTGAGTCGATATCGAGTCCGCGAATTTTTGACTCAGGACACTAGTGGCAGACCGGCGCGCCGGGTTCCTGGCCGCATCCGCCGCCCTGCCGGGACCCTCCCACCGGTCGCCGACGCCTGTCTGGCGCGTCGAAGAGGTGGAAATCCCGTGGGTGACGTTTTGCACGTTGCGCGCCGGGCCTGCGCCTGTCAGAAGGCGGGCATTCCCCATTGGAGGCGCGCATGGCCGGCGACGACGAGTATGTCTATGACGAAGCGACCGGCGAATGGCGCCCGGCCGGCGACGTGGCGGCGGTCGGCGACGCGGGTGCAATCGTGGTCCGAGACGCGGCCGGGAGCACCCTGGCGGACGGAGACTCGGTCACCCTGATCAAGGACCTGAAGGTGAAGGGCACCAGCACCACGCTGAAGCAGGGCACCGTCATCCGGTCGATCCGGCTTACGGATGACCCGGACGAGATCGACTGCCGCCTCGACGGGATCAAGGGCCTGGTCCTGCGCACCGAGTTCGTGCGCAAGCGCTGACCGGAGAAGGTTGATGAGCCGCCGCGACAGTCTCGCCGCCGTGGAACGCCGTATTCGCCGTCTGGCCGTGCGGCGCGGCTGGCACATGATGAAGGCGGAAAAGCCCGACAAGCGCGCGCTGGCCCATGGCGGCTACATGCTGCGCGACCCGGAAACCCATGCGATCGTGTTCGGCGACAAGGACTATCCCTACTGCGCCGACCTGGAGGAAATCGAGGCGTTCCTCGACAGCCTCGATGGGGACGGCGAAGCCGAGTAGACGGTTCGGGCCGCGCACTTCATTGCGTTCGCTCAATGCCCACGGCCGCCGATCCGGCGCACACTCGCCCGTATTCCACCGGGCCGGAGTCGCAGGCATGAACCACTTCACCTCCATAACGCCGATCGAGCCGGCGCTTGTCGAAAAGTGGGCTGCCGCGCTGCCGCGCTACACGTCCTATCCGAGCGCCAATCACTTCTCGGCCGCTGTGGGGCCGGGCGATTACCGGCGCTGGCTGGGCGAGCTGGCCGACGGGACAGCGTTGTCGCTTTACCTGCACATCCCGTTCTGCGAGTCGCTCTGCTGGTATTGCGCCTGCAGCACCAAGGCAACGCCGCAATATGCGCCCGTCGAGCGCTATCTGGGCGCGCTTGATGTGGAGATGGCGACCGTCGCCTCGCTGCTGCCGCGCAAGCATACGGTGCGCCACATCCACTGGGGCGGTGGTTCGCCCGACATCCTGAAGCCCGAGGACATCCATCATCTGGGTGCGTCGCTGCGCCGGCGGTTCCGGCTGGACAAGGGTGCGGAGTTCGCCGTCGAGGTCGATCCCCGGCTGATGACGGCGGAAAAGGCCAACGCGCTGGCCGATATCGGCGTCAACAGGATCTCGGTGGGCGTGCAGGACTTCGATCCGGCGGTACAGGCGGCCATCGGCCGGATGCAGGACTACGAGGTGACGAAGGGCGCCGTCGACATGTTCCGCGACCGCGGCGTGCGCTCGGTGAACCTCGATCTGGTATACGGCCTGCCGCACCAGACCGAGCGGACGCTGCGGACGACCATCGACCGGGTGCTGTCGCTGGCCCCGGACCGCATCGCCGTGTTCGGCTATGCGCATCTGCCGCAGCGCGTCGCCAACCAGAAGTTGATCGACGAGGGCGCACTGCCGGGGGCGGTGGAGCGCTTCGCCATGGCGCGGCTGCTGGCCGGGCTGCTGGAGCGCGCAGGCTATGTGGCGCTGGGCCTCGACCATTTCGCGCGGCCGGATGACGCGCTTGCCGGCGGCTCGCTCAACCGCAACTTCCAGGGCTATACCACCGACAGGGCCGATACGCTGATCGGCCTGGGTGCGTCGTCCATCGGCCGCCTGCCGCAGGGTTATGTGCAGAACGCCGTGGCGGCCCACGACTACGAGGCGCGGGTGGCGGAAGGCCTGGCGACCGCGCGTGGCTGGGTGCTGACCGATGATGACCGGGCGCGCGCCTTCGCCATCGAGCGGTTGATGTGCGACTTTGAATTATCGCTGACCGAGGTGGCGTATCGCTTCGGCGAGGCGGGCAGGGCGGTGCGCGAGGTCGCCGCCGCCATCATGCATGAGGACGATGACGGGTTCGTGGAACTCAGGACCGACCGGCTGCGGCTGACGCCGCGGGGCCGTCCGTTCGTGCGCAACGTCTGCGCCCGGTTTGACGCGTACCTGAACCCGCAAGGCGGGGCGAAGCACTCGCTGTCGGTGTGACGCGAACCTGGTGTTCGACGATGGATGCCTGACGGCTACTTCTTCGCCGTCGCGACGGCCTTCACATCGAGGAAGTTGCCTTTCGCGTCGTAGTGGCACTGGAAATTCTTGGTATGACCGTCGCCGTCCTCATAGGTGCCGTCGACATGCGCTGACCCATCCGGGTCCGGCATGGCCCTGGTGGATTTGACATAGGTGGGCCGGGCGCTGAACGCCTTGGCCGCCTCGCCTCGACAATAGGCACCCATGTTGGCGGAGGCGACGGGCGCCGCCATCGCGGGTATGGAAACCGCGATGGTCAATGCTCCGGCGATGGTCAGGATAACGGCTCGTGAAGTCATGTGCGTTCTTCTCCCCGGTTGTATCAAGGCAGACGGCACTTAGCGGCGAGGCTCTGCTCTCGCCGGACGAACTTCGGGCCGGAACCCGAAGGCGATCCGGCCGGGCGCATAGATATTGTAGTCCTCCCGTAAAAGTACTCTGCCACTTGTGTCTTCAGGACTCAATGACGATTGTGTGACGGCCTACTTCTTGGCGGCCTCGGCCAGCGGCGGGCCGCTGAACTCGGCCTCGATCATCACCTCGATCTCGTCGCCGACACCCATGGTCGTGCCGGGCGCCGGCACGCCGTAGGCGATGCCGAAGTCGGACCGCTTGAACGTACCCCTGGCCGAGAAGCCGATGCGGGCATGCGGATCCATGGGATGGCCGGCATAGCCGCCGTTGAAGGTGGCATCGAGGGTCACCGGCCAGGTCACGCCGTGCAAGGTGAAGTCGCCAGTGATCTTCGCCGTTTTGTCAGCGGCGGGCTCCACCTTCGTCGACTTGAAGGTAATGGTCGGATATTTCGCCGTGTCGAGCCACTGCGCGCCTTTCAGCGTATCGGTGAAGCCGGCAGGCGGCGAGGGCAGTTCGAGGGAATTGGCGTCGATGGCGGCCTCGATGGTCGCGGCTGCCGGTGTCGCCGGATCGAACTGCAGCCTGGCGTCGAAGCTGGTGAACCGTGCCGTGTAGTTCGAGAAGCCAAGGTGATTGACCTTGAAGGTCAGGCTGGCATGGCTCTTGTCGAGGGTGTAGGCCCCCGCGGGAACCGGCGCGGCCGCCGGCGGCGGCACCTTGTCTTCGGCGGCAATGGCGGCGGCGGACGTCATGACGACAATCGCGCAGGCGCTCAGCAATCTCCTCATATCCATATCTCCCGGATTGCGAACTTATCGTTCGGCGTTCCTCTTGATATTGGCGAGGCCCGTCTCGAAATCCCGTCCGACAAACCTGTCCATGTTGAAAAACAGTCCCATGACCTTGGGCATCAGCGTCTGCTTGCCCGTCATGGACCAGGTCACGGCGGTACCGCCGGCCCCGGGCCGCATCGCGAATTCGGCCACGTTGCTGGCCGCGAATGGCTTGGTGAAGTCGAGCTTGATGGAGATCAGGTGGGGCGGCGTGACCCCAATGATCTCCATGGTCCCGGCGCCGGCCTTCTTGCCTTCCCAGGCATAAGTCGCGCCCACGCCGCTTTCGGTGCCGCCATAGCTGCGCTTCAGGTCGGCGTCGAGTTTCTCGTAGGGCGACCATTCGGTCCAGCGGTGGAAGTCGGCGATCATCGGGTAGATCGCCTCGGGCGGCGCGTTCACGGAGGTGCTGCGCGCGATCCGGAACGTGTCCGGCCGGGTCGACGCCACGATCAGCACGACGGCGATCGCGGCGACGATGACGGCAAGGATGATCCACATGACTTGTCTCCGGCGGGAAGGTTGGTCCTGAGTCCTGGCGTACATCTGCGCCAGCTCAGTTGGCCAGCAATTCGCGCAGCCGGTCAAGGCTTTGCGCCCAACCCTCGTTCATGCCGGCGAGCATTTGCGGCGCTTCCTCGGCGAAGCCGATGGCGCTGCTCCAGACTGTGACCACGGTGCCGCGACCGTCGTCGGCGAAGCCGATGATCGAGACGCCTTCAAGCTGCGGTTCGCCTTCGGGGCTCACCGCCTTGTTGGTGAACACGATGCGCTCGCCGTCGATGACCTGGTGGAACAAGCCCTTCATCGGGTAGTCGTTGCCGTCGGGCGCGCGCATCGCGATGTAGATCTCGCCGCCGGGCCGCGCGTCGACCCGGCAGACCGGGTTGGTGAAGTGCTTCGGCCCCCACCAGTTGGCCAACATGGCCGGATCGGTCCAGGCCTTGAAGACGAGGGCGCGTGGCGCGGCGAAGCGGCGTTCGATGAGAACGTCCTGGTGCGGATGAGGGGCAGTCCGGTTGTCCATGGTCCGGCTCCTCAAATCTTCGCCGCCAGCTCGGCGAGGAACGCATCGAGCTGGTCGAAGGTACCGCCGAATCCTTGCTGCATCGAGGCATGCATGCCCTTGAAAACGGCCCATTCGGCGTCGGTGGCGTCAAGCGGAGCGCCCTGCAGGCGCAGGATCGTGCGCTCGCCATCTTCCCGAAGGGTCATGACATTGAGGACATGCAACGGGAAATCCGCCAAGAACGGCGCGCGCACCGTGCCGCCGTCAGGATCGGAGAACGAATTGACCCATGCGATGCGCGACGGCTCCTCGATCTCGCGGTATTCGAACTTGCCCCAGAGCTCGTAGCCGCCGTCGCCGCGCATGCAGTAAAGGAAGCGGCCGCCCGGGCGGAAGTCCAGGTCGCCGCTTACCCAGGTGAGACCTTTCGGCCCCCACCAGCGGGCGAGGTGCTCGCCTTGCGAAAACGCCTTCCAGACCAGGCCGCGCGGCGCGTCTAGCGTGCGGGTGATGATCAGGTTGCTCTCGATCGCTTCAGTGACGTCCGGCATCGGGATCTCCCTTCTGGATAGCCTGGAGATAGTCGTCGAGCCGGTCGAGACTCTCGTCCCAGAACCGGCGGTAGTTCTGCAGCCAGCGCGACACCTCGCGCAGCGGCTCGGCCTCCAGCCGAACGGGGCGCCACTGCGCCTCGCGTCCACGGGCGACCAGACCGGCGCGTTCGAGCACCTTCAGGTGCTTGGTGATGGCGGGCATGGTCATGTCGAAGGGCTTGGCCAGTTCGGTCACGGAGGCTTCGCCTTGTGTAAGGCGCGCCAGGATCGCCCGCCTCGTCGGATCGGCGAGGGCGGAAAAGGTGGCGCTGAGGCGGTCGGGCGGCATATCGCTTTACCGATTAGTTTAATTACCTATGGGTTAAATAATAAACGCGCTGACCGGTGTCAACCGGCCCTACCGGTCATCTTCGTTGGAGCGGCGGCGCGCAGGTGCTATGAAGGCGCCGGAAGCCCGACCGGGCAGCCAAAGCAAAAGCGAACGGGGAAGAAGGCATGTCCAAGTTCGAAAGAGAGCGCAACGTTACCGTGCGCGATATCGCGGCGCGCAAGGGCAAGGAGCCGGTGGTCTGCCTGACCGCCTACACGGCGCTCGTCGCCAAGCTGCTCGATCCCTATGTGGATCTGCTGCTGGTGGGCGATTCCGTCGGCATGGTGATCCACGGCCTGCCTAATACGGTGGGCGTCACCATGGAGATGATGATCCTGCACGGCCAGGCGGTGATGCGTGGCGCGCCGCGCGCCTGCATCGTCGTAGACATGCCGTTCGGCAGCTACGAGGCTTCGCCGGAGCAGGCGTTCCTCAACGCCTCGCGCATCATGCGCGAGACCGGCTGCGCGGCGGTCAAGCTGGAAGGCGGCCAGGTCATGGCGCCGACGATCGAGTTCCTCGTCCAGCGCGGCATCCCGACGATGGCCCATATCGGCCTGCAGCCGCAGAAGGTGAACATGCACGGCTATGCGGCAAAGGGCCGGCGCCGCGCCGAATGGGAAGACGTGATCGACGACGCCAAGGCCGTCGCCGAGGCCGGCGCGTTCGCCACCGTACTCGAGGCGGTCGCCGCCGAGCTCGGCGAGAAAGTCACGGAAAGCGTGCCCAACGTGGTCATCGGCATCGGCGGCGGGGTAGGGACTGACGGACAGATCCTGGTCACCGAGGACATGATCGGCCTGTTCGCGACCACGCCGACCTTCGTCAAGCGCTATGCCGAATGGGGCGCGGCGATCGACGAGGCGGCGGCCCATTATGCCGAAGAAGTAAAGGCCCGGCGTTTCCCCGCGCGCGAGCATACATATTCCATGCGGGATTAGCCCCGCGACGCGGTTCCCGGCCGCCTCAGCGTTTGCGAACCCTCGGGCCGCAAGCTAAGGTAGCCGCCCGTTCCCGAGTAGGAGGTCAATGAGTGAGCGACATCTTCCGCGAAGTCGATGAAGAAGTCCGCCAAGAGCAGATCATCACTTTCCTGCAGCGCTATGGAAAGTATCTGGCGGCCGTCATCGTCCTGGCCATTGGCCTCGTCGCGGGATACCGCTACCTCGAGGACCAGAAGCAGGTCGAACACGCCACGCAGGGCGACGCCTTCGACGCGGCCGTGGCGCTGGTCGACGAGGGCAAGCCCGCCGATGCGCTGCCAAAGCTGCAGGCGGTGGCCAAGGACGGCGGCTCGGGCAGCTACGGCCTGCTGGCGCGCTTCCGCGTTGCCGAGCTGCAGAATCAGGCGAAGGACACCAGGGCTGCACAGGCTACGTACGACGCCATCGCCGCGGATTCGGGCGTGGATAAGGTATATCGCGATCTGGCAGGCTACTACGCCGCGTCGCTTCTGCTCGAAAGCGGCGGCGGACCGGAGCTGGAGAAGCGGGTCCAGGCCATGTCCGGCGAGGACAACGTCTGGCACATGTCGGTCGAGGAGCTCAAGGGACTGAACCAGTACAAGATGGGTCAGCGCGACGCCGCGGTGAAGACGTTCAAGGAATTGCTGGAGAAGGCGCCGGCCGATTCCGGCTACAAGCTGAGGGCGCAGCAGCTGCTGGCCGTGCTCGGCGTCCCGGCCGACGAAATCAAGACTGAAAACAAGACCAAGTAGGTGGTGCGCCTGATGCCGATGTCCCGTTGCAATTCCGGTTACACGCGCAGCGTTGGCTGGACCGCCGTCACGGCGGTCGCGTTGATCGCCCTGCTTTCCTCATGCGGTGGCAAGGAGAAGAAAGTCATCCTCGAAGGCGAGCGCAAGTCCATCGTCGAGCTGAACGATGTGGTCACGCCCGACGAGGCGCTCAAGGCGGTGCCGGTGACGCTGCCGCAGCCCTATGCCAATCCGGAATGGCCGCAGGCCGGCGGCTACGCCAACCACGCCATGCATCATCTGGCGCTCGGGCCGTCGCCGCGGATCGTCTGGCGCGCCCATGTGGAAGGCTCCACCGCCAACCGCAACCTGGTGTCGCAGCCGGTCGTCGCCCAGGGCATGGTGTTCGCGCTCGGCTCGGGCTGGGAAATCTCGGCATTCAGCGCCGATAGCGGCGCGGTGGCCTGGCGCCAACGACTGAAGGCCCCCAAGGACAAGGAAAAGGAAGACACCGCCTCGGGCGGGGGCATCGCCTACGACAACGGCAAGCTTTATGTGACGCTGGGGACCGGCGAGGCGCTGGCTCTCGATCCGCGCACCGGCGGCGAGCTGTGGCGCGTGAAGTTCGACGTGGCGCTGCGTGGCGCGCCGACCGCCTCGGAAGGCTTCGTTTTCGTCACCACCCACGACAACCAGCTCTTTGCGCTCAACGCCGAAACCGGCGCCACCGTCTGGACCCATGTGGCCATCGCCGAAGCGGCGGGCCTGGTCGGCTCGGCCAGCCCGGCGGTGATCGGCGGCACGGTCGTCGCCGCGTTTTCCTCCGGCGAGTTGTTCGCGCTGCAGTCGAGCAACGGCCGCGTCGCCTGGGCGGATTCGCTCACCCGCGTCGGCCGCATGACCGCGCTGTCGACCCTCAACGACATCGATGGCTCACCGGTGATCGACCGCGGCTCGGTGTTCGCCGTCGGCCATTCGGGCCGCATGGCCGCCATCGACCTGACCACCGGCTCGCGGCTGTGGGAGAACGACGTTCCCAGCGCCCAGACGCTGTGGGTGGCCGGCGACTACATCTATGTGGTGACCGCCGACAACCAGTTGATGTGTCTGTCCCGCCGGACCGGCAAGGCCAAGTGGGTCACCGACATGCTGCGCTACAAGAAGAACAACAAGAAGAAGGCGCTGATCACCTGGACCGGCCCGGTGCTGGCGGGCGACCGCCTGCTGGTGGTGACCAACAACGGCATGCTGGCGTCCTTCTCGCCCTATACCGGCGAGTTCCTGGGCGGCATCGAGATACCCAGCAAGAAGAATTACATCGAACCTGTGGTCGCGAACGGCACGCTCTATCTGATGGGCGACGACGGCGAACTGCTGGCGATGCGGTAACGATGAGCAGATGTCCTTTACCGCAGCCATTATCGGCCGACCCAATGTCGGCAAATCGACGCTCTTCAACCGGCTGACCGGCAGGCGCCTGGCGCTGGTCGACGACCGGCCGGGCGTCACCCGCGACCGCCGCGAGGCGGCGGCGCGCATTGCCGGGCTCGAATTCACGTTGATCGACACAGCCGGCCTGGAGGACGTCCACGACGACTCCATGGAAGCGCGCATGCGCCAACAGACCGAGCGCGCCGTCGAATCCGCCGACGTGGTCATGTTCATGATCGACGCCCGCGCCGGCGTCACGCCGCTCGACGAGCACTTCGCCCAATGGCTGCGCCAGACCGGCAAGCCGGTGGTCGTGGTCGCCAACAAGGCCGAGGGCTCGGCGGGCGAAAGCGGCTACCTGGAGGCGTTCGGGCTCGGCCTCGGCACCCCCGTGCAGATCTCCGCCGAGCACGGCCAGGGCATGGGCGAACTCTACGACGCGCTCTCCGAGCACGCCGAAATCATCGTCCCGAACGAGGACAGCGAGGAGGAGGACGCCGAATACGAGGAAGGCGTTCTGCACCTCGCCATCATCGGCCGGCCCAACGCCGGCAAATCCACGCTGATCAACACGCTGATCGGCGAGGAACGTCTGCTGGCCGGGCCGGAAGCAGGATTGACGCGGGACTCGATCTCGGTCGAATGGGAGTTCGACGGCAAGCGCATCAAGCTGTTCGATACCGCCGGCATGCGCCGCAAGGCCCGGGTGATCGACAAGCTGGAGAAGATGTCCGTGGCCGATGGCCTGCGCGCGGTCAAGTTCGCGCAGATCGTGGTACTGCTCGTCGATGCCACGTCGCCGCTCGACCGGCAGGACCGGGTGCTGGCCAGTCTTGTGGCCCGCGAGGGCAGGGCGCTGGTCGTCGCGCTCAACAAGTGGGACCTGGTCGAGAACAAGAAAGAGGTTCTCAAGGAGGTCGAGGACATGCTCGACCTGGACATGCCGGAAATTCGCGGCGTGCAGTTCGTACAGTTTTCCGCGCTGACCGGCCGGGGCCTCGACAAGCTGATGCCGGCCGTGATGAAGGCCTACGAAGCATGGGACAGCCGCATCTCGACGGCGCGGCTCAACCGCTGGCTGGACGCCGCAGTCCAGGCCCATCCGCCGCCCGCGCCGTCAGGCCGCCGCCTGAAACTGCGCTACATGACCCAGGTAAAGGCGCGTCCACCGACATTCGTGTGCTTCTGCTCGCGTCCGGACGAAGTGCCGGAGTCCTACATCCGCTACCTGCAGAACGGCCTGCGCGACACATTCGACATGTGGGGCACCCCGATCCGGATCAGGTTGAAGAAGTCGGATAACCCGTTCGCGGAAAAGGACTGACTCGACTTTCCCGGCGGCGATCCAGAGATCGTTCCATCATTGCCGGAACTCCTGGCCCATGTCGCGCGCCCCAGATCGTTTGCGCGCCGGCAACGACGAATATTTCGCGGCCGGCAGACCCAGCGAGCCAATCAGCGTCTTATAAGAAATAGTGACCGGGCCTCGCAGGGCTGCGCGCATAAATAGAGATAGCGCCGACATGCCGGATATTATCGTGGGAAAACGCACCATAGCAGTGGCTGCCACGGCGGTCGTATTGGTGACGTTGGCGGTGCAGCGGGTGCAGGCTTCCGAAGCCCCACTGGACATCAAGTCATCCTACGCCGTCTGCATGGACCGGAAGGCCGACTCCGCGGTCAGGCTGGGCTACTGCACAAATCTCGTGCGGCTCATGGAATCCGGCAAGCTGACCCGCGCCGAATTCAGGATGCGAGATCCGTACGTGGCCCGCGCCGCGATCCACTACGGCGCCCACCGCCATCAGGAGGCGCTGTCGGATCTGGACCAGGCGATCCACCGCGTACAGCTCTCCGACGGCACGCCGCTCCGGCGGAAAATGGACGTGTTTCCCGATTATTACGTCTATCTGCTGCGTGGCCAGGTCGAGTTTGAGCTTCAGCGTTATGAGGCGGCCATCCAGAGCCTGCAACAAGCGGAAAGCCTGACCCGCGTCGGCAAGATCGGCAAGTCGGCGCTCAGACAGGCACAGGTTCAGATCGACACTCTCAAGGGCGCCGCCTATGGCCGTATCGGCCGCGTCAGCGAGGGACTGGACGCCGTCAACAGAGCCATCGCGCAGGACCACGGCTCGGCCCAGGCGTACCAGGCCCGCTCGGAAATCTACACGGCAATGGAACAAACGGAAGCGGCGGCTGCCGATGCGGCCAGAGCCGCCGATCTTTCGGACTAGCGAGTTTGCCGCCAGTTCACCAGTTCACCCTGGCCGGTCCAGTCGGGCGATACCATCCGGACGATGCTGGGGACGATTTCGGCGGGCATTGGCAGGGTGTCCGGATCCTCGCCCGGCATGGCCTTGGCGCGCATGGCGGTGCGGGTACGGCCGGGATTGAACAGGTTGACCCGGACCGGCGTACCATCGAGTTCGTCGGCGTAGGTCTTCACCATCATGTCGAGGCCCGCCTTCGAGACCGCGTAGGCGCCCCAATAGGCGCGCGGCACGTGTCCCAGCGTCGCCGAGATGAACAGCGCGCGGCCGGCGTCAGACCGGCGCAATAGTGGGTCGAAGGCGCGAATGAGCCGCCAGTTGGCCGTCAAATTCACCTGGATGACCTCGTCCCACACCTTCGGCGAGATGTGGTGCATCGGCGCCAGCTCGCCCAGAATGCCGGCATTGCCGACCAGGATGTCGAGCCGGCCCCAGCGCTCGTGCACCGCGCCGCCAATGCGGTCGATCAGGTCGCCCTGTTTCAGGTCGAGCGGCGTCAGGGTCGCCGAGCCGCCGGCCGCCTGGATTTCATCGTCCAGCTCCTCGAGGGCGCCGACGGTGCGGGCGACGGCGATGACATGCGCGCCGGCCTTGGCCAGCGCCAGCGACGCCTGATAGCCGATGCCCCGCGAAGCGCCTGTCACCAGCGCGATCTTTCCGGACAGTGGCTGGGTCATGCTTCCGCGAGCAACGACAGCTGGGATTGCTGGCCGCCGTCATGGTCGACCAGCCGGATCGGATACTCGCCCGAGAAGCAGGCATCGCAGTATTGCGGCTGGCGGTCGTTGCGGCCGGTCTCGCCCACGGCCCGGTAGAGGCCGTCCATGGAGAGGAAGGAAAGGGAATCGACGCCGATCAGCCGTGCCATGTCGGCGACACTCATGCGCGCCGCCAGCAGCTTGTGGCGTTCGGGCGTGTCGACGCCGTAGAAGCACGAATGGGTCGTCGGCGGGCTGGCGATGCGCATATGCACTTCCTTGGCGCCGGCGCTGCGGATCATTTCGACGATCTTGATCGAGGTGGTGCCGCGCACGATGCTGTCGTCGACCAGGATCACCCGCTTGCCGGCGATCTGCGACTTGTTGGCGTTGTGCTTGAGCCGGACGCCCAGATGGCGGATCGAATCCGTCGGCTCGATGAAGGTGCGGCCCACATAGTGATTGCGGATGATGCCCAGCTCGAACGGGATGCCGGATTCCTGGGAATAGCCGATGGCGGCGGGCGTGCCGGAATCGGGGACCGGGATCACCAGGTCGGCGTCGACCGGCATCTCGCGCGACAACTCGGCGCCGATGCGCTTGCGGATCTCGTAGACGCTGCCGCTGCGGGTGAGGGTGTCCGGCCGCGAGAAGTAGATGTTCTCGAAGATGCAGGGACGCGGCTTCTGCTGCGGGAACGGATGCAGGCTCTGGATGCCGCTTTCGGTGAACACGATCATCTCGCCCGGCTCGATCTCGCGGACGTATTTGGCGCCGATGATGTCGAAGGCGACGGATTCGGACGCCAGCACCGGCACGCCGCCCTCCATCTCACCCAGCACCAGCGGGCGGATGCCGAGCGGGTCGCGGATGCCGATCATCTTCTTCTGGGTCAGGATCACCAGCGAATAGGCGCCCTCGATCTGGCGCAGCGCATCGACCACCCGGTCGACGAGGCGCGGCTGCTGGCTCAGCGCCACCAGGTGGATGATCACTTCGGTATCGGAGCTGGCCTGGAAGATGGCGCCCTTGATGACCAGCATGCGCCGCAGGGTCATCGCGTTGGTCAGGTTGCCGTTATGCGCCACCGCGAAGCCGCCGCCGGACAGTTCGGCGAACAGCGGCTGCACGTTGCGCAGCACGGTGCCGCCCGACGTGGAATACCGGTTGTGGCCGATGGCGGAGTCGCCCGGGAGCGAGGCGATGACGCTTTCCGAACTCAGCGTGTCGCCCACCAGGCCCAGCGCACGCTCGGAATGGAACTGCTTGCCGTCATAGCTGACGACGCCGGCCGCTTCCTGGCCGCGGTGTTGCAGCGCGTGCAGACCCAGCACGGTCAGCGCGGCGGCATCCGGATGACCGTAGATGCCGAATACGCCGCACTCTTCGTGCAGCTTGTCGTCGTCAAATGGATTAGTGGATACCGTCACTTCGGCCCTGACTCCGCCGGTTGCCTCTCAAGCAGGTTCGGTATCTGCCGTCGTCCGGGTGTATAGCTCGATTCCCGTACCCTGTCAGTTCCCGAATGCACCTACAGCACCTCCGATTCGTCGTGGGGGGCCTGCCGTTTTTTCTTGGGGGCAGGCCGCATCTTCTCGGGCACCAGGCGTTCGATTACCTGCGCCGCGGCCCTTACATGGGGCAACAGGCGCGAACTTTCCACCCATTTGGGATTTGCCTTCTCGTCGGCGCCTTCATCCTCGTAAAGACCGGTGATGTGAACCGCGGCGATATAGACCAGCGCGACGACCACGCCGCCGCGCAGAATGCCGAAGATGACGCCGAGCATGCGGTTCGCCGGCCCCAGCAGGCTGGCGCGCTTGGTGTTGCGCGACAGGTAGCCGGCGATGATCAGCAGCGCCACCAGCGCCAGTACGAACAGCCCCGCGCCGGCGACGACCCCCGCCCATTGCGGATCGTCGATCCAGCGCTTGATCAGTTCCTTGGCAGGCTCGTAGAGGGTGAGGGCGATCCAGCCCGCGCCGATCCACGCCGCCAGCGACAGAATCTCGCGAACCAGGCCCCGGTACATGCCGATGATGGCCGACAGGCCGACCACGGCGACGATGACGATATCGAGAGTGGCGATGCTTTCCATGGACCCCTCAGGACAGGAACAGGTCTTTGACGGCCTGCAGCTTTTCCAGCTCAGTCAGAGCCAGGCTGGACTTGGCGGTCTTCGACGACTGCGGCAGCCAGGCGCGGACGAAACCCAGCTTCTCCGCCTCCTTCAGCCGCGCGTCGGACTGGGCCACCGGCCGGACCTCGCCGGCGAGGCTGATCTCGCCGAAGATCACGGTCTCCGCCGGCACCGGGATGTCGGTCAGCGACGACATCAGCGCCGCGGCCACCGCCAGGTCGGCCGCCGGCTCGCTCACCCGGAGGCCGCCGGCCACGTTGAGGTAGACGTCGTGCCCGCCGAAGCCCAGGCCGCAGCGGGCGTCGAGCACCGCCATCACCATGGCAAGACGGCCGGTATCCCAACCGACCACGGCGCGGCGCGGGGTGGCGAGCGGCGAGGGCGCGACGAGCGCCTGGATTTCGACCAGCACGGGGCGTGTGCCTTCAATGCCGGCGAACACGGCTGCGCCGCTCACCGGCTCGCGGCGGTTGGTCAGGAACAGGGCGGACGGGTTCGGCACCTCGGCCAGACCCTTGTCGGTCATCTCGAACACGCCGATCTCGTCGGTGCCGCCATAGCGGTTCTTCACCGCGCGCAGGATGCGGAACTGGTGGCCGCGCTCGCCCTCGAAATACAACACCGTGTCGACCATGTGCTCGAGCACGCGCGGACCGGCGATCTGGCCGTCCTTGGTGACGTGGCCGACCAGAATGACCGTGCAGCCGCGCCGCTTGGCGAAGCGGATCAGTTCCTGGGCGCAGGCGCGCACCTGGCTGACCGAACCGGGCGCGGACTCCACGTTGTCGGCGAACACGGTCTGGATCGAATCGATCACCACCACCTGCGGGCGGCGCGTTTCCAGCGTCGTCAGGATGTTGCGCAGGCTGGTCTCGGATCCCAGTTCGAGCGGCGAGTCCGCCAGTCCCAGCCTGAGCGCCCGCGAGCGGATCTGGGCGGCGGCTTCCTCGCCGGAGATGTAGACGCAGGCCACATTGCGCTTGGCGAGGAGCGCGGCCGCCTGGAGCAGGATGGTTGACTTGCCGATGCCCGGATCGCCGCCGACCAGCAGGGCCGAACCGGGCACCAACCCGCCGCCGCAGGCCCGGTCGAACTCGGCGATGCCGGTGATCAGGCGCGGCGCCTGCTCGGTCTCGCCGGTCAGGCCGGTCAGCTCGATGACGTTGCCCTTGCCGATGGTCAGGCCGCGCGGGATCGGCTCGGCGCCGATCTCCTGCACGATGGTGTTCCATTCGCCGCAGCCGTCGCACTTGCCCTGCCACTTGCGGTAGAACGTGCCGCAGTTCTGGCAGACGAAGTTTTCCGCAGTCTTCGCCACCTATTGCCTCCGCACGGCCATGGTGATCGGCCCTTCGGCGCGGCCGTGGATGAACTGCTCCACATAGGGGTTGCCGGAATGATCGACCTCGGCGGCAGGACCGATCCAGATGATCTTGCCGCCATGCAGCATGCCGATGCGATCGGCGATCTTGCGGGCGCTGGCCATGTCGTGGGTGATGGTGAGCGCGGTCGCGCCCAGATCGCGTACCCGTTCGATGATCAGCTTGTTGATCACATCCGCCATGATCGGATCGAGGCCGGCGGTCGGCTCGTCGAAGAAGATGATTTCCGGGTTGGTCGCGATGGCGCGTGCCAGCGCCACGCGCTTTTGCATGCCGCCCGACAGCTCGGCGGGCCGCAGGTCGCCCACTTCCGGGCCGAGGCCGACCTTGGCGAGGATCTCGACGGCCCTGGCGCGCGCATCACGCTTGCGCATCCGCTGGGCCGAAATCAGCCCGAAGGAGACATTGCGCCACACCCGCAGGCTGTCGAACAGCGCGCCGCCCTGGAACAACATGCCGAAGCGGCGCAGCAGATGCTCACGCTCGCGGCCATGAACATGGGTGATGTCGTTCCCGTCGAGCAGTATCCGTCCGCTGTCCGGCTGGATCAGGCCCAGCACGCATTTCAGCATCACCGACTTGCCCGTGCCGGAGCCGCCCATCACGACCACCGATTCGCCGGGATAGACGTCGAGGCTGACTCCGTCGAGCACGACCTTGCTGCCGAAACGCTTGTGCACGTCCTGCAGGCTGAGCTTGGGCGTGGCCATCAGTCGGTGAACACGATGGAGGTGATGATGTAGTTGGCCGCCAGGATCAGGATCGAGGCCGATACGACTGCGTTGGTGGTCGCCCGGCCCACGCCCTGGGCGCCGCCGCTGCTGTTGAAACCCTGGTAGCAGCCCATCAATGCGATGATGAAGCCGAAGACACCAGCCTTGATCAGGCCCGAAATCACGTCCCAGGTCTCGAGGAAATCCATCGAGCGCTGCAGATAGCCGACCGAATTGTATCCCAGCACGGTGGTCGAGAGCAGCCAGCCGCCCATGACGCCGATGATGTCGCCGATCAGCACCAGGATCGGCAGCATCAGGGTCGCCGCCAGGACACGCGGCGCGATCAGGTAGCGGAACGGATTGGTCGCGAGGGTGGTGAGCGCGTCAATCTGCTCGGTCACCCGCATGGTGCCCAGTTCAGCGGCCATGGCGGCGGCGACGCGCCCGGCCACCATCAGGCTGGCGATCACCGGACCCAGTTCACGGGTGATGCCGAACACGACGATGGTCGGCACCGTGGATTCGGCGTTGAAGCGGCCGGTGCCGATATAGATCTGCTGTGCCAGCACCGCGCCGGTGAACAGGGCGGTGAGGCCGACGACGGGCAGGGAATAGAAGCCCACCGACAGGAGCTGTCGCCCAAGATTGGCGAGGTAGAAGGGCGGCGTGAACACCGCGAGCAGCGACTGGGCGGCGAAGATGCAGATCCGGCCCACGTCGGCCAGGAAGTCCAGCGTGGCGCGGCCGATATTGGCGACGGGATTGGTGGCTGTGGTCAAAACGTACGATCCGGCAAGTGGTCCATTTCCGCGAGATCGCCGAACTTGGTGGTTTCCTTGGTGAAGTGCAAGCGCGCGACGCCGGTGGGGCCGTGACGCTGCTTGCCGATGATCACCTCGGCCACGCCGCGGATGCGTTCGCCGCGCTCCAGCCACTCCTGGTGGGCGGGCGTGCCCATCTCGGGCTGGCGGCGCTCGTGATAGTACTCGTCGCGGTAGACGAACATGACCACGTCGGCGTCCTGCTCGATCGAGCCGGATTCGCGCAGGTCGGCAAGCTGGGGCCGTTTGTCCTCGCGCTGTTCGACCGAGCGGCTGAGCTGCGACAGGGCCAGCACCGGAACGTTAAGTGTTTTTGCCAAGGCCTTGAGTCCACGAGTGATTTCGGAAACCTCCTGCACCCGGTTCTCGGTCTTCTGCTGGCCGGACGGGCGGGCAAGCTGCAGGTAGTCGATCACCACCATGCCCAGATTGTGCTGCCGCTTCAGCCGCCGGGCGCGGGACATCACGCCGGCGATCGACAGGGCGGGCGTGTCGTCGATGAACAGCGGGATGTCCTCGATTTCCTGCGACGCGCGGACAAGGGCGCGGAACTGGTCGGAGGTCATGTCGCCACGGCGCAGTTTTTCCGAGGGAATGTCGGCCTGCTCGGACAGCATGCGGGCCGCCAGCTGCTCGGCCGACATTTCCAGCGAGAAGAAGCCGACCACCGCGCCGCCGCCCTTCACCGGATCCTCGCCTTCCACTTTGGAGCGTTGCCAGCGCCTCGCCGCGTTGAAGGCGATGTTGGTGGCCAGCGCCGTCTTTCCCATGGACGGACGGCCGGCGAGGATGATCAGGTCCGACCTGTGCAGGCCGCCGAGCAACTCGTCCAAGGCGCGCATGCCGGTGGAAACCCCGGTCAGCTTGCCCTCGCGCTTGTGCGCCGCCTCGATGTTCTCGATGGCGACGCCCAGCGAACGGGAAAACGGCTTGAAACCTTCTTCCGCCTGACCGCTTTCGGCCAGGTTGAACAGCTTCTGCTCGACCTGCTCGATCTGGTGGATGGCCGGGTTCTCGGTATCGCCGTCGGTGGCGTTCTGTACCGTTTCCTCGCCGATCAGGATCAGCTGGCGGCGCAGCGACAGGTCGTAGATCGTCCGGCCATATTCCTCGGCATGGAGCAGCGAGGTCGCGGCGGCGGCCAGCCGGGCAAGATATTGCGGCCCGCCGACCTCCTTCAGGCCCGCGTCTGCTTCCAGATAGGTCTTCAGGGTCGCGGGGATCGCCAGCTGGCCGCGCTCGATCAGCCGCATGGCCGTGGCGTAGATGCGCTGGTGCAGCGGGTCGAAGAAATGATCCGCCGTCAGGAACGACACCCGGTTGGAGGCATCGTTGTTGACGAGGATCGCGCCGATCAACGCCTGTTCGACCTCCAGATTGTGCGGCAGCCCTGCATAGCCCTGCGGCGAGTCGAAGCCGGCAAGCTGGGCGCTTTCCTGGAATCCTGACGGCATGGGCGCTTGTCCTCGGTTAGCTGGAGCGGAAGGCTCGCTATTGAGCATGACCGCAGGCACCCCGTCTCGTGAACATATCAGGAACTTGATTTCCTACACAGGGGATTTATCCACAGGTGTGGAAAAACGGGGACAGGTGATCGGTCAGCGTTCCGTGGCGGACACGGTGAAACCGGACTCAAACGCCATCGAGGCACCCCGGGTTCACCGGCCGAGCGAACTTTTCGGGAGTTTCTCTCGTGAAGCGACTCAGCCGTTCTGGACGATGAAACTGCGTCGGTGATGGCCGAACCGCCAGACGCCGTCCGGATCCTTCACGAACCTGTCCTCCAGCTTGCACAGCGAGTCCGGTATCAGGTTGGCCGCCGACTGTGACGCGTCATAAGCAAAGACGGTCATCACCGAGGTACAGTGCACCTCGCGATCCGACACGTGCCGGAAAGCGGAATTGGACAGCACATGGACCGTGCGCCGGGTTGGCGCACCGCCGGCCCGCGACGCCAGGAACTCCCGGATCTGCTTGCGGCCGTTGAAGGCATGGGGCACTGCCTCCATGACGCCATCTTCCGAGAACAGGTCTACGAGTTCGAGCGACCTGTTCTCGTCGATCAGGTGGATGAAGACCGTCAGCACGTTGGCGCACGCCAACTGGGCGGCAATCTGCGACGGCGACAGCTCGGCGCCGGCCTTCTCGACCTGGTAGTCCATCGTTTTCTCCCGTTTGATCGATCGACCAACAGTAGCCAGCGGAACCGCGCCATCTCAAGCGGAAAGGGCTGGTTGGCGATGCGGCGTGGGCAAAAAGAAAGGCGGCTTGCGCCGCCCCTCGGGAGTTTCCTCAGTTTTCTTATTGTTTGTTTTTATTGTTGGAGACGATGGTTCAGGTCGTCTTCCTTAAGAAAAACCTATTCGTCTTCTTCAGCCTCATCCTCGGCCAGGTCGTCGGTGGCATGACGGGCGAGTTCCTCGCTCTCGAACATGTCCTCGGCGGCGGCGGCCTCGGGCTTGCGGTCCATGTTGCTGGCGTCGGCCTCGGAACGGGCGACGACAACGGCCACGGTGATGGCGACTTCCGGGTGCAGGAACACGCGGATCTCGTGGCGCCCGGTGGTCTTGATCGGACGGTCCAGGTCGACCTGGTTCCGCTCGACGGTGTAGCCGGCTTCCTTCAGCGCGTCGGCGATGTCGCGCGGGCTGACCGAACCGTAGAGGTGGTCGCTCTCGCCGGCCTGGCGCAGGATGACGACACGGGCGCCTTCCATCTTCTCGGCGACGGCCTCGGCGTCCTTACGGCGCTCCAGGTTCGACGCCTCGAGCTGGGCGCGGCGCGCCTTGAAGGACTCGAGGTTGGTGGTGGTGGCGCGCAGCGCCTTCTTCTTCGGCAGCAGGAAGTTGCGGGCGAAGCCATCCTTTACGGTGACGACATCGCCCATCTGGCCGAGTTTTTCGACCCGCTCAAGCAGTACGACTTGCATCGGGCTCTCCTATTGCAGGACGTAGGGAAGCAGGGCGATGTTGCGGGCGCGCTTGATGGCGCGGGCAAGCTCACGCTGCTTCTTGGCCGAGACGGCCGTGATGCGGCTGGGGACGATCTTGCCGCGCTCGGAAACGTAGCGCTGCAGGAGCTTCACATCCTTGTAATCGATCTTCGGCGCGTTCGGCCCGGTGAACGGGCAGCTCTTGCGGCGGCGGAAGAACGGGCGGCGCGCGGTGCGCGGACGGGCTGCGGATGACATTAGAAGCGTCCTCCTTCACGACCGCCGCGGCGGTCGTCACGGTCGTCGCGGACACGCAGAACCGGCGACGGTTCGGCGTCCAGCTCTTCGACGCGGATGGTCATGGCGCGCACGATGTCCTCGTTGATCTTCTCGAGGCGCTCCATCTCGGCGACCGCGGCGGGCGGGGCGTCGATGTTCATCATGACGTAGTGGCCCTTCCGGTTCTTCTTGATCCGGTAGGCGAGGGTCCGAAGGCCCCAGTTCTCGGTCTTGGTGACCTGACCGCCGTTGGCGGTAATGATGCCGGCGAATTCTTCCGCCAGCTGGTCGACCGCCTGGCTGGAAATATCCTGCCGCGCGATCAGCACGTGCTCGTAGTAAGCCATATGGACTCCTTCTGGCTGTTACACTGCCTGCCGCCGTCGGGCCGCACAGGCATAGCCGGCATGTACCGGCAAGGAGCGAAGGCGCGCACTATACGGAAAAACTTCCCTCTGACAAGCGTGGACTGCATTCTCTGTCGGGCGCTTGACACGAGCCGGAGAGGCGTTATCTGTGGCGCGCTTCTTGGGGACCCGCAACAACGGATCGGATGTACATGACCCGAGCATTCACGTTTCCCGGCCAGGGCAGCCAGGCCGTCGGCATGGGCCAGGCGCTGGCGGAGGCTTCGGCCACGGCGCGCGAGGTGTTCCAGGAAGTCGACGAGGCGCTGGGCCAGAGCCTGTCGAAGCTGATGTTCAGCGGACCAGAGGACCAGCTCATCCTGACCGAGAACGCCCAACCGGCGCTGATGGCGGTGAGCGTGGCGGTCATGCGCATCCTGGAGAAGGAAGCCGGCGTGAACCTGGCGCAGAAGGCGCGCTTCGTCGCCGGCCACTCGCTGGGCGAGTATTCGGCGCTGGCCGCCGCCGGCAGCTTCACCCTGGCCGACACCGCCCGCTTGCTGAAGCGCCGCGGCATGGCCATGCAGCGCGCCGTGCCGGTGGGCGTCGGCGCCATGGCGGCACTGCTCGGCGTCGACCTGGACGTGGCGCGCGAGATCGCCGCCGAGGCAGCGCAGGGCCAGGTTTGCACTGCCGCCAACGACAATGCGCCGGGACAGGTGGTGATCAGCGGTCACCGCGAGGCCATCGAGCGTGCCATCGAGATCGGCAAGGAGAAGGGCGCCCGCCGCTCCATGCTGCTGCCGGTGAGCGCGCCGTTCCATTGCGCGCTGATGGCGCCGGCCGCCGAGGAGATGGCCGAGGCGCTGGCCGCCGTCGCCATCAAGGCGCCCGCCGTGCCGCTGGTCGCCAACATCACCGCCTCGCAGGTGTCGGACCCGGATGAAATCCGCAAGCTGCTGGTCGAGCAGGTCACCGGCTCGGTCCGCTGGCGCGAATGCGTCGAGTACATGGCCGCCAATGGCGTCACCGAGGTGATCGAGCTGGGCGCGGGCAAGGCGCTGACCGGCATGGCCAAGCGCATCAACAAGGAGTTGACCGCCAGCGCCGCCGGAACGCCCGACGAGATCGACGCGTTGCTCAAGACCCTCTAGGAGAAGCCGATGTTCGACCTTACCGGCAAGACGGCCCTTGTGACCGGCGCCAGCGGCGGCATCGGCCGCGCCATCGCCGAGGCGCTGCACGCGCAGGGCGCCACGGTCGCCGTCTCGGGCACCCGCGAGGCCGCGCTGCAGGAAGTGGCAGCCGCGCTGGGCGAGCGCGTGCATATCCTGCCGTGCAATCTGGGCGACGGCGCCGCCGTCGATGCGCTGATCGGCCAGGCGGAAGCCGCCATGGGCCAGGTCGACATCCTGGTGAACAATGCCGGCGTCACCCGCGACAACCTGGCCATGCGCCTCAAGGACGACGACTGGGACACGGTGATCGACATCAACCTCAAGGCCGCCTTCAAGCTGTCGCGCGGCGTACTGCGCGGCATGATGAAGCGCCGGTTCGGCCGCATCATCTCGATCACCTCGGTGGTGGGCGTCACCGGCAATCCGGGGCAGGCGAACTACGCCGCGTCGAAGGCCGGCCTGATCGGCATGTCCAAGTCCATGGCGCAGGAGGTTGCGAGCCGCAACATCACGGTCAACGCCGTTGCGCCGGGCTTCATCGAGACCGCCATGACCGACGCCATCGCCGGCCCGGCGCGGGAGGCGCTGATCGGCCGCATCCCCGCGGGCCGCATGGGTTCGGGACCGGACATCGCCGCCGCCGTGGTCTATCTCGCCT
Organism: Candidatus Kuenenia stuttgartensis; assembly: GCA_943329845.2. Classification (GTDB taxonomy): domain Bacteria; phylum Pseudomonadota; class Alphaproteobacteria; order SMXS01; family SMXS01; genus RI-34. Next base: position 37,732 of record CALQFM020000018.1, on the reverse strand, counting down.
CCGATGAGGCAGGCTATGTGACGGGCCAGACATTGCATGTAAACGGCGGCATGGCGATGATTTGAGGTTGCTGGCAAAGGTCAGGGATTTATGATACGACACGGCAACCAACGGTAACCTGCCGGGTAAATTCTGCCAGAATCTTTGGCAGTGTGTTCAACGGTTTAACGACAAACCTTCAAGGGAATACTGAAATGAGCGACGTTGCTGAACGCGTGAAAAAGGTCGTGGTCGAGCATCTGGGCGTTGACGAGGACAAGGTCACCGAAGGCGCAAGCTTCATCGACGATCTGGGCGCGGACAGCCTGGACACCGTCGAGCTGGTCATGGCGTTCGAGGAAGAGTTCGGCATCGAAATTCCGGACGACGCCGCCGAGAAGATCCTCACCGTGAAGGACGCGGTCGATTTCATCGAGCAGGCGAGCTAAATCCTACTCGGGTGCAATGGAACGGACAGCGTTGATGCGGCGAGTAGTGGTCACAGGCCTGGGGCTGGTCACGCCTTTGGGCGCGGGCATCGATATTCCTTGGCGCCGGCTGATCGAAGGTCAGTCGGGCGCCCGTGCCATCACCAAATTCGACACGACGGACTACGCGGCGAAGATCGCGTGCGACGTGCCGCTTGGCGACGGCACCGACGGCTCGTTCAATCCGGACCAGTGGATGGAGCCGAAGGAACAGCGCAAGGTCGATGACTTCATCCTGTTCGGCGTCGCCGCCGCGGACATCGCCCTCGAGGACGCCGGCTGGCATCCGACCGACGAGCAGGAGCGCATCCGCACCGGCTGTATGATCGGATCGGGCATCGGCGGCCTGCCGGGCATCGAGGAGGCCGTGACCACGCTGAACGAGAAGGGGCCGCGCCGCGTCAGCCCGTTCTTCATCTCCGGCCGCCTGATCAACCTTGTCTCGGGCCAGATCCAGATCAAGCACGGCTTCAAGGGTCCGAACCACGCGGTGGTCACCGCCTGTTCGTCGGGTGCGCACGCCATCGGCGACGCCGCCCGGCTGATCATGCTGGACGACGCCGACGTGATGGTGGCGGGCGGCGCGGAAGCGGCGATCTGCCGCATCGGCATGGCCGGGTTCAGCCAGGCCAAGGCGCTGTCGACACAGTTCAACGACCAGCCCACCAAGGCCTCGCGCCCCTATGACCGGGACCGCGACGGCTTCGTCATGGGCGAGGGGGCCGGCATCGTCATCCTGGAAGAGCTCGAGCACGCCAAGGCGCGCGGCGCCAAGATCTATGGCGAGATCGTCGGCTACGGCATGTCGGGCGACGCCTACCACATCACCGCCCCGTCGCCGGAAGGCGATGGCGCGTTCCGCGCCATGCAGGCGGCGCTGAAGCGCTCGGGCCTGGGCCTCGACGAGATCGACTACGTCAACGCGCACGGCACCTCGACGCCGCTGGGCGACGAGATCGAGCTGGGCGCCGTGCGCCGGCTGTTCGGCGCATCCGCCAACCGGCTGTCCATGTCGTCGACGAAATCCTCCATCGGCCATCTGCTCGGCGCCGCCGGCGCGGTCGAGGCGATCTTCTGCCTGCTCGCCATGCGCGATCAGGTGGTGCCGCCCACGCTGAACCTGGACAACCCGTCCGAGAACTGCATGGGCATGGATCTGGTGCCGCACAAAGCCAAGGAGCGGCCGGTTCGCGCCGTGATGTCGAACTCGTTCGGCTTCGGCGGCACCAACGCCAGCGTGATCTTCAAGAAGTTCACCTGACGGCGGCCCATGGCGGACGAACCGACGACCGCTGCCGGGCCCTTCCAGACACCGCTTGAACAGCCGGGGCCGAAACCTCGGCGGCTTAGCCGTTGGCTGGCGCTGCTTTTCCTGCTGCTCGTGCTCGCCATTGCCGGCATCGGGGGGTACAGCCTCTGGATGATCCAGTCGGTCAGGGGGCCGGCGTCCGAGATCACCGTGGTCATTCCCAAGGGTTCCGGCGTGCGCGGCGCGGCGGCGGTGCTGAGGGAGGCGGGCGTCATCGACAGCACCACGCTGTTCCTCGTCGCTTCCAAGATCACCGGCGCCGACCGCAAGCTGAAGGCGGGCGAGTACCGGATCCCGCCCGGGTCGACCATGCGCGGCGTGCTGGACCTGCTGCGATCGGGCAAGACCGTGGTGCGGCGCTTCACCGTCGCCGAAGGCCTCAGCGTCCGGCAGGTGGACGCGCTGATCCGTGCCGAACCAGCGCTCGACGGCGATCCCGGGCCGCTGCCGCCGGAAGGCCGCCTGCTGCCGGAAACCTACCATTTCAGCCTTGGCGACAGCCGCGCCGGCATCGTGGCGCGGATGCGCGCCGCCATGGACCGGAACCTGGCCACGCTGTGGGAAAAGCGGGCGCCCAACCTGCCGTTGCAGACCCCGGAACAGGCGTTGATCCTCGCGTCGATCGTCGAGAAGGAAACCGGCGTGCCGGCCGAGCGGCCGCGCATCGCCGGCGTGTTCGTCAACCGGCTGCGCGCCGGCATGCCGCTGCAGTCGGACCCGACCATCGTCTACGGCATCAAGGGCGGCGAGAAGCTGGGCCGGCCGATCCTGCTGTCCGAACTGCAGGGCGATACGCCCTACAACACCTACAAGTTCGTCGGCCTGCCGCCGACGCCCATCGCCAATCCGGGCCTCGAGTCACTAAAGGCCGTGCTGAACCCGATGGAAACCGAAGACCTGTATTTCGTCGCCGACGGCAGCGGCGGCCACGCGTTCTCGAAGTCCTACGCCGAACACCAGCGCAACGTGCAGAACTGGCGCGCGCTCGAACGTCAGGGCGCCGGCCGCTAGTCGGTCAGGCCGCAGAAGCTTCGAGATTCTACTTCCGCGGTGCGCGCCGCGCGGTCCAGTCGACGGCCCACATCGGCAGGTTCACCAGCAACCGCGCGACGATGACCATCTGCCATGGGAAGGTGATCCGGCCCCGGTTGCGCGCCAGGCCGCGCTCGATGATGCGCGCGGCGCGGTCGGCGTGCATGAAGAACGGCATGGCGAAGTCGTTGCGGTCGGTGATCCGGCTGGCGACGAATCCGGGGCAGATTACGCACACCTCGATGCCGTCCGGCTCCAGATAGCCGCGCAACGCCTCGCCATAGGCCTTCACCGCCGCCTTCGACGCCGAGTAGGCCGGCGTCGACGCCAGTCCCTGATAGCCGGCGACCGAGCTGACGATGGCGATCTGGCCACGGCGGCGCCGGCGCATGATCTCGGCGGCGGGATGGACGGTATGGAACACGCCGTCGACGTTGACCGCGAAGGTCAACGCGGCGACGCCCGCCAGCGTGCCTTCGCTCTGGCCGATCCCGACACCGGCGTTGGCGATCACCAGGTCGAGCGGATGGATGGCGTCGCAACGCTCGGTCCAGTCGCGTGTGGCTCCCTCGTCAGCGACGTCGATCACCTCCGCCAACACAGTCGCGCCTTTCTCGGTGCATCGCGAAGCGACATCATCGAGCCGCGGCCGGTCCCGGCCGCACAGATGAAGCGTCACGCGAGGCGCCGCGTAACGGAGCGCCAGCGCCTCGCCGATTCCGCTCGAAGCACCGGTAATCAGGATGGATTTCGGGTTTTTCATCGACGGCAATCGTTATAGGGCGATATAGTTCGCGCCCACCGAAACGACCCAGGAGACCCCATGGCCATCGCCAGCATGACCGGTTTCGCCCGCCTCGACGGCGCGTGGCAAGAGTATCGCTGGGTGTGGGAGGTCAAAAGCGTCAACGGCAAGGGTCTCGATGTGCGCATGCGGCTGCCCCAGGGCCTTGAAAGCCTGGATATTCCGGCCCGGGCGATGATGGCCGAGCATCTCACGCGCGGCAATGTGAACTGCGTGCTGACGTTCGACCGGGTCAACGCCAATGCCGGCGTCCATGTGAACAACCAGGTGCTCGACAGCCTGGTCGATGCCGCCAAGGCCGCCGCCAAGCGCCACGGCTTGAAGAAGCCGCGCATCGAGGAACTGCTGGAGTTGCGCGGCGTGATCGAGGTGAAGGACACCACGCTCACCGAGGAGCAGGTCGCCGAACGCGACAGAATCCTTCTCGCCGGCCTGGCCGAGGCGCTGCGCGGCGTTGTCGCCATGCGCCGCGGCGAGGGCGCCCGCATGGCCACGGTGCTGCATGACGAGATCCGCACCATCGGCGAACTGGTCGCGCTGGCGCGCGCCGTGCCGTCGCAGCAGCCGGGCGCCATGCGCGAAAAGCTCCACAAGCAGATTTCCGACCTGCTGAGCGGCTCGAGCGTGCCGATCGACCAGGACCGGCTGGCACAGGAAGCCGCCTACATGGCCGTCAAGGCCGACGTCCGCGAGGAGCTGGACCGGCTGGGCGCCCATGTGCTCGCCGCCACCGAGCTGCTGGACAACGGCGGGCCGGCCGGCCGCAAGCTGGACTTCCTGTCCCAGGAATTCGGGCGCGAGGCCAACACCGTGTGCTCCAAGTCGTCGGATCCGGCGCTGTCGCGCATCGGCCTCGACCTCAAGGCGGTGATCGACCAGCTGCGCGAGCAGGTGGCGAACATCGAATGAGCATCCAACGGCGCGGCCTGATGCTGGTGCTGTCCTCGCCCTCGGGCGCGGGCAAGACGACGATCTCGCGCCTGCTGCTGGACCAGGACCCGGACATTACGATGTCGGTGTCGGTGACCACGCGTCCGCCGCGCCCGGGGGAAGTTGAGGGCAAGGACTATTATTTCGTCGACCACGCCCGGTTCGACCGGATGGTCGAGGAGGGCGCGCTGCTGGAGCATGCGCGGGTGTTCGGCAACATGTATGGCACGCCCAGCCAGCCGGTGTTCGCGGCGCTGGAGGCGGGCAGGGACGTGCTGTTCGACATCGACTGGCAGGGCACCCAGCAGCTGTCCGGCAAGGCCCGCACCGACGTGGTGCGCATCTTCATCCTGCCGCCCTCGACCGAGGAGCTGGAAAAACGCCTGCGGACCCGCGCGCAGGATAGCGACGAGGTAGTCGCCGCCCGCATGGCGAAGGCATCCGAGGAAATGAGCCACTGGGCCGAATACGACTATGTGGTGGTGAACGTGGACGTCGAAGAAAGCCTGGCGAAGGTTAAGGCCATCCTGGCCGCCGAGCGCGCCCGCCGCGAGCGACAGGTCGGCATGGCCGAGTTCGTCAACCGCTTGCGCGGGGTGGATTGAACGCCTCCTTCATCTGCGTATCCCATGCAGGATGTTCCGGCATGTGGCCCCCAATGTCTGCTTTTGGGAGTGTTGGCAGTCGGCCAGAAGGGCAACAAGGGGTGGAAAGCGGACGTGGCGGTAGGAAGCACTTGCCTTCGTTATCGCGGGCTGACAGCCTTGCTGGATGCGCAGTATCAGGCCACCAGTTCTACTGTTATTAGGCCTTCTGACGACCAGCGGACTTCTAATTTCTGGTCCGGCCAACGCATGTAAATTTCCCCCTGACAATTATTCCGAGAGGGAAGTTCGACAGTTCGCCCGGGAGGCATTCGATCGTGCAGCTGTGGTTATGGATGCTGAAGTAATCACGGCAATGCAGAGCGGGGCAGAGACCTCCAGCGCGACAGCAGAGGACATGCAAGCTCCCGTCGCTTATCTCAGGATTCTACGAAAATGGAAGGGTGATGTCGTGGGAGATGAGATTACCGTCGCTTACACGACGTCCTGCGACATAGCGATCCTGATACCTGGCCAGAGGTTTCGCGTCTTGCTTGCCAGCAACGGTGTTTACCAAGCTGATCAGGGGATGAACGGTTGGCAATTCGACAAAAACCTCATGATTTTCAACGACGAAATCGATGAGCTTGCGGGTCAGGGTCGGCCCGAGGGGTTCGCGGTGGCACCGGGCGTAGAAGGTGGGCCTTGAACCCCTCAACACGACACCGAGGAAGGCGCTCCATGTCCGCAATGGGTCGTTTCCGACAGGCGGCTAGACCCGTCCATAGCCCCTCGGAACCGCCTGCCGGCAGTGCTAGAATCGAGGCATGCATTGGGGCAGCACCGCTTTTGACGGGCTATTCATTCTGGCGTGGCTTGGCTGCGCAATCAGCTTTTTTCCCTGGGCTTATCACTGGTACAAGCCGCAGGACCCGACGCGGAAGGTGCTCACCCGCAGATGGTTTATACGGTTTCTTGGCTTCTGGGTTGTTGGCTGGCTTGTCGGCGGGGCTAAGTGGGCGGTCTATGGATAGTTCACTATGTGGGTCGAAGATGAACGGGCAATCGTACGTCCACTAAGGGTCGGTTTCAGCCTGGCTGCTTTAGGTAGAACAAGCCGGCTTCGCTTGCAGGATGGCGTTCAGCGCCCGCGCCAGCGCGCAGAACTGCTCCACCGACAGCACCTCGGCTCGCAATGTGGGCTCAATTCCGGCCTCCGCCAGCAGCCGTTCCGTATCGACTCCCAACCCCTTCAGGCTCGACCGCAGCATTTTCCGGCGCTGGTTGAACGCCGCGTCGACCACCGTCTTCAGGTCGCGCAGCTCGGCCGGCGCGACCGGCTCCTTCAACACGCTGAAATGCACCACCGACGAGGTGATCTTGGGCTGTGGCACGAAGGCCGACGGCGGAATGTCGAACAGTCGCTTGGGCAACGTGCGCCACTGGCTGAGCACGGACAGGCGGCCATATTCCTTGCCGCCGGGCGGGGCGGCGATCCGGTCGGCCACCTCGCGCTGGAACATCAGGGTCAGGCTGGAGAAGAACGGCGGCCAGGTCTCCGACGTCAGCCATTTGGCGAGCAGCACGGTCGACACGTTGTAGGGCAGGTTGGCCACCACCTGCGCCGTGGCGCCGCCCAGCAGTTCCGCCTCGTCGACCTTGAGCGCATCGGCGGGCACGACCTGTAGCCGGCCGGGATAAGCGGCCTGCACCTCGGCCAGCGCCTCGATGCAGCGGTCGTCTTTCTCGACGGCGATCACCGTCGCGCCGGCTTCCAGCAGCGCGCGGGTCAGGCCGCCGGGTCCGGGGCCGACCTCATAGACCACCGAGTCCGGCCCGACGCCGGCACCCCGGGCGATGCGCGCGGTCAGGTTCAGGTCGAGCAGGAAGTTCTGGCCCAGCGACTTCTTCGCCGCGAGGCCGTAGCGGGCGATGACGTCGCGTAAAGGCGGCAGGCTCATGCGCTTATCCGGCGGCGGGCGCGGGCGATGTCGCGGCCCAGCTTCAGCGCGGCGATCAGGCTGCGCGGATCGGCCTTGCCGGTGCCGGCGATGTCGAGGGCGGTGCCGTGGTCGGGCGAGGTGCGCACGAAGGGCAGGCCGATGGTGACGTTGACGCCCTCGTGGAAATTGATGGTCTTGAGCGGGATCAGCGCCTGATCGTGGTACATGCACAGCGCGGCGTCATAGCCGGCGCGCGCCTCCCTGTGAAACAGCGTGTCGGCCGGACGCGGGCCGCTGACGTCGATGCCTTCGGCGCGCAGCGCCGCGACGGCCGGGGCGATGATCTCGATTTCCTCGCGGCCGATGGTGCCGGCTTCGCCCGCATGCGGGTTCAGGCCGGCGACGGCGAGGCGCGGGGCGGCGATGCCAAAATCGTCCTTCAGCGAGGCCGCGACGGTCCGGCCGGTCCTGACGATCAGGTCCGTGGTCAGCGCCTTCGGCACTGCCGCCAGCGGTTTGTGGACCGTCACAGGCACGACGCGCAAGCCAGGCACGGCGAGCATCATCACGGCGAAGGCGAAGTGGCCGGCCAGGAACTCGAAGAACTCGGTGTGGCCGGGATGCTCGAATCCTGCCTCGTAGAGGGTCGCCTTCTGGATCGGGTTGGTGACGATGGCGGAGGCCGCACCCTGGGTGAACAGTTCTGTCGCCGTCTCGATGGAGTCGAGTACCGCCTTCGCGTTGGCCGGATCCGGCCTGCCGGGCTTTGCCTGCACCGAACGGCCGAGAGGCAGCACGGGCAGGGCGTCGGGGAAAACCGAAGCGGCTTCATGCGGGGCGGCGATCTCGCGGATCGGTACGTCCAGGCCCAGCATCCGGGCCCGCTGGCGGATCAGGCCGGGGCAGGCGAGCAGGAAGAACGGCGGCACCTTCGCCGTGTCGCGGCGCAGCCAGGCGGCGAGGGATATGTCGGGGCCGATCCCCGAAGGCTCACCCATGGTGAGCGCGAGCGGCGGGATGCGTCTACTTGTAGTCGATGATCGCGTCACGGCGCAGGTCGCGGAGATAGCGCCGCGCCATCATCGCAAGGCGCTGGTTGCTGAGGAAGTCCTCGATCTCGGCCGGGCTCGGCTCCTTCACGTCGGCGGTCTTCTTGCCGCAGACCACCAGCACGCGGAAATCGGTGCCGGTGCGGACCGGCTCACTGGCCTGGCCCACGTCGAGCGGACGGATCGCCTTTTTCACCGGCGGCGGCAGGTCGCCCAGGCGGACGGTGCCGAGGCTGCCGGTGTCGGTGGCGCCCATGGTGCTGGCGAGCTGGGGGACGCCGCTGCATTCCTTCAAGGTGGCCGCCTGCGCCGCGAGGCGCTGGCTCTGGGCGGCGGGGTCTGCGCCGGTCTTGACGATGATCTGCTGCAGCTCGATCTGGGTGTCGTCCGGATCGGCGCTCAGCACCTGGCGCTGGTCGGCGAGGGTGACGATGTAGTAGCCGGCGGTGGTGCGGATCGGATCGGAAACCTGGCCTTCCTGCAGCTTCAGGACGGTGCTCTTGATGTCGGGATTGATGTGGTCGCCGATCACCCAGCCGGTGTCGCCGCCGACGGCGCCGGTCGCCACGTCCGAGAACTGGCGCGCCACGGCGCCGAATTCGGCGCCCTCGCGGATCTGGCGGACCAGCCGGTCGGCGGTCTGCCGGGCCTCGGCGTCCTTGTCGGGCGAGTCGACGGCGAGGAAGATTTCGCCGATGCGGTATTCGGGCTGGCCCTTGTTGTTCTTCAGATTGTCGAGATACGCCGTCACCTCGCTGTCGCCGATGGCGAGGAACGGCCGCAGCCGGGCGTTGATCACCTCTTCCCAGGCAAGGCCGGCCTTCACCTGCCGCATGATCATGTCCTTGCTGGCGCCCATGCGCGACAGCTCCTGGGTGAACTGGGCGGCGGAGATGTTGTTGCGCGCGGCCATTTCGTTGAACCGCGCCTGCACCTCGGCGTCGGTGATGTTGATCTTCTGCTCCTTGGCCTCCTGGAGCTGCAGCTTCTCGTCGACCAGCAACTGGACGACGGTCTTGCGCAGCTGGTCGTATTCCTCCTGGTTGCGCAGGGCGCCCGTCGTGGAGGTGATCAGCTGCATCCTCTCCTTGACGTCGTACTCGGAAATGAGCTCGTCGTTGACGACCGCGACGATGCGCTGGACGTCGCTCTGCGACTGGGCGTATGCGGTGCCGGCCGCTCCGGCGAGCAGCAGCAGAATTCCGGCTAACGTATTGATACGCGAGGTCATTCTAGTCCGTTCACCGTTTTCCTGTAGTACTTCGATTTATTCCCGAACGTGGGACTGAAGGGGAGATCCTGAAGATCCTCGTCCTTCTTCGCCGGGTCGCTCACCACCTTGAAGATAAGCTGGAAGCCCACCGACGTCGACGGCCGCACGTCCCGGTCATCCGTAAAGTCCCGGCGCGCCCGCAGCCGGAGCCGGAAACATTCATCTTCGTACGTGAAGCCGCCACCCGCCGTCAAGGCACCACCGCCGCGCTCGAAGTCGTAGGCGAAATCGGCGTTCATCGTCCAGTACTTTGACAGCCTGACGTTGGCGGCGGTGCGTATCTCCTTGCGGTCCGGCAGCGTCGGGTCGAAGCCGTTGCGCTTGATGTCGGTATAGCCCAGCGCGAACCGGTAGTCGGTCGGGCCGAACACCACCAGGCCCTCGTTGCGCACCAGGTTGAAGCCGTCGTCGTCGAAGCGCAGGCGGTGGTAATAGTCGAAGAAGCCCGGAATGCCGAGCATGGCGGTCATCACCACGTCCGAGGTGCGCTCGCGCAGGCCGGAATCGGCGGGCAGGCTGAAGTCCCGGTTGAACCGGTAGCTTTCGCCCAGGGTCAGCGAGGCCTTGACGCCGTTGTCGCCGTAATAGCGATAGCGCATGCCGTAGGCGATGCGGGTGCCGCCTTCCCAGCGATCCGATCCGGGAAAGCGGTCGATGGCGAACAGGTTGGACGTGTCCAGGTCGAAGGCCTGGCTGTCCTCGTTCGGAATCTCGTCGTTGTTGGCGTGCGCCGGGCTCGACACCACCGTGACCATGGGTTCGATGATCTGGTGCGACGTCGCGCCATAGCGGATGAACGGGAAACGCCATTCCAGCGCGGCATAGGGGACATACCGCCCTTCGAAATCGCTGCCGGTCAGCACGTCGGGCTGGGCGACCAGGTCGTCCGCCGACGGGTCTTCCCAGCCATGCAGGTAATAGCTGTCGGCGCGCATGCCGACGGTCAGCTTGTAGATGTCGCCCAGCGCCGAGGTGAACGGCACCTCGTAGCGTCCGTCCAGCGAGATGCGGCCGGTATCGGCGCTGTCGGTGCGGGTCAGCATGGACATGCTGGCGTCGGCGCTGAAATGGCCGCCCAGCCAGCCCGGCTTGCCGACGAAATTGTACTGGATCAGGGGCAGGGCGATCGGCGTGGTGCCGCCCATGTCCTCCTCGCGCAGGCCCTGGAACGCGTAGGTGCCGATATGCAGGTAGCTCTGCTGCCAGAACCGTTCCAGGTACAGGTGGTTGATCAGGCTGTCGGCGCGCGAGATGTCGTAGCGGCGCAGATAGGTGTCGTCCGATGCCAACGCCAGATCGAAGCCCCAGCGCCAGTCCTTGTTGATCTGGAACTGGCCGTTGCCGAAGATGTGGCCGCGGAATTCGTCGCCCGGAATCTCGTTGTTGTTGTTGTCGCGCTTGCTGACATAGGTACCGCTGCCGTCGAGCGAGAACTGGCCGGTCCTGGTCCGCTGGCGGTATTCCATTTTCAGCACGGCGCGCTCGCCCGTGGTGAACATGGGCGTGATCGTCATGTCCTTGTTCGGCGCGATATTCCAGAAGTAGGGAAGCTCGGTGGTGAAGCCCAGCACCGAGGACGTGCCGAAATCGGGCGACAGGAAGCCGCTGGCGCGCTTCACGCTGGCGTCGGGATGCCGCAGCCAGGGCGTGTAAATCAGCGGCAGGCCCATCAACTCCAGCGTGGCGTGATGGTAGGTCAGCGTCTTCTTCTTCTCGTCGTGGACGACCTTGATCGCCTTGATCTGCCAAAGCGGCGCCTTGTCCGGCTCGTCCTCGCAGATGTCGCAGGCCGAATAGACGGCATGGTCGAGGATGTTCTTGTCGCCACCGACGCGCTGGCCCGAATTCGCCGCCAGCCGTTCGCCGTCCTTGAACAGCACGTACATGCCCTGCACCACGCCGCTCTTGAGGTCGCCGGTCAACTCCAGCGACGTGCCGGTCGAGACGTTGCCGCTCTTGTCGACCAGCCTTATATGGCCGTGGGCCACGGCCTTGTCGGTGGTGCGATCGTAGACGATCTCGTCGGCGTGGAGGGTGTTGTCCTCATAGGTGATCTCGACGTTGCCCCTGCCTGTGATCACGTCGCCCTTGTCATCGACGATGATCTCGTCGGCGGCCCAGACGGCCTTCTTGGGCTCTTCGGGGGCGGCCGTGGTCTGCGCCTCGGCCGGCAGCGCGTGGCCGGCGCCGGCAAGGACGCCCAGCACCGCCATCCGCCGCAATATATCGAGCCAGGCCATCAACGGGGTCCAACGGGCAGGCAGGTGAGGTGATCCTTATGGGACAGGGTCATCGTGGCCGGTAACTACACGTTCGTCCAGCCGGAAGCTACTGGATTGAAAGCCTTGCCGCGCGCCACTGGTGCTCCCTTTCAATTTCGATGCCGATGGCTAAGATGCAACCGGACGGGAACATCCGCTGACCGGAATCCCCCCTGACAACGAAGTACCTGAATCACAAGGTAAGAGTTCCCGATGCGCATTTCTTTCACCGACGATCGAAATCAGACTTCCGGCGCGCTGGTGGTCTTCGCCCTGAAGGGCAAGACGCTCTCGCCCAGCGCCGAAGCGTTCGACGCACGCACGGGCGGCGCCATCAGGCGCGGCATGGACGGCTCGCGCACCAAGGGCGACAAGGGCAAGTCCTTCGAGATCCTGGCGCCGGCCAATGTGGACGCCAACCGCATCCTGGTCGCTGGCCTCGGCGAAGCGTCGGCGGTGACCGTGCCGGCCGCGCAGGCCGCTGGCGGCTCGGCGCTCGGCCAATACAAGACCACGGGCGAGGAGCAGGTGATGATCTTCGCGGACGAGCTAGAGGGCGCGGCCTTGCCGGCGGCCGATTTCGCCGCCAACCTGGCCTATGGCGCGCTGCTCAAGTCCTATGCGTTCGAGAAATATTTCACCAAGAAGAACGAGAACCATACCCGCGTGAGCGTGAAGCGGCTGGTGGTCGTCACCGACGACCCGAAGGGCGCCAAGAAGGCGTTCGAGCCGCTGGAAAAGATCGCCGAGGGCATCTTCCTCACCCGCGACCTGGTCAGCGAGCCCGCCAACATCATCTATCCGGAGACCCTGGCCGACGCCTGCCGGACCCTGACCAAGCTGGGCGTCGAGGTCGACGTGCTGGGCGAGGACCGCATGGCCGAGCTGGGCATGGGCGCATTGCTGGGCGTCGGGCAGGGAAGCGCCCGCGAAAGCCAGCTCGTGGTCATGGAATGGAACGGCAACAAGGGTTCGAAGAAGGGCCCGGTGATGTTCGTCGGCAAGGGCGTCACCTTCGACACCGGCGGCATCTCCATCAAGCCCGCCGCCGGCATGGAGATGATGAAGTGGGACATGGGCGGCGCGGGCGCCGTCATCGGCCTGATGAAGGCGCTGGCCGGCCGCAAGGCCAAGGTCCACGCCATCGGCGTCGTCGGCCTGGTCGAGAACATGCCGTCGAGCACCGCGCAGCGTCCCGGCGACGTGGTGACGTCCATGTCGGGCCAGACCATCGAGGTGATCAACACCGACGCCGAAGGCCGGCTGGTGCTGGCCGATGCGCTGCATTACGGCCAGGAACTGTTCAAGCCCCAGTTCATCGTCGACCTGGCGACCCTGACCGGCGCCATCATCACCTCGCTGGGCAATGAATATGCCGGCATGTTCTCCAACGACGACGATCTGTGCCGGATGCTGTCGGCGGCGGGCGAGGCGGAAGGCGAGAAGGTCTGGCGGCTGCCGCTCAACGACACCTACGACAAGATGATCAACTCGCCGATCGCCGACATGAAAAACGTCGGCACCGGCGGCAAGGCGGGCAGCATCACCGCCGCCCAGTTCCTGCAGCGTTTCATCCGCCGCGGCACGCCGTGGGCGCATCTGGACATCGCCGGCATGGCCTGGGCGGATTCGGAAAGCCCGATCGTGCCCAAGGGCGGCACCGGCTACGGCATCCGCCTGCTCAACCGCCTCGTCGCGGACCACTACGAAGGCAAATAGGGGACGGTGACAGAGGTCAGCTTCTACCATCTCTACCGCCGGCTGGAAGACGCGCTGCCGAAGCTGCTGGAGCGCGTCATCGCCTCCAGCCAGCGCGCGGTGGTGCTGGCCGAAACCGACGAGCGGGTCGAGGCGCTGAACAGCCAGCTCTGGACCTACAGCGCGGACTCGTTCCTGCCGCACGGCGCGGCCCGCGACGGCCTGTCCAAAGATCAGCCGATCTTCCTGACCACCGCCGAGGAAAACCCGAACGGCGCGGCCATCCTGGTCGTGGTCGACGAGCGCATTCCCGCCTATGTCGGCGAATTCAGCCGGTGCCTCGACCTGTTCAACGACAGCGAGCCGTCCAAGCAGGCGGCGAGGGACCGCTGGCGTCACTACAAGGGCGCCGGCCATCAGGTCGTCTACTGGCAGCAGGACGAGAACGGCCGCTGGGAGAAGAAGGCCTGATCCTGCGGCGGGAGTCGCCAAATCTTCGGTTGCCCATGACAGACGATGCGGCTAAGAAGCCGCCGAGCGTGTCCCCATAAGGTAAGAACATCATGGCTACCGAACGCACCCTGTCGATCCTGAAGCCCGACGCGACCCGCCGCAACCTGACCGGCAAGATCAATACCCTGCTGGAAGGCGCCGGCCTGCGCATCGTCGCGCAGAAGCGCATCCAGCTCAGCCGTGCCCAGGCCGAAGGCTTCTACGCCGTGCACCGCGAGCGTCCGTTCTTCAACGACCTGGTGACCTTCATGATCTCCGGCCCGGTCGTGGTCCAGGTGCTGGAAGGCGAGAATGCGGTGCAGAAGAACCGCGACGTGATGGGCGCCACCAACCCGGCCAATGCCGCCGAGGGCACCATCCGCAAGACCTTCGCCGAATCCATCGAAGCCAACTCGGCCCACGGCTCGGATTCGCTCGAGAACGCGGCGATCGAGATCGCCTATTTCTTCAGCGGCATCGAAATCGTCGGCTGATCCCGGCGTAAACCCTCAGCCAGGCTCGGGACACGGATTCATCAGTCCGTCCTGCAGCGCCAGCGGCGCGTCGATGTGGACCGTGTTGCCTTCGACCCGCAGCTTGCCCTCGGCCATCAACCGCAGGGCGAGGGGATAGAGCTTGTGCTCCCACGCCAGCACGCGCCCGGCCAGGCTGTCCTCGGTGTCGCCGTCGCGGACCGGGACGCAGGCCTGGAAGACAATGGGGCCTTCGTCCATCTCGGGACGCACGAAATGCACGGTGCAGCCGGAAAACCTCACGCCATCCTCCAGCACCCGCTGGTGGGTGTGCAGGCCGCGATAGGCGGGCAGCAGCGACGGGTGGATGTTGAGGATGCGGTCGCGCCAGCGGTTGACGAAGTCGGCCTCCAGAAGCCGCATGAAGCCGGCCAGGCAGATCAATTCGGCGCCGCTGTCGACGATGGCCCGGTGCAGCGCCTCATCGAAATCGTGGCGCGACGGATAATCCCTGTGGCTAATGACCTGCGTTGGCACGCCATGGGAGCGGGCAACATCCAGACCAGCGGCGTCCGCCTTGTTGGAGATGACGATGGCGGGCGTAGCGGGGTGCCCCGGCGCGGCGCAGGCTTCGAGCAGTGCCTGCATGTTGCTGCCACGGCCGGAGATCAGGGTGGCGAAGCGCACGGCGACTAGATCAGGCTGACGGCGGGTTCGCCGTCCTTGCGCTCGCGGATGCGGCCGATGCGGAACACGGTTTCGCCATTGGCCTCGAAGATCGCGGCGGCCGCATCCGCCTTGTCGGCGGGGACGACGACGGCCATGCCGATGCCACAGTTGAAGGTGCGCACCATGTCGTCCTCGGGCACGTTGCCCTCGTGCTGCAGCCAACCGAACACGGCGGGACGCGGCCAGCTCTTCTGCTCGAGCTCCGCGCACAGCGTCTTGGGCAGCACCCGCGGCAGGTTCTCGACCAGGCCGCCGCCGGTGATGTGGGCAAGGGCGTGGACCGTGCCCTGACGTACCGCGGCGAGACAGCTCTTCACATAGATGCGCGTCGGCGTCAGCAGCGC
Source organism: Candidatus Kuenenia stuttgartensis (assembly GCA_943329845.2). GTDB lineage: Bacteria > Pseudomonadota > Alphaproteobacteria > SMXS01 > SMXS01 > RI-34. Next base: position 22,343 of record CALQFM020000018.1, on the reverse strand, counting down.
CTCGCCGAGCGACCGCGACGTGTCGAACGGCGCCGGATCGGCATAGGACAGTCCGCTCCGTTCGACCACCTTACGGGCGAGAGAAAAGCCATTTGAATGCAATCCCGTGGAGGCCAATCCTAAGACGAGATCTCCGGCCGAGACGGCCAGGCCGGTGAGCTGCTGGCCGCGCTCGACGGCGCCGACGGCGAAGCCCGCGAGGTCGTAGTCATCGCCCGCATACATGCCGGGCATCTCGGCGGTCTCGCCGCCGATCAGGGCGCAGCCAGCCTGGCGGCAGCCTTCGGCGATGCCGGCGATGACGGCGGCGGCCGCCTCCACGTCGAGCTTGCCGGTGGCGAAATAGTCGAGGAACAACAGCGGCTCGGCGCCCTGGACCACCAGGTCATTGACGCTCATGGCGACCAGATCGATGCCGACGGTGTCGTGCCGGTTGCTGTCGATGGCCACCTTCAGCTTGGTGCCGACGCCGTCGTTGCAGGCAACCAGGATGGGATCCTTGTAACCGGCCTGCTTCAGGTCGAAGAACCCGCCGAAGCCGCCGAGATCCGGGTTCGAGCCGGCGCGGCGCGTGGAAGCGGCCAGCGGCTTGATGCGGTCGACCAGCGCATTGCCCGCGTCGATGTCGACGCCGGCGGTCTTGTAGCTGAGCGGCTCGATGTTGCGTGTCACGGCATTTCCGGGGCTGTTTCGGCGGGAACTTAAGGATTTGTAGGCGAGAAATCGACTCCCATATTCTGTGGGGCGCTTGGGCCAGCCTTGGTATAGTACGCCCATGGGAATTTTCGGAGGGGGCATGCGCCCAAAATCTGTCGCCGTCGCCGCCATCCTGCTGTGCGTGGGCGTCATCATGGGAGGCGGGTCGGTCCGCGCCGCCACGTATTTCAATTCATTCGAGGTCAGGCAAGTCCCGGTCGACGTCACCGCCGATACGGCAGCCGGCGCGCGCAACATCGCCATCGGCGAAGCCCAGTCCCGCGCGCTCGACCTGCTGCTGCGCCGCATGACGCTGAAGGAGGACCGGGGCAGGCTGCCGAGACTCGACGGCAACAGCGTGTCGCGGCTGGTGCAGAGCCTGCAATTCGACGAAGAGCGCTACTCGAGCACGCGCTATATCGGCAAGGTGACCGTCGCGTTCAGTCCCGGCGGCATCCGCTCGCTGCTCGGCCGCTACAATATCCCGTTCGCCGAAGCGCCGGCCAATCCCATCATCGTGCTGCCGGTATTCGACAGCGGTGGACCGCAGATCAGTGCGTCGAATGCCTGGTGGAACGCCTGGGCGCGCCAGGACTGGCAGGAAAACCTGCTGTCGCTGACCCTGCCGCGCGCCGGCGACCTCGGCATGGGTCCCGGCGTCGGCGAGGTGATGCAGGGCGGTGGACCATGGGTCGAGGCGCTGGGCCGGCGTTACGGCACCAGCGAGGTCGTCGTGCCGGTCGCCACGCTGCGCGGCGGCGGCGGCCAGGCCAAGCTGACGGTGAGCATCCGCCAGTACGGTGTCGCCGGCGAGCAGAGCAGCAGTATCGAGGTCGCCCAGTTGGCGGGTGAGACGGTCGATGCCATGCTGATCCGGGCCGCCCGCGACGTCGGCGACAACCTGACCTATAGCTGGAAGCGCAACGCCATGGCCGGCCAGGTGAAAACGCCGATCCTCGCCATTCTCGACCTGTCGTCGCTGAAGGAGCTGATTACCGTCAAGGAGCGGCTGAAACAGGCGTCCATCATCAAGGATCCGCTCATCGTCAGCCTCGCCAGCCACCGGGCGCTGCTGTCCATGACCGCAACCGTGCCCCCGGAGCAATTGACCGCCGCCATGGTCCAGTACGGCCTCGACCTGGCGCAGCGCGACGGGGACTGGTACGTGTCGCCGCGCCGCTGACCATGCAGCTCGCGTTCGACCTTCCAGCCCGGCCGGCCATGGGCCGCGAGGACTTTCTCGTCGCGTCCTGCAACCGGGACGCGGTCGGCTGGATCGACCGCTGGCCGGAATGGCCCTATCCCTGCATGGTGCTGTACGGTCCGCCCGGCAGCGGCAAGACCCACCTGGCCCGCGTCTGGCAACAGCGCGCCGGTGCGGCTTGGGACGAGGGTGGAACGGTGGATACCCATCTGCGCGAAAGCGGTCAGCCGGGCGCCGTCTGCCTCGACGTCAACGGCCACATCGGGGACGAGACCGCGCTGTTCCACCTGTTCAATCGGACCCGCGAGCAAGGCGGCAGCCTGCTGATCACCGGTCGGACGCCGGTGCGTGACTGGGGCATAGCCCTGCCGGACCTGCTGTCTCGGCTGCTGGCAGCGCCGGCGGCGTCGCTGTCCGAACCGGATGACGCCCTGCTGGCGGCGGTAACCGTCAAGCTGTTCGCCGACCGGCAGCTTGCGGTCACGCCGGACCTGCTGAATTATATCCTGACCAGGGTGGACCGTTCCTTCGCCGCGCTGGGCGAGGCGGTTTTCCGGCTCGACCGGGCCGCCCTGCAGGAAAAGCGCCCCATTACGCCGCGCTTCGCGAAACGTATACTCGGTCTCTAGGGTCGATGTGACGGATAAGTGTCACACAAGTGTCATGGGCGGAGGCTAGCGTCTGCGCCTCTCCTGATAGCAGAGGGTTGAAGGTGACAGACAGTTCCACGTCCCAGGGCGAATCGATCGACGACACCACTGGTGTTCCGGCGACCCTGGACAGTGCCTCGCCGTCCCGCTTCATCAACCGCGAACTGTCGTGGCTGGCGTTCAACACCCGCGTGCTGGAAGAAGCCATGAACAAGGATCATCCGCTGCTGGAGCGGGTGCGGTTCCTGTCGATCTCGGCCAGCAATCTGGACGAGTTCTACATGGTGCGGGTCGCGGGCATCCGGGGCCAGATCAACGCCGGCATCGAGACGGTCAGCGATGACGGTCTCACGGCGACCCAGCAGATCAACGCCATCAACGACATGGCCAACACGCTGCTGCGCCAGCAGCAGGCGTGCTGGCGTGCGCTCAAACGCCTGATGCACGATGCCGGAATCAGCGTCGTCGAAAGTGCCGACCTGACCGCCGACGAGCGTGTCTGGCTCGAGGACCGCTTCCTCGACGACGTATTCCCCGTGCTGACGCCGCTCGCGGTCGACCCGGCGCATCCGTTCCCGTTCATTCCGAACCTGGGCTTCGTGCTGGCCATGCAGCTGCGCCGGGCCAGCGACGGCACGCCGATGAACGCGCTCATCCCCATGCCCCGCCAGATCGACCGTTTCATCCGGCTTCCCGGCCAGGCGATCCGCTTCATCACCCTGGAGAACGTGATTGCGCTGTTCCTCGACCAGTTGTTCCCGGGCTACTCGCTGGTCGGCCGCGGCGAGTTCCGTATCGTCCGCGACAGTGACATCGAGATCGAGGAGGAGGCCGAAGACCTGGTGCGGCTGTTCGAGACCGCCCTGAAGCGCCGCCGGCGCGGGCGCGTGATCCGGCTGAAGGTGAGCGCGACCATGCCCGAGACGCTGCTCAAATTCGTCCTCGACGAACTGCATGTGGACGCCAACGACGTGTTTGTGGTCGATGGCATCCTGGGCCTGTCGGATACCAAGCAGCTCATCATCGACGATCGTCCCGACCTGAAGTTCGAGCCGTTCAATGCCCGATTCCCCGAGCGTATCCGCGATCACGGCGGCGACTGCTTTGCCGCAATCCAGCAGAAGGACATCGTCGTCCATCACCCGTATGAGAGCTTCGACGTGGTGGTGCAGTTCATCCGGCAGGCAGCCGCCGATCCCAACGTGGTGGCGATCAAGCAGACGCTCTATCGCACGAGCGACGATTCGCCCATCGTGAAGGCGCTGATCGACGCCGCCGAAAGCGGCAAGTCGGTCACCGCGCTGGTCGAACTGAAGGCCCGCTTCGACGAAGCCGCCAACATCCAGTGGGCACGCGACCTGGAGCGCGCCGGCGTGCAGGTGGTCTACGGCTTCCTCGAACTGAAAACCCACGCCAAGGTGTCGCTGGTGGTGCGCCGCGAGGGCAAGGATCTGCGCACCTATGTGCATTTCGGCACCGGCAACTATCACCCGGTCACGGCGCGCATCTATACCGATCTGTCGTTCTTTACGGTAGATCCGATCATCGCCCGCGATGCCACGCGGCTTTTCAACTACCTGACCGGCTATGCCGAGCCGCGCGACTTCGAGAAGATTTCGATCTCGCCGATCACGCTGGCGCCCAAGCTGCACGAGCTGATTCGCGGCGAGATCGCCCACGCCAAGGCCGGCAGGCCTGCCGAAATCTGGGCCAAGCTGAATTCCCTGGTCGATTCGTCGATTATCGATGCGCTCTATGAAGCCAGCCAGGCCGGCGTGAAGATCGACCTGATCATCCGCGGCATCTGCTGTTTGCGGCCGGGCGTGAAGGGGCTTTCCGAGAACATCCGGGTAAAGAGCATCATTGGCCGTTTCCTCGAGCATTCGCGCATCATCTGCTTCGGCAACGGCCACGACGTTCCGTCCAAGCAGAGCCTGGTATTCATCTCGTCGGCCGACTGGATGCCGCGCAACTTCTATCGCCGGGTCGAAACGCTGATACCGCTGGAGAACCCGACCGTTCACGCCCAGGTTCTCGACCAGGTCATGGTCGCCAGCCTGAACGACGAGCAGCAGACCTGGTGGCTGCAGCCAGACGGCAGCTATGTCCGGGAGGATGCCGGCCCCGACGGCTTCAACGCCCACAAGTACTTCATGACCAATCCCAGTCTGTCGGGCCGCGGACAGGCGCTGCGCGACAAGCCGGCGCCAACCCTGGTGCTCGACGAAGACTGACTGCCTGCATTGCACCGATTGGGGCTTACAATACAGGCGCCTCGCCGCTAGGTTGGCGCCGCCGGAAAGGAGTGCGTCGAGCCCGATGAACGTCGCTGTTCAACCCTTGACCAAGGAAGTTGTCTGGCAGGTGCCGGCGCGGATCGCCGTCATCGACGTGGGCTCGAACACCGTGCGTCTGGTGGCCTTCGACCTGCAGGGCCGCATTCCCCAGCTGATCTTCAACGAAAAGGCTTTCTGCGGCCTGGGCAAGGCGCTGGCGACCACCGGGCGGATCGACCCGGCCGGTATGGAAATGGCCATCGACACCATCCACCGCTATGTCACGTTGACCGACCAAATGCGCGTATCGCATCTCGACATCGTGGCGACGGCAGCGGTGCGCGAGGCGGCCAACCGTGATGAATTCGCCGCGCGGGTCACCGAAATCACCGGCGGGCGCAGCCTGCGGATCATCTCCGGCGCCGAGGAGGCCCACTACGCCGCGCTGGGCGTCATCGCCGCGATCCCCGAGGCCGACGGCATCGCCGGCGACCTTGGCGGCGGCAGCCTGGAGCTCGTCGGCATCCGCAAGGGCGCGGTGACCCGGGGCGAATCGACCCCGCTGGGCACCCTGCGGCTGATGGACGCCTACGGCAACGACACGGCGGCCGCCACCAAGGCGATCGACGCGGCGCTCGCCGGCCATGACTGGCTCAAGGAATTCAGCCGGCGCGACTTCTACGCGGTGGGCGGCACCTGGCGTGCCATCGCCCGTCTGCACATGGCGTACCGCAACTATCCGCTTCGCATCCTGCACAATTACGAAATCGAGCGCGAAGAACTCCGCCGCTTCCTGCGCGACATCAACAGCCACGTCAGCGAGGCGGAAATTCTCGCCGCGGGCATCTCCAAGAAACGCATGGTCATGCTGCCGGTCGCGTCGCTGATCCTGCAGAAGGTGCTCAAGCTGGTTTCGCCGAAGCGGGTGATCATCTCGGGCCTGGGTCTGCGCGAGGGTATCCTGTTCCATCACGTGCCCGAGGAGCTGAAGCGGGCCGATCCGCTGCTTGCGTTCTGCCGTGAGATGGCACAGCGCCGCAGCCGCTTCCCCGAGCACGGCGACGACCTGATGCGCTGGATCGACCCGCTGTTCCGGCGCGAGAACACCCGCGAGAAACGGCTGCGCTATGCGGTGTGCCTGCTGTCCGACATCGCCTGGTCCGGCCACCCCAGCTACCGGGCGGAGCTTGCCATGGACCAGATCATGCTGGCCCAGGTGCTGGGCACCGACCATCCGGGCCGGTGTTTCATCGGCATGGCGCTTTATGTGCTCAACGGTGGCTCGCCGGATAATCCCGCGGCCGACCGGGCGAGATCGCTGCTCAAACCCGAGGAGATACTGCGCGCCCGCGCCGTTGGGCTGGCGCTGAGGCTCGCCCAGCGAATCTCGGGCGGCACTCAGGAACTTTTGGGCTTGGCGCACCTGAACGTGACCGACCAGACCGTCACGCTGGTGGTGCAGCCGGACGGCGCGTACATGGCCGGTGAATCGGTCCAGCGCCGGCTTGAACTGCTGGCCTCCACGCTCGGCAAGCAGCCGTCCATCAGCCTGCACGATTGACGCGCGCTCACCCCTCCGCCGTCATCCCCGCGTGCGCCGAGATAACGGTTTGTTATCATTATTGTAGCAGAACGCCTTAAAGTTCCGTGAGCACCACGTTGCCGCGCTTGATCGACAGCGCGAGCTTGCCGTGCTTCAGGGCGATGGCGTCCTTGCCGAACACGTCGAAGCGCCAGCCATGGCGGGCCGGGACATCGGCGTTGTCGTCGGCGGCGAGCTCCTCCAGGTCGGACATGTTGGCGACCAGCTTCTGGGCGACGTTTTCTTCCTCGCACCGCAGTTTCAGAAGCACCCGCATCAGGTCGACGATGGGGCCGATGCCGCGCGGCAGCTGCCGGCGCTGCTCGGCCTGCGGCAGCATGTCCTCGGGCAGGGCGCGGGCGTCGTCCAGCGCCTTCAGCAGGCTCTCGCCGATGGGTCCGCGCGCCATGTTTTCCGCCAGGCCGCGCACGCTCTTCAGCTCTTCCATGGTGGTCGGCGGATGGGCGGCGATTTCCAGCACCACGTCGTCGCGGATCACGCGGTTGCGGGGCACATCGATCTTCTGGGCGCGGTACTCGCGCCACTCGGCGACGGCGCGGACGCAAGCCATGAATCGGCGGTTGGAACTCTTGGGCTTCAGCCGCAGCCACGCGTCGCCAGGCTGGACCACATAGGTCGCCGGGTCGATCAGCACGTCCATTTCCTGGCTCAGCCAGGATTCACGGCCATTCTTCGCCAGTATCTTGGCCATGCCCTTGTAGATGTCGCGCAGGTGGATCACGTCGCCAAGCGCGTACTGCACCTGCTTGGTGGTCAGCGGCCGGCGCGCCCAGTCGGCGAAGCGCGACGACTTGTCGACCCGCGCCTTGGTGAAATGATTGACCAGCGTCTCGTAGCCCACCGAATCCCCGAAGCCGGCGACCATGGCGGCCACCTGCGTGTCGAATACCGGATGGGGCAGGGCGCCGAAATCGTGCAGGAAGATTTCCATGTCCTGACGTGCCGCGTGCAGCACCTTCAGGATCTTGTCGTTGGCCATCAGCTCGACGAACGGCTCCAGCGACAGGCCCTCGGCCAAGGGATCGATCGCCCACGCGCCATCGTCTCCGGCGACCTGGATCAGGCACAGCTTGGGCCAGTAGGTGTTGCTGCGCATGAACTCGGTGTCGACGGTGACGAACTCCGAATCGCGCAGCGACGCGCAAATCTCGGCCAGATCGGCAGTCTTCTCGATTACTTTCATCGATCGATCCTATACAGCCATTCCCGAGGCTCGTCACCAGTCCCGTCCTTGGCTTGACAAATCGCCGCCAAGTGTGTGCTTTACGCCCGCCCGCACTGAAGGAAACCAACCCGATGCACGCGTACCGCACGCACACCTGCAACGACCTGCGCGAAGAAGATGTTGGCCAGATTGTCCGGATCTCCGGCTGGGTTCACCGCAAGCGCGACCACGGCAATCTGCTGTTCGTGGACCTTCGCGACCACTACGGCCTGACCCAGTGCGTGATCGAGGCGGGTGAACCGGGCTTCGACACCATCGAGGCCGCCCGGGCCGAGAGCGTCGTCACCATCGACGGCAAGGTCGTCGCGCGCACGCCTGAAACCATCAACGCCGACCTGCCGACGGGGCGGATCGAAGTGCGCATCCAGGCGGTGACCGTCCAGTCGGCGGCCCAGGAACTGCCCATGCCGGTGTTCGGCGAGCAGGAATATCCCGAGGAAATCCGCCTGAAGCACCGCTACCTGGATCTGCGGCGCGAGCGCATGCATGCCAACATCGTGCTGCGCTCGAAGGTGATCTCCAGCATCCGCCGGCGGATGATCGACCAGGGTTTCATGGAGTTCCAGACACCGATCCTGACCGCATCTTCGCCCGAGGGCGCGCGGGATTTCCTGGTCCCCAGCCGCATCCATCCCGGCAAGTTCTATGCACTTCCCCAAGCGCCGCAGCAGTTCAAGCAGCTGCTGATGGTTGCGGGCTTCGACCGCTATTTCCAGATCGCGCCGTGCTTCCGCGACGAGGACGCCCGGGCCGACCGCTCGCCCGGCGAGTTCTACCAGCTCGACATGGAGATGTCGTTCGTCACCCAGGACGATGTGTTCGCCGCCATCGAGCCGGTGATGCATGGCGTGTTCAGCGAATTCTCCACGCGCAACATCACGCCCGCGCCGTTCCCGCGCATTCCCTACCGCGAGTCCATGCTGAAATACGGCAACGACAAGCCGGACCTGCGCAACCCGCTGGTGATCACCGACGTGACCGAGGTGTTCCGAGGCTCGAATTTCGGCGTGTTCGCCCGCGCCATCGAGGGTGGCTCGGTGGTGCGCGCCATTCCCGCGCCCCAGTCGTCCGACCGCCCGCGCAGCTTTTTCGACAAGATGAACGACTGGGCGCGCAGCAACGGCGCGCCTGGCCTAGGGTACATCATCTTCGCCGACGGCGGCGGCAAGGGTCCGATCGCCAACAACCTGGACGCCGACCGCATCGCCCAGCTCAAGGCCGCGACCGGGCTGGGCGACGGTGACAGCCTGTTCTTCGCCGCGGGCACTCCCGCCAAGGCCGCCGAGCTGGCCGGCCTGGCACGCACCAAGCTGGGCCAGGATCTTGGCCTGATCGAGGAGAACGCCTTCCGGTTCTGCTGGATCGTCGATTTCCCGATGTACGAGTACGACGACAAGGAGAAGAAGGTCGACTTCTCGCACAACCCGTTCTCCATGCCGCAGGGTGGCCTCGAGGCGCTGGAAAACAAGGACCCGCTCGACATCCTGGCGTTCCAGTACGACATCGTCTGCAACGGTATCGAGCTGTCGTCGGGCGGCATCCGCAACCACAGCCCGGACATCATGGTCAAGGCGTTCGAGATCGCCGGCTACACCAAAGACGACGTCGAGAATCGGTTCGGCGGCATGCTGAACGCGTTCCGCTACGGGGCGCCGCCCCACGGCGGCATCGCCCCCGGCATCGATCGCATCGTCATGCTGCTGGCCGACGTGCCGAACATCCGCGAGGTCATCCTGTTCCCGATGACCCAGCAGGCCGAAGACCTGATGATGGGTGCGCCCGCGGTTGCCACCAACAAGCAGCTTCGCGAGTTGCACATCAGGGTGGTGCAGGAGGAGAAGAAGGCCTGACGGGCGCTTGGCGCAAGACCGCTCATTTTGGGTTGTCCGGGCGCTAGCGTATGCATCTCCGACCACGTTAGATGAAGTTGGCGCGCCGGGGCGGGCGCCGGCTTCATAATGCAGGAACTTTGCGGGGAACGGGGTGCCCAACAGCGATTTCGTCACCACGGGCGAGCATTTTCAGGCTCTGAGCCCGCGCTTCCAGCGAATCACACTCGACGCCATACGCCAGACAGAGATGTTGGGCTGGTCCGAGCGCCTGTTCTTCCTGAGCGCCGCCGGAGACAAGCACGAGATCTGGCGAAAAGCCTATGACCCGCGCTTCGTCGGCGAACAGGTGCCGGAATGGAGCCGGATCGTCAGCGCCGTGATCGAGGTCTGGGGAGCGCCAAGCATCACTTGCTTCGAGATGGCAGCGATCTACACCCTGTCCGACGATCGCAATTGGCGCATGGCGGGCGAGGTGTGGTGTGTCTCCCACCACGATGGCGGCCGGCTTGCCGCCTATTGGGCCGATCCGGTCAGCTACTCCGGCCAGCTCGTCGGCGAAGCGCTCGAGCGCCTGGACCGTCTGGCGAGCTGAGGCCTTCCCATTCCCCGTCTGCGTGTTTCCAGCGGGTAACCGTCAGGCGATTCCTGTTGGTTTCGGCTGTTCCGCTTTCTATGGTAGCGGTCAAAACACGGGAACTTCAGGGAAAAGGGAGACTGCCATGGGTCCGCTTCAGGGGATCAAGGTCATTGAAATCGCCGGCATCGGGCCGGGTCCGTTCTGCGCCATGATGCTGGCCGACATGGGCGCCGACGTCATCCGCATCGATCGCAAGGACAACGTCCGGGGCGGCACCACCGCCGGCGGCAACGCCCGCTTCGACGTGCTGAACCGCGGCCGCCGCTCGCTGGCGCTGGATCTGAAGAAGCCCGAGGCCATCGAAACCGTGCTGAAGCTGTGCGAAACCGCCGACGTCATCACCGAAGGCTTCCGCCCCGGCGTCATGGAACGGCTGGGCCTGGGTCCGGACGAGGTGATGAAGCGCAATCCGAAGATCATCTACGGTCGCATGACCGGCTGGGGCCAGGAAGGCCCGTATGCACCCGTCGCCGGCCACGACATCAACTACATCGCGCTGTCGGGCGTGCTGCACTGCCTGGGCCGCGAGGACAGCAAGCCGGTGCCGCCGATGAACCTGGTCGGCGATTTCGGCGGCGGCGGCATGATGCTGGCCTACGGCATCGCCTGCGCGCTGATCGAGGCGAGCAAATCGGGCAAGGGCCAAGTGATCGACACCGCCATGGTCGACGGCGCCGCGCTGCTGATGGCGCCCATGTACGGCATGCAGGCCATGGGCCGCTGGAACGGCGACAAGCGCGGCGTCAACATCCTCGACACCGGCGCCCACTTCTACGAAGTCTACGAGACCAAGGATGGCAAATACGTCTCGATCGGCTCGATCGAGCCGCAGTTCTACAAGCTGCTGGTTGAGAAGGCTGGCATCGATGCCGCCGAGTTCGCCGATCAGCACAACAAGGACAAGTGGCGCGCCTACAAACAGACGCTCGAGAAGGTGTTCAAGACCAGGACGCGCGATGAATGGTGCGCGATCATGGAATATACCGACGTGTGCTTCGCGCCCGTGCTGTCCATGAACGAGGTCCACGAGCACCCGCACAACAAGGAGCGCGGCACCTTCATCGAGGTGGCCGGCATCCGCCAGCCCGGCCCCGCGCCGCGGTTCTCGCGCACCAAGCCGGAAGTGAAGCGGCCGTCGCCGATGCCCGGCGAACACAATGAGGAGGCGTTGAAGGACTATGGCTTCAGCGGCGCCGACATCGAGAAGCTTAAGACGGCCGGCGCGATCTAACCCGGCAGCGGATCACGGAACGGGTTGACGATGGTGACGCCATCGACAACCTGCCCGTGGTTGAGATCTTCGGTATAGAGAATTTCGCAGCCAGCGGCCTGCGCGGCGGCGATGATCGCCGAGTCCCAATACGAGAACCCGAACGCCTCGCGGATGTCCAATGCCCGGTTGACGATCGCCAATGTCATCGGCTGGACACGAAACCGCATCCACGACGTCACAAGATCTCGGGCATTCTCGTGGGAAAGCGGGATTTTCCGGGTTGTCCGCGTCGCCTGAACGTAGAACTCCTGCAGCACCTGCACTGAAAGGACCGCGTCGCGTTGCAGGAGTAGCTTGGCGGCCGCTTCCTTGTGCGCCGCGCCGGCACCGACGCTAACGGCATACAGCAGGACATTGGTGTCGAGAAAGCAGGCCAATCAGGGTCGCCGTTTCTCGTACAGCTCGTCCCGACTGAGGCGATCGCCGCCATCGAATGCCTTGATCCTCTCGCGCACGGATTGTTCCATACGCTCGAGGCGCGTGAACTCATCCTCGCGCCGGGTTACGGACGCAAGATATTCACGCACCATCGCCGACACGGATGTATCCAATTCCGCCGCCCGGATGCGAGCCTTACGGTACGTCTCATCGTCCACGGAAACTGTGATATTTTTCATGTTTCCACAGTATCACAGTTCCACGTCTCTGTCATCCTGGGGCAGTTGGGTGTGCTATCTGCCAGTCGCCCACCAGGTTTCCGGCACATAGCCGGTCAGGGGCGTAACAGCCGGCATGGCGATCCTGTTCCAGTAGGCGACCCGGTCGCCCTGCAGATGATAGAGCGGGATCACGTAGAGGCCGGCGCGCAGCACCCTGTCGAGCAGCCGTGTGGCGGTCACCAGTTCGCTCCGGGTCCGCGCGGCGGTGATGCGTCCCACCAGCGTGTCGATCAGCGGATCCTTCACGCCCATGTAATTGCGCGTGCCAGGTCTGTCGGCGGCCGCCAGGCCCCAATAGAACGCCTGCTCGTTGCCGGGCGACAGGGACTGGCCCCAGAAATACACCACCATGTCGAAATCGTAGGTGGTCATCCGCTCCTGATACTGGGCACTGTCCACCAGCCGAGCATCGACATGGATCCCGAGGCGCGCCAGGTCGCGGGCATATTGCTGCGCGACACGCAGATTGGCGGGATCATCGAGCATGATCTCGAAGCTGAAGGGCTTGCCGTTCGGATCGGTCAGCGCGCCTTTCACAACCTTGTAGCCCAGCGCGTCGAACGCCGCCTTGGCCCTGGCCAGGTTGCCGCGCCCTTCGTCGCCCCGCGCGGACACGGGCGGCGGCTTCAGCGGCGCGCGCAGGGCAGGGTGGCCCGATGCCCCAAGCGCGGCGGCCAGCGCCAACTCGTCCTTGCCAGGCTGGAGCGGCGCCGACAGCTCCGAATTGTCGAATACGCCCCGCGTCCGGGAATACGCGCCATAGAACAGCTTCTGGTTCAGCCATTCGAAGTTGAAGGCCTCGACCAACGCAGCACGCACCCTGATGTCGCGGAACACCGGCCGTCTCGTATTGAACACCAGGCCATTCAAGCCGGCAGGCAGGCCATTGGGCAGCACCCGCATGATGATCCGGCCGTCGCGCAGCGCCTTGCCATCGTAGGCGCTCGCCCATTTACGCGGGCTGGTCTCGGCTCGGAAGTCAACGGCGCCGGCCTTGAACGCCTCGAGCGCCATGTCGTCGTCGCGGAAATAGTCGTAGCGCACCACGTCGAAATTGTACCGGCCTCGGTTGATCGGCAGGTCGCGGCCCCAGTAATTGGGGTCGCGCCGGTAGGTGATGCTGCGCCCCGGATTGACGGACTCGACCCGGTAGGGTCCGGTTCCCGGGATGACGTCCAGGCTCGGCCGGTCGAACGCGCGGCTCTTGAACCAGTGCCTGGGCAGTATCGGCATCAGCCCCAGGATCAACGGCAGTTCCCGGTCGGCTGACGCGCCGAAGCTGAATTTGACCCCGCGCGGGCCGACCCGCTCGATCTTCGTGACCTGGGAGTAGTAGGTGTGATGGTTGGGCCGTCCCTTGTCGCGCAGCGTCTCCAACGAAAAGATCACGTCATCGACGGTTACGGGCTTGCCGTCGTGGAACCGGGATTCGGGCCGCAGGCGGAAGATGGCCCAGGACCGGTCCTCCGGCACCTCGACCGACTCCGCGATCAGGCCGTAAAGCGTAAACGGCTCGTCGAGGCCCCGGGTCATCAGCGTGTCGAACATCAAAGAGACGCCGTCGGCCCTGTGGCCGCGGATGATGAACGGGTTGAGACTGTCGAACGAACCTGCCTTGGACATGACGATCCGACCGCCCTTGGGTGCCGCCGGATTGACGTAGTCGGTGTGTCGGAAGCCCGCCTTGTATTTGGGCTCGCCATGCATGGCGATGCCGTGCATGGGCCCTGCGGCGAGTGCCGGCGCGGCGATCAGCAGGAGCAGCAAAGCAAACAGTCGGATGGACATGGCCAGACTATGGCGCGTGCCCATGTCACACGTAAAGCAGATGGCCAAAAAAGAAGGGCGCCGCACGGCGCCCCAGTCTGGAGGAATTGGCTTCGTGCCGGATGAGCCGCTCAAACGCATGCGCGCGCTGGCGCATGAGGCGTGAACCGACCTGTCGCAGATCACGATCTCGAAATCAGTGGTTGCATGCTGACCGCCGACTTGGGCAGGATTTGGGCGGAACATCCGTTTCCACGCGAAGATGGGGAGAAGCATGCACGAGCTTCCTGAAGCTGTCCGGGCATATCAGAAGACGCAGGTCTTCACCGACAAGACCACGCCGGGCATGATGAAGAACGACCATCGGGTGCGGAGTGGCGTGTGGGCCAAGCTCGTCGTGCAGAAGGGCGAGGTGGTGTTCGAGATTCCCGAACGGAACGAGACGATCACCGTAACCGCTGACTCACCGGCGATCATCGAACCGGTGGTGATGCACCGGATCCTTCCCCAGGCCGGCGCCCGCTTCTACCTGGAATATTACCGCTAGGTCCATTTCCCCAGACTGGGTCATCGCCAGCCGCGGCCGGAGACGGGATACGCTTGCGCAACGGCCAGTTCCGGCGCTTGCTAGTGGCCATTCGTCCTAGGCCGAGTCCGCGGCTTCTTCGAGGAGGGGGCAATGCCGGAAATTCGCTCCAGGGCAGAGAACGACGCCGCGCCGGAAGTATCCGGACGTATCCTGACGTTCCGCTACGTCATCGCTCTGGCGATCCTGGCCATGATCGCGGTGGCTTCGCATGTTTCCTTCACCCGCGTGCTGCGCGAGAACGGCGGCTCGACCTACCTCAATGTGGTCAGCGGCCAGCAACAGACGCTGGTGCAACTCGCCGCACGCTATGCCTCGCAATATGCCGATGGCGACCTCTCGGCCCGCGACAAACTGCTGCGCGAGACCAACCATCTTGCCGCCCACCACGCGGAACTGATCGCCCATATGGAGGCGGGCAAGCTGCCGGAAGCGGTGATCGCTGCGCTGCAGTCGGTCTACCTCGGCGAAACCCATCTCAAGGCCAGGATCGAGGGCTATATCGACGCCATGCGGCGCGTGGCCGCCGCGCGGCCGGGCTCGGCCGAAATGCGACGGGAGCTTGCGCTGGTGCTCGCCGATGCGGACGGCGCCGTCTATGAGGGACTGAAGCAGATCGTCAGCATCTACAACACCTACACCATCGAGCAGCTGCGCCGGCTGGAGCGGATGCAGAACTACATGCTGACCATGGTCTTCCTCACCCTGGCCATGGAAGCGGGGATCATTTTCAATCCCATGGTGCGGCGTATCGTGCGTTACACCACGGACCTGCTGAAACTGGCGTCGACGGATCCGCTCACCGGCCTGCTCAACCGCCGCAGCTTCCTCGACAGCGCCTTCACCGAGGTAAGGCGCGCCCGCCGCAACGGCGCTACGAGCTGCCTGATGAGCATCGATGCCGACCATTTCAAGCGGATCAACGACACCCAGGGACATCAGGCGGGCGACCAGGTGCTGAAAGCGATGGCGGCGACGCTCACGGCCCGAATCCGCGCTACCGATGTGCTGGCCCGCATCGGCGGAGAGGAATTCGCCATCCTGCTACCCGGCATGTCGTTGGACCATGCGCTACAGATGGCCGAAAGGCTGCGCGGCGACATCGCCCGGCTGCGGACGCCGACCGAAGCCGGCTTCGTAAGCTTCACCATCAGCATCGGTGTCACCCAGGTGCGCGACGACGAGAGCGAACTGACGCCTGCCCTCAACCGGGCCGACAAGGCGCTCTATGCGGCCAAATCGGCTGGCCGCAACCAGGTCGCCGAATTCACCGGCACCGACGAGCCGATTCCGCTGGCCGACGACCCGGCTGGTAAGGACTAGATCAGGCAGCGGTCCAGGAAGGCATCGACCCGGTCGCGGAAGCGCCGCGCCAGCGGGCCGCCGAACGCAGGGAAACCGTGCGCGCCGCCGGGAAACAGCTCGAGTTCAGTGTGGTTGCCGGCGGCGGCCCATCTCGCGTGCATGAACAGCGTATCGTCGATCAGCGGATCCAGCGTGCCGACGGTGAACAAGGCCGGCGGAAAGCCGCGCAGGTCGCCATGGATCGGCGACACGTCCGGCATGGCCCAGGTCGCCGGGTCAGTGGCAAACACGTCGCGGAACCAGGTGATCGTGTGGGTATTGAGCACCAGTCGGCGCGGTCCCCAGTTGCGTACGCTCGGCGTCAGCCCCAGGTCGAAGACGCCGTAGACGAGGTTGGCCGCCTGGAAGTTGAAGCCGTGGCGGTCGCGCATGCGCAGCATGGTCACGGCCGCCAGATGGGCTCCGGCGGATTCGCCGCCGATGGCGAACCAATCGGTGCCGAACTGGGTAGCCGCGTGTGCGGCCAGCCACAATGCCGCCGCCTCGCAGTCGTCGGGCGCCGCGGGGTAAGGGTGCTCCGGCGCCAGGCGGTAGCCTGCGCTAACCACCGCCAGACCATGCCGATCGCACAGATGCTCCAGCAACGGGTCGTTCTGGTCGTTGGCGCCGTTCATCCAGCCGCCGCCATGAATGTGCATGTAGACGCCGCGCGGCTGCTCGGGGGCAACCAGCCGCAAGCTGACCGGGCCGCCCGGCCCTCGAATCTCGCGGGTCATGGCCCGAGCCGACCTGGGGCGGGCCGGAAAGACGCCGTCGCCCCGGGCGCGCGCCTCGCGGATCACCCTGGGCGGCACGGTTTCGATCGGCGGCGCGTTGGCGAGCGCGGCGTCGATTCGCGCGTTGATCGCCTGCGTCTCCGCATCGATCGCCATATCCCCGAACAGCGCGGGATCCAGATTTGACATGAAAGGCACGACATTTCCCCTGTTGCCGCTTGCGGCCCCATCATGCCCGGTGCAGGCTCCCACGCAAAGAGAGACAGCGCGCGGAGCGATGCCTGATGCCCGTCATCCAGGCCGGGGATATCCGGATCTTCTACGAAATGACCGGCGAGGGGCACCGCCTGCTGTATATCAGCGGCACCGGCGGCGACCTCCGCAACCCTTTGGGTCCGTTGCAGTCGCCGCTCCCCAAGCACTTCAACATGCTGGCCTATGACCAGCGCGGCCTGGGCCAGACCGACAAGCCGGACCGGCCCTATACGATGCGCGACTATGCCGACGACGCCGCCCGCTTGCTCAACGCGGTTGGCTGGCAGCGCTGCCATGTGCTTGGCTATTCCTTCGGCGGTATGGTGGCGCAGGAATTCGCCATCCGACACCCGGAGCGGGTCGAGAAGCTGGTGCTGTGCGTGACCTCACCCGGCGGCGCGGGCGACGCATCCTATCCGCTGCACGAGATGGCCAGGCTGGGCCCCGAGGAGCGGGCGCGCCGCGGCATCGCGCTTGCCGACCTGCGGCGGACGCCGGAATGGCAAGCCGCCCATCCCGATGAAGTCTCGCAATTCGTCGGCCAGGCGCTGGCGACCGAGAGGGCGCACGCCCACGAGCCAGGATGGGCAGAAGGCCGCGCGCGCCAACTCGAGGCCCGGCGAGGCCACGATACCTTCGACCGTCTGGGCAAGATCAGCGCGCCGACGCTGGTCTGCGGCGGTCGCTATGACGGCATCGCGCTGGCGGCCACACAGGAGCGGATGGCGGCGCGGATACCCAACGCCGAACTGAGAATGTTCGAGGGCGGCCACCTGTTCGTGATGCAGGACCGGTCAGCCTATCCCGCCATCATCGAGTGGCTGAAAGCGGGTTGACCCTGCGCTATTTCGAAAACGCGTCGGTCTTGTCCAGCGCGGCGATCATTTCCCTGTAGCGGCCTTCCACCAGATCGCGGATGTACTCGTGGGTGAACACGTAGAAGTCGTCCGCCTTGACGCCTTCGACCGCCATCCGGCCGACCAGGTTGGCGTCCATGCCCAGTTCCATGATCAGCTTCTTCGATTCTTCGTTGGAGGCGGCGCGCTGGCCGTACTGGGCCGGGCGGTCGCGCTCGATGTCCCAGATGTCCGTGGCCACCGGCCCCGGACACAGCAGGGTGACCGCGATGCCGTTCCCGGCGTAGTCGTTGCGGATGGCGTCGGCCAGGCCCAGCAGCGCGTGCTTGGACGCGGCATAGATCGGCATGCTGCCATAGGGCGTCATGCCGACGCTCTGCTCCGAGCCGGTGATCAGGATGTGGGCGGGACTGCCCTGCTCGATGAAGCGCCGGATGAATGCCGAGCACGCCAGGTAGGTGCCCCGCACGTTGACGCTCATCAGCCAATCCCAGTCGTTGTCGCTGATCTTGTGCATGGCCCCGCGCAGGCCGACGCCAGCATTCGCGACCACGATGTCGACGTGGCCGAATTCCTTGAAGGCGAGGTCCGCCAGGGCCTCGACCTCCTCGCGCTTCGATGCGTCGCTGGCAACGCCGATGGCGCGGATACCGTACTCGTCGGCCAACGCCGTCGCCGCACGTTCGGACTTGTCGCCGTGCAGGCCGCTCAGCATCAGGTGCACGCCCTCGGCCGCCAGCGCTCGCGCGACACCGAGGCCGATACCGCTGTTGCCGCCGGTAACGACGGCGACCTTGTTCTTCAAGTCCTTCATTGGATCCTCCCCTGTCTCGCGGCCAGAATAGCCAGCACGCCCGGGCATGCATACCGTGTTGTGGCGGCCTGACCGGGCAGGGGGAACGCCCATGGGGCGGTTCAACCATGGCGGAAACCGCTCTTGCGCCTATTGCCGCGGCTTTCGGGCAGCAAGGCGATTCCGCCTTGCCCCAAACCGCACTAAGCTCAAGCGATGAACGCGCAGCGGAAACCCGTCGTGTTGCTTACCGGATTCGAGCCGTTCGGCGGGCACCGCCACAACTCGAGCTGGGAAGCGGCGCGTATCGCCGGAAAGCGCCTTGGCCCGGACGTCGTCGTGGCACGCCTGCCGGTCGACCATGGCCGCGCCGCGATGGTGCTGACTGAGCTGCTGGAAAAGTACCATCCGGACGCCTGTATGCTGACGGGGCTGGCGCGCGGCCCTCGCCTCCGGGTCGAACGTGTGGCGCGGCGTCACCGGGGGCTGGCCGGAACGGGTTTACCGGGGCGGCTGCACGGCGCCTGGCCCATGTCCGAGACCGGGCTTGCGCTACGCCAGGCGAAGTTGCCTTTCAGGATATCCGATAACGCCGGAAGCTATGTCTGTAATAGTACTTACTGGTGGTTGTTGTGCTTCAGGATGAAGAATGGATGGCCACGCCACGCCGCTTTCCTGCATGTGCCGCCGCTCTCCCGGCGGATCACCGCCGATTCACTGGCGCGCGGGATGGAGGCAATCGTGCGCCGGCGTATGGCGTTCATGCGAAGAACTTCGGGAACAGGCCGATCAATCCCACCAGGATGAGGTAGAGGGCGATCACGTAGTTGAGGATTTTTGGCGCAACCAGGATCACTACGCCAGCGATGAGGGCGATCAAAGGCTGGATGATGACAACGTTCATGGGTTTCCTCTCCACTCAGGTGGATAGGAACGCGGTGTGATAGACACGGTTCCTGTCGGCCGGATTTCACGGGCGCCAGGGACGCCGGCCGGAAGCAAGGCCGGCGCTGTCGCCGGGCCATCAAGGGTGAGAGCGATCAGGGCCGCTTGAGCCGGGTGATCTTCGTTCCCTGGATGCCGATCCCACCCATCAGGCCCTTCTGGTCGAAGGTGAAGGCATAGACATCGTCCTTCGCGGTGCGCGTGGTCAGGTTAGCGGCGGCGCCCTCTTCGACGACGACGATGCTCGGGCCGGTGCCCAGTTCCCATCCGTCGGCGGCATTGAGCTGCTTGACCGCCTTGTCGGTCATAAGCACAAGCGCGTAGCCGAACTTCTGGATACCGGCCTGTAATCCGACCGAACCCTGGGCCGAGCTGAAATACCCCGTGCTCTTGCCGCCCTGGCGAAGCAGGCCCTTGCCGTACTGGCCGGCGACGATGAAGCCGCCCTTGCCGATATCCGGAAACACCAGGACGCCCTTGGCGACCGCGGCCAGTTCCTTGGCCTTGGGGGACTTTTCATAGAGCTTGACCAGCGCAGCATCGGCCTTGGCTTCGAGCTCGGCTGTGTGGTCCTCGGCCTGCGCGGGAACGGCAATCAGGGCGGCGGCGAACGAAATGGCCAGTGCCGTGACCTTCAGACGACTGAACATGAACATGGGGTTTCCTCTCTCGGTGCGTCGTTACCTCAGGGTGGCAATCGCCGCCGATAATTGTCAATGGCCAGATGCCCGGGGCGCCACGGTCCATTCGCCCCTCCAGCCGGGGACCAGAGACTCCCGGCCACCGCCGATCGGTGTTAGGATTTGCGATGATTTACGGGGAGCACGAGCGATGAACGGATTGCCGAAGCAAATGCCGGCCGACGGCATGAACGCCTATGCCTATTTCCTCACCGTGACGCAGCCGACTATCGACGATCTCAAGGGAATGATGTTCCTCGAAGCCAGCGGGCAGGGACTGTATGACGGGCTTGCCGCCATGACCGACAAACAGGAAGCCAGGGAGATCCTGTGCCGCAACGGGCGCGAGGAGCGGGCGCACGCCCACCGGTTGCGGCGGGCGATCAAGATCCTGTCGGGAGAGACGGTCGACGTGCCGGCGCCAGAGGAAAATCCGTATCACGGCGCGCTCGGCTTCGACGCGCTGACGGCCGGCGTGCTCGAAGCCCTGGTCGGCGCCGAATTCGACGGCGAGGCGCTTTACAACACCTGGGCCGACGGCGTGGGCAATGACGCTGCCGCCAGGCTGCTCCGGCAGAACGGCAAGGAGGAGCGGCGGCATGGCGTGCGTGTCCGCAAGGTGATGTCGCTTCTCGGAGGCTGACACCGCGACGCCGCGGGCAAGCAACCGCGCATATGTTTGAGGATCGGAAGAAACGCGCATAGCATCGACGAGGGCAGCGCGCCGCCTCGTGTTTTTCGCGTTCGCCGGGTTCCTTCCGCCTTTCGCGAAGGATGTGGCCGAGGGGGGCCATCGCAGTTGACGGGCATCGTTTCGACGTTTCTTACCCACGAGGGCGGCCGGCCGATCACGTCCGGAATCATCGCCGACCGGCGTCACGAGCATGTCGATGCCGGGACCATGGACCTCCGCGATCTGGCCCTCCTCGCCGGCCGGAACGCCGCTTCGTGCGCTTATGGCAAGGTAGTGGTCATCGGCAGGCACGGCATCTCGACGTTCCAGGCGACCCCGGACGGCGCAACCGCGCCGGTGTTCTGCGGCAACTCGACCGCGGCGGCGATCGGCTACCTTGGCGGCGGCAAGCACCGGACCATGGTGTACGGGGTGGCGGACGGTCCTTACGAGGTTTCGGCGCGGATCGACGGCGCCACCATTGCCCAGATCTGGCTGGTGCCGGCGGCATCGCCTGAGGAACGGTCCTAGCGTGGCTGCCGGGTCGTGTTCCTGCCGGCGCTCAACGACTATGCGCTGGTGTTTGGCGAGCTGCCGGCCGGAGTCAGCCCCGAAGCGGCCCGGTGCGAGTTGCTGGGCCCGGACCCCGCCTGCAAGCTGGCCATCGTCAGCGGTTCCGGTCCCGATGCGGTCGTCGAATTCCATAACTCCAACGGCAGGCACGGCGGGGCGCCCCAGACCGGCCTGGCCACCATCGCCCTCGCGACACGCTCGGTGCCGTGGCTGAAGGATTTGTTCGCCGATGGCTTCGTGACCTACCCGTCCCAGGCTGGACCGCGGCAAGCCGGGCTGCCGGCCACGTCGCCCGCCGCCGGTGGCAGAATCGCCGTCGAAATGCCGACTGTAGCCGTGGAACTGGTTCCGCTGGCCATGGAGCGGGTGGCGTGAACCTGACGCGCCACCGGTTCATCCGCAACATCTTCTCCGGGATCAACGACATCGAGGAGTGGCGCCTCGGCGACGCCGCGCTCGCGGCGGCCAAGGGCTATCCGCGCGAGTATCCGGCGGACCTGATCGACGATCACGGAATCATCTTCGCCGACCTGGTGCTCGACTCGGCCACCGGCACGCTGGCCTGCCACGAGGTCAACGGCCCTAACGCCGTCGGCTCGGACGCGCTTACCGGCGACAGCCGCGAGCGGGCCAAGAACGAGGCACGCCAGGCGCGGCGCCGGGCGCGCGAGCTGGGCTATCTGCGCACCGACGGCACGCTGAAGGAGCCTGTCGCGACTGTCCATGCGCACCAGCACTGGAAGTTCTTCCGCACGGGCGGCGAGTTCTATCCCCGGGTCGACCTGTTTGCCCAAGCGCTCGAGGGCCTCCTGCCGGGCAACGCGCTGTCGACCCACGCAGCCACCGACCCGCTCGGCGACGAGCCTGTCGCCGTGGTCATGGGCGACGTGCCGTCGATTGCGGCGCATATCCGGATCAACCCGGCAACGCTGTCAAGGGCGGTCGGATTCTAGGCCAGTGGGGCGGAGTAAAAACAGGCCATTGAGCCGCGGCATGACGATATGCAAAGGGCCCCGATCGGGGCCCTTTGCATATCGTCTGCGTCCTTTCCCTATCAGGGCGTGGTGATCTCGCCGGT
>CALQFM020000017.1 GCA_943329845.2 Candidatus Kuenenia stuttgartensis | reverse complement strand
AAGGAGTGAGATGCCGCAACAGTGGATCCGGCGATTCGCCCAGGGTTACAGGGCCTTCCGTCAGAATTATTTCGAGAACAACCGTGGGTTGTTCGAGCAGCTGCGTGACGGTCAGAACCCCAAGGTGATGCTGGTCGGCTGCTGCGATTCGCGGGTCGAGCCGGCGCTGATCCTCGACGCCGGACCCGGCGACCTGTTCATCGCCCGCAACATCGCCAACCTGATCCCGCCCTACGAGCCGGACATGCACCACCACGGCACCAGCGCCGCGCTGGAGTTCGCGGTGACCAACCTGGGCGTGAGCCACATCGTGGTGATGGGACATGCCGAATGCGGCGGCATCCGTGCGGCGCTGATGGGCGAGCTGGCCGGCGAGAGCCAGTTCATCGGAACCTGGGTATCGATGATCGCGCCGATCCGCAACGCCGTGCTCAGGGACGCCGCCGACCGGCCGGTGGCCGAGCAGCAGCGCCTTCTGGAGCAACGATCCATCGTCCAGTCGCTGAGGAATCTGGACAGCTTCCCCTTCGTCGTCGAGCGCGTGCAGGCGGGCACGTTGTTCATCCACGGCTGGTGGTTCGACATCCATTCGGGCGATCTGCTCGCCTACGATCCGGCCACGGACGGGTTCGGCGCGCTGCCGTTCTGACCGCGCGCGAAATCTGACGCCGCGTCCGTACATCCGTTTGACTGCCGGACCGGTTGTCCGCAGAGTTTTGGATTGAGGGGGCGCTTGCTCCAGCGGCTGTGGTTTTGGGGGTAGCCGGACATCGGCCCGGCTAGCATCTACGGAGGTCATCTGATGCGGAACTGGATTGCTCTGTGCTTTCTCCTAGTCCTGGGCGGAACGCTGGCGGCCTGCGGTGACGACAAGGCCGGCGACAAGGCGGAGGGCGCGAAGGCGGGCGAAGAGGAGAAGCTCCTCAACGTCTACAACTGGTCCGACTACATCGCGGCCGACACCCTCGCCAATTTCGAGAAAGAGACCGGCATCAAGGTCCGCTACGACGTCTACGATTCAATGCCGATGCTGGAAGCCAAGCTGCTCGCCGGCCAGTCGGGATATGACGTGGTTTTCCCGTCGCTGACTCCCTTCCTCGCCCAGCAGATCAAGGCCGGCATCTACCAGCCGCTCGACAAGTCCAAGTTGTCCAACTACGCCGGACTGTCGCCGACGATCCTGAAAACCATGTCGAAGAACGATCCCGAGAACGCCTACAGCGTGCCGTACATGGTGGCGCCCACCGGCATCGGCATCAATGTCGCCAAGGTCAAGGCGGCGCTAGGCGCCGTACCGCAGGGAAGCGGCGACCTGCTGTTCAGCCCCGAAGTGACCGCCAAGCTGAAGCAGTGCGGCATCAGCCTGCTCGACGACCCGGTCGACGTCATCCCGGCGGTACTCGCGTGGCTGGGCAAGGATCCGACGAGCCAGGACACCGCCGACCTGCAGACCGCGATCGAGGCGCTGCAGAAGATCCGCAAGAACCTGAAATACATCCACTCGTCGTCCTACATCAACGACCTGGCCAATGGCGATCTGTGCGTGGCACAGGGCTATGGCGGCGATCTGGTCCAGGCCCGCGACCGCGCCAAGGAAGCCGCGAACGGCGTCGAGGTCATGGCGCTGCTGCCCAAGGAGGGTACCGCCTTCGTCATCGACACCATGGCGATCCCCAAGGACGCGCCGCACCCGAACAACGCCCACGTCTTCATCAACTACATGATGCGGCCCGAGGTGGTGGCGGCGATCACCAACACCACCGGCTATGCGAACGCCGTGCCGGCGTCGCTGGAGAAGGTGGACGAGGCGATCAAGTCCGACCCGTTCATCTATCCGTCCGACGAGGAGCGCGCCAAGGGCTTCTCCGTGCTGCCGGCCGAAAAGGATTACGAACGCGAACGCACGCGCGCCTGGTCCACCCTCAAGACGGAGGCCCAATAGCCGATGGCCGTCGGGGCCGGCGGCATCCAGGACAAGCCTTGGACCGACCCGAAGGCGCAGCCCTTCGTGCGTATCCAGGGCGTAACGAAGTATTTCGACGACGTGGCGGCGGTCAACGGCGTCGACCTCAACATCTGCCGGGGCGAGTTCTTCGCCCTGCTCGGCGCGTCCGGCTGCGGCAAGACCACCCTGCTGCGCATGCTGGCCGGGTTCGAGACGCCCAGCGCCGGCAAGATCTTCATCGACGGCGTCGACATGGCGGACATCCCGCCCTACCGCCGCCCGGTGAACATGATGTTCCAGTCCTACGCGCTGTTCCCGCACATGACAGTGGGCCAGAACGTGGCCTTCGGCCTGCAGCAGGAAGACGTGGCGAAGCCGGAGATCGCCGAGCGGGTCGCCGAGATGCTCGAGTTGGTGCAGATCGGCGAACTGGCCCGGCGCAAGCCCGACCAGCTTTCCGGCGGCCAGCGGCAGCGCGTGGCACTGGCCCGGGCGCTGATCAAACGGCCCAAGCTCGTCCTGCTCGACGAACCGCTGGGCGCCCTGGACCGAAAGCTGCGCGAACACACCCAGTTCGAACTGGTCAATATCCAGGAGAAGCTGGGCATGACCTTCGTCATCGTCACCCATGATCAGGAAGAGGCCATGACCATGGCCAGCCGGGTCTGCGTGATGAATGCGGGCATGGTCGAACAGGTCGGCACGCCGTCGGAAGTGTACGAGTACCCCAATTCACGCTTCGTCGCCGACTTCATCGGGACAGCCAATCTGTTCGATGGCGTGGTGACCTCGTCGACTGCGAGCGAAACCCGCGTGCACTCCGCGGACCTGGACGGCGAGATCGTCGTCGGCGGCGGCGGCACCGCGGCGGTCGGCGCAACCGTCAGTGTGATGGTTCGACCCGAAAAGATCCAGGTGGTGCCGGACGGAAGCCCGGCGCCGAGCTTCAATACGGCATGCGGCCAGGTGCGGGAAATCGCCTATCTGGGCGACATGTCGGTCTACCATGTCGAACTTCCGTCGGGAAAGCGCATCCAGTTGTCGCGCACCAACCTGCTGCACACGGCGGACACTCAAATCTCGTGGGATCACACGGTTCGGTTCGAGTGGCATCCCGCCAACGGCATTCTCCTGGTCATATGAAATCGCCAGCGAAATCCTTCGCCGCCAGGGTCCGGAAGCTCAATCAGCCGGGTGCGGCGGGCCGTATGACCGCGCTGGTGATCCCCTATGCATGGCTGGCGCTGTTCTTCCTGCTGCCGCTGCTGATCGTGCTGAAGATCAGCGTTGCGGAAAGCGTCATGGGCATTCCGCCCTATGAGCCGCTCCTGCGGCTGGCAGAGAACGCCACGGTGCAGATCCACCTGACGTTCTCAAACTTCGTGCTGCTGCTGCGCGACGACATGTACGTCGTCGCCTACCTGAACTCGGTGAAGATCGCCGCGATCTCGACCCTGGTCTCGGTGGTGGTCGGCTACAGCATGGCTTATGGAATCGTTAGCAGTCCATTGCGCTGGCGCTACCTGCTGCTGATGCTGATCATCATTCCGTTCTGGACCTCGTTCCTGATCCGCATCTACGCCATGATCGGCTTCCTGAAGGACAACGGCCTGGTCAACAACCTGCTGATGAGCCTGGGCGTCATCGATCAACCGCTGGCCATCATGTACACGCCGTTGGCGGTCTATATCGGCATCGTCTATTCCTACCTGCCGTTCATGATTTTGCCGATCTACGCGGCGCTCGAGCGCACGGACCCCAGCCTGCTGGAAGCCGCCAGCGACCTGGGCGCCAGGCCGTGGAAGGCATTCCTGCGGGTCACGCTGCCGCTGTCGATGCCCGGCGTGGTCGCCGGCTCGCTGCTGGTGTTCATCCCGGCGGTCGGCGAGTTCGTCATCCCCGAGCTGCTAGGCGGCCTCGGCTCGCCGATGATCGGCAAGGTGCTGTGGGCCGAGTTCTTCAACAACCGCGACTGGCCGGTGGCGTCGGCCGTAGCCGTCGCCATGCTGGCGCTGCTGGTCGTGCCGGTGATGATGTTCGACCGGTTCGCCAGCCGCTATTTCAGGGGGCGTTCGTGAGGACTCTGGCATGAACGGCCGCCTGCCCTGGTTCGCCATCTCCGTCCTGGTGCTGGGATATCTATTCCTCTACAGCCCGATCGTCTCGCTGATCTTCTATTCGTTCAACGAGTCGCGCCTGGTCACCGTGTGGGCCGGATTCTCCACCAAGTGGTATGGCGCGCTGATGCACAACGACGCGCTGCTGTCCGGCGCGTGGCTGAGCCTGCAGATCGCGTTCCTGACCGCCAGCGTGGCGGTGGTGCTTGGGACGCTGGCCGCGTTCGCGCTGATCCGCTTCGGCAACTTCCGCGGTCGTACCCTGTTCGCCGGCATGGTGACGGCGCCGCTGGTGATGCCCGAGGTGATCACCGGTCTCTCGCTGCTGCTGCTGTTCGTCGCCATGGAGGGCGTCCTCGGCTGGCCGGAGCGCGGGATGATGACCATCGTCATCGCCCACGCCACCTTCGCCACGGCCTATGTGACCGTCGTCGTCCAGTCGCGCCTCGGCCAGATCGACATGAGCCTGGAAGAAGCCGCCATGGACCTGGGTGCCCGGCCGTTCAAGGTGGTGCGCGTCATCACCCTGCCGCTGATCTGGCCGGCCATGCTGGCCGGCTGGCTGCTGGCCTTCACCCTGTCGTTCGACGACCTTGTGATCGCGACGTTTACCTCCGGCCCCGGCGCCAAGACCCTGCCCATGGAGGTATTCTCCAGCGTGCGCATGGGCGTCAGCCCGCAGATCAACGCCCTCGCCACCATCTTCATCGTCGTGGTGACCAGCATGGTGGTGATCGCCAACCAGGTAGCGTTTCGACGCCGGGCCTGACGGTCGGTCAGTCGCAGATGAGCGCCACCAGCAGCGCGACGACTTCGCCGGGGCTTTCCGATTTCCTGATCATCGGTATTTCGGTGCGCCATTGCGCCAGCGCCTGTGGCAGCGCCGACCCGGTATAGACGACGAGCGGAGTACCGATCCCCAGCAGCACCTGTGCCAGTGGCGATACATCCCTGTCCTTGAGGTGGCAATCCAGGATCGCGCCGGCGACAGGCGCGTCCCTGACCAGCGCCAGGCCTTCCCTGACGGTCGTGACCGGCCCGATCACGGACCCGCCGGCCGCCCTGACAGCATCGGCCAGGTCCATGGCGATGAAAGGCTCGTCTTCGACGATGAGAATGGGCGCGCCGTCAAGCATCTCGTGTCGCCTCGGGAATTTCCCCATGAAACACTGGGAGCTGATCGTCGTCGGAACACCGTGTCCAGGCGAGGACGAGCCGCATCGGAAGAAAGTAATATCACGAACCAACGTACGATAACGTACAGAATAGTGCTTAGTGCCAAGTAAATTTCCAATCAACGATCATTATGTACGTGTCCGTACTGACGGACGATTCTTGGGAAATTAGCCTAGCTGACCTAAATGAGGGGCATCGGCTGCAGATGCTCAATGGGCGCAGCCGGCTGAGAGTAGGTCCTCCCGCCCGGGCAGACGGGAGGCACTGTGGAATCCACAAGCGTCGCAACGCTTACCAATCAGCTGTTGGCTGGGTTGTCCGCGGACGACCTGGCGCTTCTGATGCCGCATCTCGCACTGGTGGAGTTGACCCGGTACCAGGTGCTGATCGAACCGGACGAGAAAATCGAGCATTGCTGGTTCATCGAGGCGGGCATTGCGTCGATTGTCGCCGGCACGCTGCGCGGCGATCAGACCGAGGTGGGTCTGGTTGGCCGTGACGGCATGGTCGACGTCGCCGTCCTGCATACGCTCGACCAGTCGGTGCTGCGCGTCTTCGTGCAGGCGCCAGGACAAGCCTACCGGATCGCCGTACCCGCGCTGCAGGACGCCATGCAGCGGAGCGATACTCTCCGCGGCGCCTTGCTCCGCTACTCCCACACGCTGCTGGTCCAGGTGGCCGGCACCACGCTGGCGAATGCGTCCTGCACGCTCGAAGAACGCCTCGCGCGCTGGCTGCTGATGTATCACGACCGCTCGCCGGGCGACGAGCTGCTCATGACCCACGAGATTTTGTCGCTGATGCTGAACGTCCGGCGCGCCGGTGTCTCCCTGACACTCCAGGCTCTCCAGACGAAAGGCATTCTGACCTCGCGTCGCGGCCTGATCACCGTCGCCGACCGCGGCGCGCTCGAAAGGGTGGCGGGTGACGTCTACGGCGCGGCGGAACGCCTTTCGTCGCCGCGTTCCGGCTGAGCCGTCGCCGGCGCCAGTCGGCTCCCGTGATGGCCCGGCGCTCGCGCGCGCCGGCATTTACATGGCGCCCTCACCGGTGCAGCCGCGGCCCGGCACCAACTTGATTGCCCGACGCACCGGTTTACCTATAGGGTATAGGCTCAAGACCGTTGGATGCGGCAACCAAGCCGCGTCTGATGCTGCAAGTGGCGGCGCGAAAGCCGCCTTCCGCGCCGGTCAGTGGGGACCAGCGCGGCCCTTTCGACCAAAGACCAAGCGGGCGCGCCCGATCTTCCCGACGAGCACGCTCCGATTCCGTTTCCGGCCAGCACGACGCCCGCGCGCCGCAGCGGCGACATCAACGAACTCAAGGAGACACATCCATGGCCGACCCAGCCAGATCCCGCGCCGAGGAAAAGTTCGCCAAGCTGCGCCCGAACGAGGACGACGCCATCAAGGCGCGCGACAAAGCGCACAGGGAACTGATGGACAAGACCGCCCGCCTGAAGGCGCTGCGCCTCGCGAAGGAAACCGCCGACAAGGAAGCCGCCGCCCAGGCGAAATCCGACAAGGCCGACAAGGCTGCGGCGAAGGTAAAGGCAAAGAAGGCCTGACGCCCGACGAACGCATAGCGCGGGGCCGCCGTCCGGGTACCTTTGTGTGGTGATGCTGGCTGGGGCGGCAGGGATCGAACCTGCGAATGACGGAATCAAAATCCGTTGCCGTACCACTTGGCTACGCCCCAGCAAGGCGGCGGACAATAGTGCGAGAGGCGCACCCGATCAACCGCCAGAACGCTCAGCGGAACAGGCCACGGGTATCGATCAGCACCTTGCTGGCGAGCTGCTCGCGCTCGATCAGCTTGAAGCGGTCGTGGTCGACGAGCGGCAGCAGGATGTCGGTGCCCCTGTGCGCCTCGCCGACGCCGACGAACTCCACATTGGGAAGGCCCTGCAGCGTCAGCGGGCATTCGTCCGCATAGGGCTCGACCGCCAGGATTTTCGCCGCCGTGCCGCCGGCCAGCGCCTCGGTGATGGCCAGCGCCGGGCTTTCGGCGGTGCGCGCCTTGGTGGTGAAGACTTTTCCTGTGGTGAAGATCCGATCCGGCGCATGAAACCGCAGAGCGATTCCTGTATCGTCCAGGTTGTATGCGCGTCCTGTGAGGTTCCCCCTTATGCCCGTTCTCGTCACCGGTGCCGCCGGCTTCATCGGCTACCATGTCTGCAGGAAATTGCTGGCGCGCGGCGAACAGGTGATCGGCGTCGACAACATCAACGCCTACTACAGCGTGGCGCTGAAGGAGTCCCGCATCGCCGACCTGAAGCCGCATAACGGCTTCACCTTCCTGAAACAGGACTTCGCCGACCTGGACGGGTTGCGCAAGGCGGTCGGCTGGGCCGAGATCGACCGCATCGTCCATCTCGGCGCCCAGCCGGGCGTGCGTTATTCGATCGATCACCCGATGGCCTATGCCACGGCCAACCTGACCGGGCACCTGGCCATGCTGGAACTGGCGCGGGGCATCAAGGGGCTCAGGCACATGGTCTATGCCAGCTCAAGCTCGGTCTATGGCGGCAACACCAAGCTGCCGTTCTCCGAGTCCGACGCGGTCGACCATCCTGTGTCGCTCTATGCCGCGACCAAGCGGGCCGACGAACTGATGAGCGACACCTACGCCCATCTCTACGGCATCCCGCAGACCGGCCTGCGTTTCTTCACCGTCTACGGCCCTTCGGGGCGGCCCGACATGGCGGTGTGGCTGTTCACCGAGGCACTGTTCGACGGCAAGCCGATCCGGCTGTTCGAGAACGGGACGCTGCTGCGGGACTTCACCTATGTGGACGACATCGTCGCCGGCGTGCTCGCCGTGCTGGACGGCCCGCCGGCCGGCGAACGGCCCCACCGGGTCTACAACATCGGCAACAACAAACCGGAACGGGTGACCCGGCTGGTCGAGATCATCGAACACGCCACCGGCCGCAAGGCCCAGACCATCAACGAACCCATGCAGCCGGGCGACGTGCCGGCGACCTATGCCGACATCGACGCGATCAGGCGCGATCACGGCTTCGAGCCGACAACGCCGCTGGAGGAGGGTGTGCACCGGTTCGTGGAGTGGTATCGCGGCTGGCGGGGACTGCCTGCTTGAGACTGCTCTGGGACGTCTTCCAGCCAAGCAACAGCCTGTTCCTGCTGTTCGCGCTGGGCGCCGTCCTGCGGTTCGCGGGCCGGCGGCGGATCGCCGCCTGGCTGATGTCGCTCTCGGTCGCCGCCTTCGCGGCCATCATGGTGTTGCCGGTCTCGAACTACCTGATGCTCACGCTGGAAACCCGCTTTCCCGCGCCGACGCTGCCGGGGCATGTGGACGGCATCATCACCTTGGGCGGCCCGCTCAACAGCCACACGACCGAGCGCTGGAAGCGGCCGCAGATTAACGGCCATGCGGAGCGCCTGACCGAGGCCCTGACGTTGTCGCGCCGCTATCCCGAAGCAACGCTGCTGATCTCGGGCGGCCACTACGATCCCGATGACAGGATTCCGGAGGCCCATATCGCCCGCGACCTGTTGGTCGAGCTGGGCCATCCGCCGGACCACATGCTGCTCGAGGACAAGTCGCGCACGACCTGGGAGAACGGCGCACTCAGCCGCGAAGTCGCGCGTCCGAGGCCCGGACAGGTCTGGGTGCTGGTGACATCTGCGTTCCACATGCCGCGCGCGGTCGGCGTGTTCCGCAAGCTGGGCTGGCAGGTCATCCCCTATCCAGTCGACTACTTGACCGACGGCACCACGAGCGGCCCATTCGTGAGCGTCGGCTACCGGCTGGCGCAGTTCGACTTCGTCGCCCGGGAGTGGATGGCGCTGATCGCCTATCACCTCAAGGGCAGGACGTCGGCATTGTTCCCGCGCTGAACCGGCGGCTCCGGCTTCACCTTGCGGTAGCGTCCCAGGAAATCGACGATGCGCGCCGCCACGCCCTCGTCGTCGATCACGTCGTGGCCCCTGCCCTCCTCCAGCACGATGGATTCCGAACCGGGGCGCTTGTCGCCGAAATAGCTGCTGCAGTCGCCGGCCTGCTTGCCGGAGCCGCTGCTGTACCAGGGGTCGTCCTTGCGGACCACGGCCAGAACCGGCGTGTCCTCGGGTCCGTCGATGCCCCGCACCCAGGTAGAGCCGTGGCAGGTCCACTGGGTGATCACCCGCGCCTTGAACAGGCCGCCCCGGAAGTGCGCCGCGGCCAGGCCGCCCTCGCTGACACCGACTATGAAAAGATTGTCCCAGTCGGCCCATGGAGTGCCCGCGATCTGCTGCAGGGCGAAGTTGATCTCCTCCTGGCGGAAATCGAAGACGAACAGGTTGAAGCCGCCTTCCTTGTTCCACGAGGCGCACTGCAACGGGCGGTACTTGCGCGCCATGCTGTTGGGCGCGACGACGACGTAGCCGGCCTTGGCGATGGTGCGCATCAATCCCCGGTCGGCATCGCTGATGCCGGTGCAACCATGCATGTACATGACCACCGGGAACTTCCGCCCGGTGCTCGCCAGCAGTTCCTGCCGCGACGGATCGGAAATGTAGGTGACGCCGCCGCCGATCATGTCCGGCACCGCCGACTGGGCCTGGTGCCAGGTCAGCTCCAGGTCGGACATGCGATTGACCGGTGTGGCGTCGCTGGCGCAGGCCGTAAGCGCCAGGGCGGCTGCAAAAGCCGAAACGATAGGGAGAATTCTCAAGGCGGGTCCGGGATGCTGGTGCGCAGGCCGGGCATGATACGCAGCCCCGTCAGGCGCCGCCAGCCCGAAGCGGGCCGGAGATGGTCCACCATGACGGATTGTTGTCGGTGATCCGGGCGGCAGCCGCGCGGGACTCAGCCTGGCCGGCATAGAGGCCGAAGCAGGTGGCGCCGCTGCCCGACATGCGCGCCAGCAGGCAGCCGGTGGTCTTGCGCAGCAGCGCCAGCGCCTCGCCGATCACCGGCTCCATGGCGAGCGCGGGCGGCTCCAGGTCGTTGGCGCGCTCGGCCAGCGCCGCCGCCAGCTTCACTGCCGATCCCGCCGCGCCCAGCGGCGCCGCGGGGCGGAAACGGGTAACCTCGGCATCGAAGCGGCGGAATACCGCCGGTGTCGATACCGCCACGCCCGGATTGACCAGCACCACCCAGCATTCGGGCAGCGGCGCGGCGGGGCCGAGGATCTCACCGATGCCGGAAACCTGCGAGGGCACACTGCGCACGCAGGCGGGCACGTCGGCGCCCAGTCCTTCGGCGATACGCTCGAGCCGCATATCCGGCAAGTCCAACCCCCACAGCGCGTTGAGCACCCGAAGTGTCGCCGCTGCGTCTGCCGAGCCGCCGCCGATGCCGGAAGCCACCGGCAGATTCTTGGTCAGCCGGATGCGCGCACCGCGCGCGCCGTCCGGCGACAGCGCGCGGGCTGCCCGGACCACCAGATTGTCGCCATCGACGGGCACGCCGGCAGCGAAGGGACCATCGACGGAAAAGCCCAGCTCCTCCGAGGGTTCCACGGTCAGCGTGTCGCCGAATCCGGTGAACACGAACAGACTGTCCAGCTCGTGGTAGCCGTTCTCGCGGATCGCGGTGATGTGCAGGTAGAGGTTGAGCTTGGCCCAGGCGGTCTCGACCAGCCGGCCTTCAACGGCGTTCTGCAAGCGTCACTTCTCGCTGCGTTTTTCAGTGTCGAGGCCCGATTTGATCTTGGCCTCGATCTTGGCGAGGGCATCCGCTTCCGGCTTCATCGCCGCCGCGTGCCGCCACTGGAAAGTGGCGTCGAGCCGGCGCCCGATCTGCCAGTAGGCGTCACCGAGATGGTCGTTGATGGTCGGATCCTCGGGGATCAGCGCCGCCGCCTTCTCCAGCCATTCGATGGCTTCCTTGTAGCGGCCCAGCTTGTAGAACGCCCATCCGAGGCTATCCACGATGTAGCCGTCGTCGGGCCGCTGCTCGACCGCCTTCTGGATCATGGCGAGCGCCTGGTCCAGGTTGACGCGCTGCTCGATCCAGCTATAGCCGAGATAGTTGAGCACCAGCGGCTGGTCGGGCGATAGCTCGAGCGCCTTCTTCAGGTCGGCCTCGGCGTCCTTCCAGCGTTCCAGACGCTCCAGCGTGATGCCGCGCGCATAGAACAGCGCCCAGTGCCGCTCGGCCGGGGTGCCGATCCTGGCGACGACCTTGTCATAGGCCGCCTTGGCCTCGGAAAAGCGTTCCTGGGCGCGCAGCGTATCGGCCAGCGAGGTCAGCACATTCAGATTGTCCGGCTGCTCGACCAGCATGGCCTGCAGCGCCTTAATCGACTCGTCTGGCTTGTCCATCTGGCCCAGCAGGAGCGCGGCTTCGAAGCGCGCGTCCCAGCCGAGCACCGGATCCTTCATCACCGCCCGGTAGGCAACCAGCGCCTCATCATACTGGCCGTCGCGGTCGAGCACATCACCCAGCAGCAGGTAGGCCACCGGGAAGTCAGGCTTCAGCGCCAGGCCGAGCCGGAGATACATCACCGCCGGGCCGCGCGAGCGCTCCTGGGCCAGCGCCCGGCCGGTGCTGAAGAACGCCTCGGCCGCGCCGTCGGCGGCGCCCCGAATCACCGGATAGAGCGCGCCGTCGCTCTTGGAGCCCTTCTGGGCCGCCTCGATCAGCACGTTGCTGGGATAGGATTCCAGATAGGCCTTGTAGACCGCCTTGGCCTGGTCGGCCTTGCCGTGGCGGGTCAGGAACCTTCCATATGCCAGCACCAGCCGGAGGTCCGAGCCCTTCTGCAGCGCGATCGCCTCGTCATAGGCGGCCGTCGCCTCATCGACCCGGTCGGCGAAATCCAGGATGTAGGCCCGGTGGGTCTTCATGAACGAGGCGAAGCCCTTGTTGCCGGCCAGCGCGTCCAGGCTGGTGAGCGCCTTGTCGGTGTTGCCTTCGGCAGCGTCGATCCAGGCCGAAATCACCGGTGCCATGAGCTCGACGATGCCGGTCTTCGAGATGGTATCGAGCCGGGCGCGGGCGCCCTTCAGGTCGTTCTTCTTCAGATCGTCGGCGAGCAACACCAGTTCGGTGAGGCCGGTCGGCTTTTCCTTGAGGTCGGCGAGCCGGCGGGCCAGCCGGACCGCGTCGTCGTGCCGGCCGCTGGCGACCGCGACGGAAAACGCCTGGTGCAGCAGTTCGACGTTGTTGGGATCGCCCTGGACCGCGCGAATGTAGTAGTCGGCGGCGGCTTCGGTGTCGCGGTTGACGATGGCGAAGCGGCCTGCCAGGTAATCGCCGAACGCCTTGGCGTCGGCGTCCTGGGTGGCGCGGGACGGATGACCCTGGCCGGGCTGCTGCGAGGCGACGGACGTGACCGGCACGGCCATCGCCATCCCGCTTACCAGCAGCAACCGGCACAAGCGCCGGTAGCCGGGCCGTGAACCTGGAGCTTTTCCTCGCCCCTCGGGCGCTGCTGTGGTCATTCGGTGCCTTACATGTTGGGGTAGTTGGGGCCGCCGCCGCCTTCGGGCGTCACCCACACTATATTTTGCGTCGGATCCTTGATATCGCAAGTTTTGCAATGCACACAATTCTGCGCATTGATCTGCAGCCGCGGATTTCCGCCGTTTTCATCGCGCACGATTTCGTAGACGCCGGCCGGACAATAGCGCTGCTCGGGCGCGTCGTACCTGGCCAGGTTGATCTCGATCGGCACCGACGCATCCTTCAGCGTCAGGTGGATCGGCTGGTCTTCCTCGTGGTTGGTGTTGGAGATGAACACCGACGACAGCTTGTCGAAGGTCACCACGCCATCGGGCTTCGGATACACGATGGGCTGGAATTCGGTCTTGGGCCGCAGCGCCTCGTGGTCGGCCTTCTTGTGCTTCAGCGTGAACGGCATGTGGCCGCCCAGCCAGCCCTGGATGCCGGTCATCAGCACGCCCGGAATCAGGCCCCAGGCGAAGGCCGGCTTGGCATTGCGCACCTTCTTCAGGTCGTCGTAGACCCAGGACTTCTGGTAGGCCTTGCTGTAGCCGGTCAGCTCGTCATGACCCTCGGAGCCTTCCTTGAGCGACTGGAACGCGGCCTCGGCGGCCAGCATGCCGGTCTTCATGGCGTTGTTGGAGCCCTTGATCTTCGGCACGTTCATGAAACCGGCGGTGCAGCCGATCAGCACGCCGCCCGGGAAGGTCAGCTTGGGGACCGACTGGAAGCCGCCGGCAGTCATCGCACGCGCGCCATAGGCGATGCGCTTGCCGCCTTCGAAGAAGTGTCGCACCGCCGGGTGGCTCTTGTAGCGCTGGAATTCGTCGAACGGCGACAGATAGGGATTGGCATAGTCGAGCCCGACCACAAAGCCTACCGACACCAGGTTCTCGCCGAAATGGTACAGGAACGAGCCGCCATAAGTATTCGAGTCCATGGGCCAGCCGAAGCTGTGCTGGACATAACCCGGCTTGTGCTTGGCCGGGTCGATCTCCCAAAGCTCCTTGATGCCGATGCCGAACTTCTGCGGGCCGCTGTCGTCGCGCAGACGGAATTTGTCGGAGAGCTGACGGGTCAGCGAGCCACGCGCGCCTTCGGCGAAGAAGGTGTATTTGGCGTGTAGTTCGATGCCGGGCGTGTAGTTGGGGCCATGCGTGCCGTCGCGGTGGACGCCCATGTCGCCGGTGGCGACGCCCTTGACGCTGCCGTCCTCGTGATAGAGCACCTCGGCGGCGGCGAAGCCGGGATAGATCTCGACGCCGGCCGCTTCCGCCTGGGTGGCGAGCCAGCGGGTCACGTTCGCCAGGCTTACGATGTAGTTACCCTTGTTGTGCAGCACAGGGGGCAGCATGAAGTTCGGGAAGCTGATCGAGCCCTTCTCGGTGAGGTACATGAACTTGTCCTCGACGCAAGGCGTGTCGAGCGGCGCGCCCTTTTCCTTCCAGTCCGGGATCAGTTCGCCCAGCGCGCGCGGCTCGAACACCGCACCCGACAGGATGTGGGCGCCAACTTCCGAGCCCTTCTCGATGACGCAGACGCTGAAATCGACGTCGTTCTGCTGGCAGAGCTGCTTCAGCCGGATCGCCGCGGCCAGTCCGGCGGGACCGGCGCCGACGATGACGACGTCGAACTCCATCGATTCACGTTCCATGGTGCGCGCCCCTTGTGTTCGCTCCTGAGGTGCCCGCCTTATATGCGCCGCCGGGCACGAGGGTCAACGATAGGTCGAATCGGAGCCCCGCCTCAACGATTTCGCCGCCGACGGCGCCTTCCCGCCAGAAGAGCCGGCAGAGGCCCGGCGGGGACAATCGCTGAAGCCGGACCAGGTTCAGTGCTTATGCGGCTGGAAGCCGGCCAGCTTCTCAGGCGACGCCTCGGTCTGGTGCCTGGCCTTCCATTCCTCGTAGGGCATGCCGTAGACCCGTTCGCGCGCCGCGTCCTTGCTGATGTCGACGCCCATTTCCCTGGCCGCTTCCTGGTACCAGTTCGACAGGCAGTTGCGGCAGAAGCCCGCCAGGGTCATCAAGTCGAGGTTCTGCACGTCCGGCCGCTCGCGAAGGTGATCGACCAGCCGGCGGAACGCGGCGGCCTCGAGTTCGGTTTGGGTCTGCTTGTCCATAGGGGTGCTCCTCGGTCGGGATTTGCCCTACTATATGGCTCGCGCGCCACCGCCGCCAACACACCGCTGAACCGGAGCCTCCATGACCGACGACCACGACCTGGCCCTTGCCATGCTGCGCTGGCAGGTGGAGATGGGCGCGGACGAGGCGGTCGGTGACACGCCGGTCAACCGCCTGGCGGCGCCCCCGCCTCCCCCGCCGAAGTCCGCCGAGCCGCGTCTGGCCACCCCGCAAGCGGCGAGGGCGCCACAGGCGCTGGCGCTGGAGCCGGTGCAGGAATCCGTGTCGACCGCACGCCGGATCGCCCAGGGATGCAACAGCCTGGACGAGCTTCGCGAGGCGCTGTTGCGCTTCGACCTGTGCCCGCTGAGGGCGACCGCCACCAACCTGGTGTTCGCAGACGGCAACCCGGACAGTGGCCTGATGTTCATCGGCGAGGCGCCGGGCGCCGACGAGGACCGCCAGGGCCTGCCCTTCGTCGGCGCCAGCGGCAAGCTGCTCGACCGGATGCTGGCCGCCATCGGCCGCGACCGGACCAGCGCCTACATCACCAACACCATCTTCTGGCGGCCGCCCGGAAACCGCACGCCGACTCCTCTGGAATCCGAACTGTGCGTGCCGTTCCTCGAGCGTCACATCGAGCTGGTGCGGCCGAAGATGCTGGTGCTGCTGGGCAAGCAGGCGGCCACCGTGGTGCTGGAAACCGCCGACGGCATCACCCGCCTGCGCGGCAAATGGAAGTCCTATACCAGGAGCGGCCTCGACCTGCCGGTGATGCCCACCTACCATCCGGCCTACCTGCTGCGCAACGCCCCGGCCAAGCGCGAAGCGTGGCGGGATTTTCTCGAGGTAAAAAGTCGTCTAGATTCAACTAATGGCGTATGACGGGACCAACGACACAACAGGGCGTATGAAATTGCAGTTCAAGGGCATCACGACGGCGGCGGGTCTGCTCCTGCTGATGGGCGGTACGGCGCTCGCCCAGGACGCGGCGGCGCAGGCCGCCGGTCCTGTGCCCTCGCCTGCCAGCGTCTCCGTGCCAGTCGGCGTGGAACCCAGGGTGCTGTCGCCCGAGGACGCCGAGGCCTACCGCCAGGTGTTCGAGCTGCAAAAGGACGGGCGCTGGGCCGAGGCCGACAAGCACATCAAGAAGATCAAGGACACGGCGCTGATGGGCCACGTGCTCTACCAGCGCTACCTCCACCCGACCAAGTACCGCTCGACCTATTACGAGCTGCGCGACTGGATGACGCTGTATTCGGATCATCCAGAAGCGGACGAGATCTACGAGCTGGCCATGAAGCGCAAGCCCAAGCGCGACGTGGCCCCGGTGCCGCCCGTGCCGCAGAAATACGTACCGCCGGAGATCTTCGGCGAGGGCGAGGCGCTGGCACCCGAGGAACTGGAGCGCCGCCGCAGGGAATCCGCCGTGCGCTCGCAGATCTCCTCGGCGCTGGGCGACCGCGACCCGGAGAAGGCGGAACGGACCCTGATGGCCGCCAAGGGCAAGGGCATCTTCCTGCCGGCCGGCTTCGACACCCAGATGTCGCTGATCGCGAAGGCCTATTACTTCAACCAGAAGTACAAGAAGGCGCTGGACCTGGGCGAGGACGCCGCCGAGCGCAACGAGGGCGACATCGCCGAGGCGGCGTGGGTGGCCGGCCTGTCGGCCTGGCGCATGCAGAAATACGGCAAGGCGGCAAAGCTGTTCGAGAAATGTGCCCGCGCCCGCGACGCCGGCAACAGCCTCGGCTCGGCTGGCGCCTACTGGGCCGCGCGCGCCCACCTTAAGGACCGCGAGCCGGAAAAGGCCTTCGAGATGCTGAACCTGGCGGTGCAGAACCGCCGCACGTTCTACGGCATCCTGGCCGGCCGCCAGCTCGGCCTGCCGCTGCCCTATGACTGGTCGGCGCCGATGCTGACCCAGGCCGACCTGAACGAAGCCCTCAACAACCCGGGCGTCCGCCGCGCGATGGCGCTGTCCCAGGTCGGCAATGCGGCCGAGGCCGACGAGGAGATGCGGCTGGTGATCCGGCGCCTCGCGCCCGACGCGCCGCGCGCCGGGTTGCTGCGGGTCGCCTTCCGGCTCGACTTCATCGGCTCGGCGGTGACCCTGGCGCGCCAGACCGAGCGCAAGGGCGGCCCGGTCGTCGAGGCGGCGCTATATCCGCTGCCCAACTGGCGGCCGCAGGACGGCTTCAAGCTGGACCGGGCGCTGCTCTATGCCTTCACGCGGCAGGAATCCAACTTCATGACCCGGGTGGTCAGCTCGGCCGGCGCCCGCGGGCTGATGCAGCTGATGCCGGCGACCGCCGCCTATATTTCCGAGGATCCCAGCCTCAAGGACCGCAACGCCGAGAAGCTGTTCGATCCGGCTTTCAACATGATGCTGGGGCAGAAATACCTGCTCTACCTGTTCGACAAGGGCGTGACCCAGAGCAATTTGATCCTGGTCGCGGCGTCGTACAACGCCGGGCCGGGCAACGTGACCAAATGGCTCGACCGCGACGACTCGCTGGGCGACTGGCTGCTGTTCATGGAATCGATCCCGATCATGGAGACGCGCGGCTACGTCGAGCACGTGCTGGAGAATCTCTGGGTCTACCGCGCCCGGTTCAACCAGCCGTCGCCGTCGCTCGACGCCATGGTCGTCGGTGAGGCGCCGCTCTATTCGCGCAGCGACGCGCGGGAGCTGGCGGCGCAATGAGCATCGACGAGAGCAGGCCCTTCGTACCCGTCGCCATCGCGGTCCTGACCGTCTCGGACACCCGAACGCTCGAGGACGACAAGTCGGGCCAGACGCTGGTCGACCGGATCGCGGCGGCGGGCCACACGCTGGCGGCGCGCGCCATCGTCACCGACGACGTCGAGGCCATCGTCGCCCAGCTCCGCGCCTGGATCGCGGATCCGGAGGTCGACGTGGTCGTCTCGACGGGTGGCACCGGCGTGACCGGCCGCGACGTGACGCCGGAGGCATTCGAGCAGGTCTATGAGAAGAAGATCGAGGGCTTCGGTGAGGTGTTCCGCATGCTCAGCTACAAGCTGATCGGCACCTCGACCATCCAGTCCCGCGCCACCGGCGGCGTGGCCGGCGGCACCTACCTGTTCGCCCTCCCCGGCTCGCCCGGCGCCTGCCGCGACGGCTGGGACGGCATCCTGAAGGACCAGCTGGACTACCGCTTCAAGCCCTGCAATTTCGTCGAGCTGATGCCGAGACTGCAGGAGCACGTGAAGGGGCGGAAGTGATCCTGTTTCGACCAACGGGTCCGCGCGAGTTGGCCCTGATCGAAGAGAGCGGCTTTCGCACGTTCCCGCCCCGGCTGCCGGATCAGCCGATCTTCTACCCGGTGCTGAACTTCCCCTATGCCGAGCAGATCGCTCGCGACTGGAACTCCACACGGGAGGACACCGGCTACCGTGGGGTCGTTGTTCAATTCGCGGTCGATGACGCGTTTGCGGCCCGCTACGAACCGCAAACAGTCGGCGCGGCGATGCACCGTGAGTTGTGGGTGCCGGCCGAAGAGCTCGACGAGTTCAACGGCAAAATTCTGGGCACCATCGATGTGGTCGCCACCTACGAACGCGGCACCCGGACCGACCGCTGAGATAGCCGCTTCGATCTCCCCTCAGCCGTCATACCGCCGGAGGGCGGTATCCAGACCTTTCTTGTGAACAAACCGGCGCGGCAACGCGCACTCGCCAAGCCTGCTGGATCCCGGCCTGCGCCGGGATGACGGCTGAGTTTTTGACTCTTTGTTCTTGTTTTGTTCGAATGCGCTTCTAGAATCCGATTCATGCCCCGCCTCTACAAACCACCGCCGACCGTTCACGCTGTCCAGGCCGACGCCCGCCGCGGGCGCGGCACCGCCTCGAAATCAGCCGGACGGTTCGAGCGCTTCCGGACCGAAGTGTTCGACGATGGCTGGGATACCGTCGAGGAGGACCTGCCGCCGCTGCGCACGACCGTACAGGCCGATACCGCGCGCTCCATCATCAGCTACAACCAGTCGCCGGACATCCACTTCGACCGGTCGATCAATCCCTACCGGGGCTGCGAGCATGGCTGCGTCTATTGCTTCGCCCGGCCGACCCATTCCTATCTGGGCCTGTCGCCAGGCCTCGACTTCGAAAGCCGGCTGTTCGCCAAGTTCGACGCGCCCGAGTTGCTGGCGAAGGAGCTGCGCAAGAAGGGCTACGAGCCGGCCATGATCGCGCTGGGGGTCAACACCGATTGCTACCAGCCCATCGAGCGCGAGCACCGCATCACCCGCCGTCTCCTCGAAGTGCTGAGCGCCTTCAACCATCCGGTGAGCATCATCACCAAGTCACAGCTCGTCCGGCGCGACATCGACATCCTGTCCGACATGGCCGCCCGCCAACTTGTCATGGTGGCCTTGTCGATAACCTCGCTCGACCGGGACCTGGCGCGGCGCATGGAGCCGCGCGCGGCGACGCCGCCGCGCCGGCTGGCGACGCTGGAGGCGCTGAACAAGGCCGGCGTGCAGACGACGATCATGACCGCGCCGCTGATCCCCGGCCTCAACGACCACGAGATCGACGCGCTGCTTCAGGCCGCCCACGACGTGGGCACGCGCCGGGCCGGCTACGTGCTGCTGCGCATGCCGTTCGAGATCAAGGACCTGTTCCGCGACTGGCTGGCCGAGAACTTTCCCGACCGGGCGAAGAAGGTGATCAACCTGATCCGCTCGACCCGCGGCGGGAAGGACTATGACAGCGAGTTCTTCACCCGGGGCAAGGGCAAGGGCCCCTACGCCGAACTGATCGGCCAGCGGTTCCGCGCGGCGTGCCGCCGGCTGGACATGAACAAGGCGCCGCATCCGGTCGATTTCTCGAAATTCAGGCCACCGCCGGCGCCGGGCGACCAGTTGAAGCTTTTCTGAGGGCAGCTCCACCGCTACAAAATCCGGATGCCGGATTATTCCATCGAGCTCGAGATCGGCGGCATGGTCGCCGGTGTGGACGAGGCGGGGCGCGGGCCGCTGGCCGGTCCCGTGGTGGCGGCGGCCGTCGTGCTCGATTTCCAACGCATCCCCGACGGCATCGACGATTCCAAGAAGCTGAAGCGC
The DNA here is from genome assembly GCA_943329845.2 of Candidatus Kuenenia stuttgartensis. Lineage (GTDB taxonomy): Bacteria > Pseudomonadota > Alphaproteobacteria > SMXS01 > SMXS01 > RI-34. Next base: position 39,968 of record CALQFM020000017.1, on the reverse strand, counting down.
GAGCACCGCGAACACCTGCACGGCCTGATCGTTGCGTCGGCCCATGTGGGCGTCGGCATGGCGAGCGTCGAGGAGATCGACCGCATCAACATCCTGCAGGCCACGCTGCTCGCCATGGTGCGCGCCGTCGAGGCGCTGCCGGTCGTGCCGAACCATCTGCTGATCGACGGCAACCAGAAGCCGAAAACCCTGCCCTGCGGCTGCCGGACGGTGATCGGCGGCGATGCGATCAGCCTGTCGATCGCCGCGGCGTCGATTATCGCCAAGGTCACCCGCGACCGGATCATGGGCGAGCTGGCGCTGGCCCATCCGCACTACGGTTGGGAGCGAAACGCAGGATATGGTACGCCCGAGCACCAACGGGCGCTATCGATGGTAGGAATATCCCCTCATCATCGCAGAAGCTTCGAGCCGGTTTATCGACTCATTAATCAGGATTCACGCACAAGTGATTGATTCCACGCATTGAATCCAGAAACTTAATAGTTGACGCGAAGAATCGCCTGACTCACCATGATCGCGAATCAGCCACAAGGCTGCGCGACAAGAGGGCGGGAAACATGGCGAATCCGGGCTTGCGGCTCGACACCATCATGGAGGGCGATTGCATCGAGGTGATGCGCTCGCTACCGGACAAGTCGGTGAACCTGGTGTTCGCCGACCCGCCCTATTTCCTCCAGCTCAAGCAGGACCTGCACCGGCCGGACAACTCCAAGGTCGACGGCGTCGATGACGACTGGGACAAGTTCGCCGGCTTCGGCGACTACGACAGCTTCACCCGCGCCTGGCTGACCGAGGCCAAGCGGGTGCTGAAGGACGACGGCGCGCTGTGGGTGATCGGCACCTACCACAACATCTTCCGCATCGGCGCCGCGCTCCAGGACCTGGGCTTCTGGATGCTGAACGACGTGGTCTGGCGCAAGACCAACCCGATGCCGAACTTCAAGGGCACCCGCTTCACCAATGCCCACGAGACGCTGATCTGGTGCGCCAAAGACGAGCACCAGAAGCGCTACACCTTCAACTACGACGCCATGAAGCTGTCCAACGACGACCTGCAGATGCGCTCGGACTGGCTGTTTCCGATCTGCTCGGGCCGCGAGCGCATCAAGGTCGACGGTCAGAAGGCCCACGCGACGCAGAAGCCCGAAGCGCTGCTGCACCGCCTGATCCTGGCGACGACGCATCGCGGCGACGTCATCCTCGACCCGTTCTTCGGCTCGGGCACTTCGGGCGCCGTCGCCAAGAAGCTGGGCCGCCACTATATCGGCATCGAGCGCGAGCGCCGCTACATCGAGGTGGCGCTGGACCGGCTGTCCAAGGTGCGCACCCTGCCCGACGACGTGGTCGACATCACCGAATCCCGGCGCGCCCAGCCAAGGATCCCGTTCGGCCAGGTGATCGAACAGGGCCTGCTGCAGCCCGGCACCATGCTCTACGACCCGACCCGCCGCCACCGCGCCAAGGTTCGCGCCGACGGCTCGCTGTCGTCGATGGATTCAACCGGTTCGATCCACCAGATTGGCGCCCGCGTCCAGGGCGCCCCCGCCTGCAACGGCTGGACCTTCTGGCACTTCGAGGACAAGGGATCGCTGATCCCGATCGACCTGCTGCGGCAGAAGCTGCGGTCGGAGATGATCGTTTAGGGGATTCGACCTAAACCCTTAAAATATATCCTCATCCCCGCGCACGCGGGGACCCAGATGGGGCTGTCACGTGGCCTCTCAACCGCTCGGTGCCGAAGAATCTCTTCGTTGTGCCGTACTCAACCAGCCCTACGAAGAGTTGGGTCCCAGCGTGCGCGGGGATGACGATTTTTGGGGTAGAGGAAGCGCAGCTAACCTCTTGCCGCTTTGATCACTTTCGTCATCACAGTTGGCAACGCGTAGCCCGCCAGACTATCGAGCCGCACCCAGATGCCGTCCGCCGGAGCCGATCCCCCCACCTCTCCCCGCACCACATCCAGTTCCAGCCGGAAATGCGTGAACACGTGCACCACTGCCTCGTCCACCGCTGTCCACTGCACCTGGGCAGGGGCATGGCTCCAGCCATCGGCGGTCTCGTCCTCGACCCATGGGCTGGACGGCACCTCCATCATCCCGCCCAGCAGCCCCTCCTCGGGCCGGCGGCGCAGCAGCACCTCGCGGCCAGCGGCGCCGTCCCGCTCGAGCCAGAATGCCATGCCGTAGCGGGTCGGGCGCGGCTTCTTGTCCTTCTTGCGCGGCAACTCCGCGGCGATGCCGGTGGCGCGCGCGTCGCACGCCCATGTCCACGGGCAGACCATGCAGAGAGGGTTGCGCGGCGTACAGACGGTGGCGCCCAGGTCCATCATCGCCTGCGCGAAGTCGCCGGCGCGTTTCTCGGGCGTGATCGCCTCGGCGCGGCGCCAGATCTCGGGTTTCGAGTCGGGCAGCGGCGTCTCGATGGCGTGCAGCCGGCTGATCACCCGCTCCACATTGCCGTCGACCACCGTCGCCGGCCGGTCGAAGGCGATGGCGGCGATGGCGGCGGCGGTGTAGCGGCCGATGCCCGGGAGTTCCAGCAGCGCCGCCTCCTCGGCGGGAAACCTTCCGCCGTGTCGCTCGACCACCGCACCGGCGCATTTGTGCAGGTTGCGGGCGCGGGCGTAGTAGCCCAGCCCGGCCCATTCGGTCAGCACGTCGTCGAGCGGCGCGGCGGCCAGGTGCTTCACGGTGGGCCAGCGTTTCAGGAACCGCTCGAAATAGCCCTTCACCGTCGCCACGGTGGTCTGCTGCAGCATGATCTCGCTGAGCCAGACGGCGTAGGGATCGGCCCGGTCGCCCGGCGCGGCGCGCCACGGCAGCACGCGCCGGTGACGGTCGTACCAGGCGAGCAGGTCGGCCTGCAGACGCTGAGTTTTCGGCAAGGTCATCGTTTCCGCACTGTCTGCTAAAATCGTTGCCAGTCAACCGGGGCGCTGTCAAAACACTGGCTCATGACCGACAACCGCACAGGCCACGGACCGCGCCGATTCGGCGACCTGGCGCGGCCGTTGCTGAGCCCGGCGCTGCGCAAGCAGGGGTTCGCCCAGAACGAGATCGTCACCCGCTGGACCGAGGTGGTCGGCCCGCTGCTCGCCTCCCGCTCCATGCCCGAGCGGCTGCGCTTCCCGCAGGGCGAGCGAATCGACGGGACCCTGTTCATCCGGGTCGAGAGCAGCTTCGCGCTGGAGTTCCAGCACCTGACTCCCCAGATCCTGGAACGGGTGAATACATTCTACGGCTACCGGGCGGTGGTGAAGCTGGTGATGAAGCAGGGCCCGATCCCGCGTCCCGCGGCACGCTCCAAGGCGGCGGAAAAGCCGCTGCCGGCCCAGGCGGAAGCCGGGCTGGAGAGCAGCCTGGAGGGCATGAAATCGGGCCCCCTGAAGGATGCGCTGAACCGACTCGGACGGCGTCTTCTGGCCGATGACGAGGGGTGAAAACAGCGTCCACTGACTATTGTGGCGCCCCCATGAACCTTTTATACTCACACAACATCTTGTGGATGAACCATGACGCAGCACCCAAATCTGATGTCCAAGCTGTCTCGCCTGCCCGCCGCGCTGCTGCTGGCGCTCGGCCTGACCCTCGCCGCTTGCGGCGATGGCGGCGCCAAGGCGCCCGAGCCCGAGAAGAAGGCGGAAGCCGCCGAACCCGCCAAGCCGGCGACGCCCGCCGCCGATGATCCGGCAAACGCCAACCCGATTCCCGGCGTGCCGCTGGACGACATGGCGGAGGGTTCGGTCGACGCGCCGGTCACGGTGATCGAGTTCGCGTCGATGACCTGCCCGCACTGCGCGCACTTCCAGAAGGAAACCTACCCGCTGCTGAAGCGCGACTTCGTCGACACCGGCAAGATCCGCTTCATCTTCCGCGAGTTCCCGCTGGACAGCTACGCGGTCGACGCCTCGATCCTGGCCCGCTGCACCGGCGCTGAGAACTACTTCAAGGTACTGACCAAGCTGTTCGCCGAGCAGCCGCAATGGATGCCCGCGCCCGGCCCGATCAGCGAGGTGTCGCGCAAGGCGACCCAGGGCCGGCTGGCGAACTATGGCGAAGACTTCGGCGTCGACGAGACGAAGTACCAGGCGTGCCTGAACAACAAGCCGCTGAAGGATCACCTGGCCAACCGCATGGACGAGGCCCGCAACCGCTATCAGGTGAACGGCACGCCCGCGATCGTGGTCAACGGCAAGCTGACGTCGTCGCCGTCCTATGCCGAGGTAGCCAAGGCGATCAACGAGGCAACGCCGAAGTAAGGCCTGACGGAGAGACCGCTTGCAGTTCCAGCGCCTCAGACTGACCGGGTTCAAGTCGTTCGTCGATCCGACGGAGCTGTACATCGAGCCCGGCCTGACGGGGATCGTCGGCCCGAACGGCTGCGGCAAGTCGAACCTGCTCGAGGCGCTGCGCTGGGTGATGGGCGAGACCAAGCCCACCAACATGCGCGGCGACGGCATGGAGGACGTGATCTTCGCCGGCACGGCGCTGCGCCCGCCGCGCAACCTGGCCGAAGTCACGCTGATGATGGACAACGCCGACCGCACCGCGCCGGTGACGTTCAACGAGCACGAGCAGATCGAGATCTCGCGCCGCATCGAGCGGGAGGCCGGCTCGGTCTACCGGCTGAACGGCAAGGAGGTCCGCGCCCGCGACGTGCAGCTGCTGTTCGCCGACCTGGCGACCGGCGCCCATTCCCCGTCGCTGGTGTCGCAGGGGCGGATCAGCGCGCTGATCGCCGCCAAGCCGAAGGACCGGCGCGCCATCCTCGAGGAAGCGGCCGGCACCAGCGGCCTGCATTCGCGGCGCCACGAGGCCGAGCTGCGGCTGAAGGCGGCGCAGACCAATCTGGAGCGTCTCGCCGACGTCATGGTGCAGATCGAGGCCCAGCTCGCCGGCCTGAAGCGGCAGGCGCGCCAGGCGGCCCGCTACAAGACCCTGAGCGGGCGGCTGCGCGCCGCCGAGGCGATGATGCTGCATCTCCGCTGGCTGTACGCCACCGACGCGCTGGCCACCGCCAGGGAGAACCTCAAGCAGGCTGAGGCCATCGTCGCCGAGCGCACCCGCGCCGCCGCCATCGCCAGCACCGCCCAGGCGGAAGCCAGCGCGAAGCTGCCGCCGCTGCGCGACGCCGCCGCCGAGGCCGCCGCCGCGACCCACCGGCTGAAGGTGGAGCAGGAGAATCTGGACGCCGAGGCAAAGCGTCTGCGCGACGCCATCGCCGGTCTGCAGGCGCGCCTCGCCCAGATCGCCGGCGACATCGGCCGCGAGGAAGCCCAGGGCAAGGACGCCGCCAGCCATCTGGAGCAACTCGCCGCCGAGCGCGCGGAGTTGGCGAAGGAGGAGGCCGGCCATCCCGCCCGCATGGACGCCGCCGTGAAGGCCGTCGAGCAGGTGGCCGCGGAGACAACCGCCGCCGAAGCCGCGCTCGACACGATGAACGGCAAGGCCCAGGAAGCCGCCGCCCGCCGCCGCGGCCTGACCGAGCAGGCCAACCAGCTATCCCAGCAGGTTGCGCGGCTGAAGGAACGGCTGCAGGCGACCGAGGCTGAAAAGGCCAAGCTGGTTGCCGGCAAGGCCGAGGACAATGCCGAGCAGGAAGCCGCCCGCGCGGTCGAGCTGTCCCGCCGCAAGGTCGAGGACGCGCGCGAGGAAGCCGAAGCAGCCGCCGCCGCGAGACTGAAGGCCCAGGCCGAGGAAACCGAATCCCGCGCAGGCTTCGACGAAATTCGTGGCCGCGTGCGGGAGCTGCAGGCCGAGGAACGGGGCCTCGCCGCGCTGACCCAGACGGCGCGCGGCGGGTTCACGCCCATTCTCGACCAGATCATGGTCAAGTCCGGCTACGAGGCGGCGCTGGCCGCCGCCTTCGGCGAGGACCTGGACCTGTCGGACAGCAGCGAGGCCGCCGCGTTCTGGCAGACCCTGCCGCCGATCGACGGCGCCGCCGCCCTGCCGGCCAGCGCCAAGGCGCTGGCCGGCTTCGTCACCGGCCCCGTCGCGCTGGCCCGCGCGCTGGCGCAGATCGGCGTGGTCGACGCCGCCGAAGGTGACCGGCTGCAACCCTCGCTGCTCCCCGGCCAGGTGCTGGTGAGCCGGTCGGGCGACGCTTGGCGCTGGGACGGCAAGGTCACCCGGGCCGGAGCGCCGAGCGCCGCCGCCACCCGGCTGGAGCAGCGCAACCGGCTCGAGACCGTGCGCAAGGAACTGGCCGACGTGGAAGCCGAGCAGGCCGCATCACAGCAGGCACTGTCGGCCCTGGTCGACGCGCTGGACAAGGCCGCGACCCGCGACAAGACCGCACAGCGTCAGGTGCGCGAGACCGAGGACGGCCTGATCGCCGCCCGTAACGCCGAGGCGCGGGTCGCCCGGCTGCTGGCCGAGCAGAACAGCCGCATCGCCGCGCTGCAGGACACCGAGGCCCGGCTGCGCGAGGAGCTGGGCGGCAATGACGGACGGCTCAAGGAAATCCTCCAGTCCATCGAGGCGCTGCCGCCCGCCGACAGCTTCGCCGCGCCGCTGCAGGAGTTGCGCCGCGCCGTCGACACCGCCCGCAACGCGCTGTCCGAGGCCAAGGCCGCCCGCGACGGCCTGACCCGCGAGGCCGGCTTCCGCGCCAACCGCATCGCCGCCAATAGCCGCGACGAGGTGTCGTGGAAGAGCCGCGCCGAAAGCGCCGCCGGCCAGATCGCCCAGCTCGGCGCCCGCAAGGCAGAGGCGGAAGCGTCATTCGACGAACTCAAGGATCAACCTGCCGGCATCGAGGAAAAGCGCCTGCGCCTCGCAGAGCTCATCGCCGCCGCCGAGGACAGGCGCCAGGCATCCGCCGCCGCGCTGGCCGAAGCGGAATCCGGGCTGTCGGAAAAAGACGCCGCCCTTCGTGCCGCCGAACAGGAGCTGTCCCGCTCCCGCGAGCTGCGCGTTCGCGCCGAGGCCGACGCCGAGCATTCCCAGGAGCGGTTCGACAACGTCATCGGCCAGATCGCCGAGGACCTGGACTGCACGCCCGGGGAAACGCTTGGGCTGGCCGAGCACGCCGAGGGCGCGCCGCTGCCCGAGATGGAAAACGTCGCGCAGAACCTGGACCGGCTGAAGCGCGAGCGCGACACCATGGGTCCGGTCAATCTGCGCGCCGACGAGGAAGCCGTCGAGGTCCAGGCCCAGCTCGACAACATGGTGCGCGAGCGCGACGATTTGGACGCCGCCATCGGCAAGCTGCGCCACGCCATCGCCGCCCTCAACAAGGAAGGCCGCGAGCGGCTGCAGGCGGCGTTCGGCACGGTCAACGACCATTTCGAGCAGCTGTTCACCCACCTGTTCGGCGGCGGCGCCGCTCATCTGGAGTTGTCGGACTCCGACGATCCGCTGGACGCGGGCCTGGAAATCTTCGCCAGCCCGCCCGGCAAGCGGCTGCAGAACCTGTCGCTGCTGTCGGGCGGCGAGCAGGCGTTAACCGCGCTGGCGCTGATCTTCGCCGTGTTCCTGACCAATCCCGCGCCGATCTGCATCCTGGACGAGGTGGACGCGCCGCTCGACGACGCCAATGTGGAGCGGTTCTGCAACCTGCTGCACGACATTTCGGGCCAGACCGGCACCCGATTCCTGGTGGTCACCCACCACGCGCTGACCATGGCGAACCTGCATCGCCTCTACGGCGTTACCATGTCGGAGCGCGGCATCTCCCAACTGGTTTCCGTGGACTTGGGAGAAGCTGAGCAACTGGTGGCGGCGGAGTAAGTGCAGGGCACTGTTGCACTAACGTCGCGTCGCCATTTTTTGCATATCAGTCAATAGCTTATGACGTTTCCCCGCATGCTTGACAGGCCATATTGGCCCGCCTATGGTTCACGCGCCTTTGGGGAATCGAGTCGATACCCGAAAGGAGGCTTGTTTGGACGATCGTGATCCGCCCAGCGCGGCGTCGGACCTCCAGGCCCGCATCGACGAGGCGCGCCGCAAGGCCGCGCCGCCGCCCTCGAAGGCGCCCAGCCCCAAGGCTGTGAGCATGAGAGCCGGGATCGAGTTGTTCGCGGGTGTGGCGTTCGGGCTCATCGCCGGGATCTCGCTGGACCGCTGGCTTGGCACCGCGCCGTGGCTGATGGTCGTGCTCATGATACTGGGCATCGCGGCCGGACTGCGAAACACCATCCGGGCCGCGCAGGAGGAAACAAGGAAGGCCCGGAAGGACACCGATACCGGGCCCTGATACAGGGAACGCCCCGTGGCTGCTGGTCATAATCCGCTCGAACAGTTCCAGATCAAGACGCTTCTGCCCCTCGAAGCGGGCGGTTACGACATTTCCTTCACCAATTCCTCGGTGTTCATGGTCACCACCATCGCGGTGATCACCCTGTTCATGCTCCTTGGCACCAGCAAGAAGGCCCTCGTTCCGGGCCGCTGGCAATCCATGGTGGAGATGAGCTACGAGGCCATCGCGGGGATGATCCGCGACACCGTCGGCTCCGGCGGGAAGAAGTATTTCCCGTTCGTGTTCAGCCTGTTCATGTTCGTGCTGGTCGCCAACCTGACCGGCATGGTCCCCTACACCTTCACCGTGACGAGCCATATCGCCGTCACCTTCGCCCTGGCCGCCGTGGTGTTCCTCGGCGTCACCATCATCGGTTTCGCCAAGCATGGCCTTGGCTATTTGAAGCTGTTCGCGCCGTCGGGCGTGCCACTTCCCGTGCTGTTCCTGCTGGTGCCGATCGAGATCATCTCGTATCTGATGCGCCCGATCAGCCTGTCGGTCCGACTGTTCGCCAACATGATGGCCGGCCACGTGATGCTGAAGGTGTTCGCCGGCTTCGTGATCTCGTTGGGCGCCATCCTGATCCCGCTGGGCATCTTCCCGCTGGCCTTCATGGTCGCGCTGACCGGCCTCGAAGTGCTGGTCGCGGTCCTGCAGGCGTACATCTTCTCGATCCTGACCTGCATCTATCTCAACGATGCAATCCATCTCCACTAAGCAAGAAAACAACAACACACAGCTAAGGAATTGATCCATGGAAGCTGAAGCCGCAAAGCTCATTGGTGCCGGTATCGCCGCCACCGCCCTCATCGGTGCCGGTATCGGCGTGGGTATCGTGTTCGGCAGCTATCTGCAGGGTGCGCTGCGCAACCCGGCCGCCGCCTCGACCCAGACCACCAACATGTTTCTGGGCTTCGCACTCTGCGAGGCGACCGGCCTGTTCGGTCTGCTGGTCTCCATGATGATCCTGTTCGGCTAACCGAACCGGATCGGGGACGCCCCGCATGCGCCAGTTCTCAACAGCGGCTCTGGTCCTGACCGGATCCTTCGCCGTCGCGGCCGGACAGGCCGCGCACGCCGCGGAGGGCGGCCTGCCCCAGCTCGACCTGACGCGGTTTCCGCCGCAGCTGTTCTGGCTGGCGGTCTCGTTCCTGCTGCTCTACCTGCTCATGTCGAAGCTCGCGCTGCCGCGGGTGGGCGATATTCTCCGCACCCGCGAAGAGAAGATCGCCGGCGACCTGAACCGGGCCGACCAGCTGAACCGCGACGCCGACGCGGCGCTCAAGGGTTACGAGCAGGCGCTGGCGGAAGCCCGCGCCAAGGCGACCCAGATCGCCGCCCAGACCCGCGCCACCATCCAGGCCGACGCCGACGCCCGCCAGGCGGAAGCCGAAGCCCGGCTGTCGGCCCAGGCCGCCGAGGCTGAAGCCAGCATCCGCGCCACCCGCGACCAGGCTCTCGGCCAGGTCCGGGAGATCGCCACCGATACGGCGGTCGCCGTGGTCACCCGCCTGCTGGGCAACCAGCCGGACGGCGCCAGCATCGACCAGGCGGTGGGCGAGGAACTGTCGCGCCGGGGAGTGAAGTAACATGGAGCACCAGGACGGCACCATGACCGAGGTGGGCCACGAACCCGCCGAGCACGCCGAGCCCTTCCTGCAATCGCCGGAGTTCTGGGTCGCCATCGCGTTCCTGTTCTTCGTCGCGCTGCTGCTCTACGTGAAGGTCCCGAAGCTGATCGCCGCCGCGCTGGACAAGCGCTCGGCGGCCATCGCCACCCAGATCGACGAAGCCCGCCGGCTGCGCGAGGAGGCGGAAGCCCTGCTCGCCCAGTACCAGAGCAAGGAGCGCGAGGCCCAGGCCGAGGCGCAGGAGATCGTCGCCCACGCCGAAGCCGAGGCGAAGCGCGTGGCCGCCGACGCCCAGAAGGCGCTGGAAGCCAGCATTGCCCGGCGCGAGCAACTGGCCGTGGAGAAGATCGCCCAGGCCGAAGCCGCCGCGGTGAAGGAAGTCCGGACGGTCGCCGTCGAGGTGGCTACGGAAGCCGCCCGCAAGGTGATCGCCGCCAGCATCGACGCCGGCAAGAACAACGTTCTGGTGGAAGACGCCATCCGCGAGCTGCCCAAGCACCTGCACTGAGCGGTTCCCGCACGCCTGAATACGAAAGCCCTGCCCGAAAGAGCGGGGCTTTTCTTTTAGACAAAGGCCGATGCGGCGGATGCAACGTCCCTCACCCTGCCCTCTCCCAAGGGGAGAGGGTTCTCTCAACGAGTACGCGGCACATTCCCTCTCCCGCTGGGAGAGGGTTAGGGTGAGGGGCGTTGTCGATGCAGGGAACCCTGCCCCTTACCGCATCACCCGCGCAAATGCCGTGGCGATGCGCATCGGCGCCGCGGGTCGCGCATACATGCGCATCATGTAGGTTTGCAGCCTGGGGAACTCGCCGAGGAGCAACGCCTCATTCGCCCAGTCGAGGGTATAGGCCAGCGCGAAGTCCGCGACGGTCGCATGGTCGCCGACCACGTATTCGCGGCCGTCGAGATGCTCGTCCAGTACCGTCGCCATGGGCCTGAAATCGTCGGCCGCCATCTCGACGTCGGTAGGCTGGCGCTTTTCTTCGGGATAGAGGTTCGTGTTCCGGGCGATCCGCCACAGCGGCTGCTCCAGCTCGGTGGCGGTGAACATCATCCATTTGTGGAACTCGGCGCGTTGCTTGACATCGGCGGGGATGAAGCCCTTCTCGGAATACTTCTCCGCCAGGTAGATGACGATGGCCATGGACTCGGTCAGAACCAGGTCGTCATCGACCATCGCCGGCAGTTTGCCGGCCGGGTTGATGTCCAGGAACGCGGGCTGCCGGTGCTCGCCCTTCATCATGTTGACGACGATCGGCTCGAACGGCACGTCGAGCTCCTGCAGCGTCCAGCGGACGCGGATAGAGCGGGTCGGTCCGAATTCGTAGAGTTTCACTTCATCCTCCGGTTCAGCCCCCGACCGGAGTATCAGCGGTCGCCGCCGCCCTAGTCCAGCGTCTTGCGGTAGCGCAGCAGGGCGATCGTGGAGACCACCGTGAAAATCAGCAGGATCGGCCACAGATTGGGCAGGATGTCCCACAAGTCGCTGGCCTTCAGCAGGGTGCCGCGGACGATGCGCAGGAAATGGGTGAGGGGGAGCACCGAGCCGATCCACTGGGCCCATTGCGGCATGCCGAGGAACGGGAACATGAAGCCCGACAGCAGGATCGACGGCAGGAAGAAGAAGAAGGTCATCTGCATCGCCTGCATCTGGCTGCGGGCGATGGTCGAGAAGGTGTAGCCCAGCGCCAGGTTGGTGGCGATGAACGCGGTCAGGCCGACAAACAGCGCCACGAACGAGCCCATCATCGGCACGCCGAAGACGAAATACGCCGCCAGCAGGATGATGGTCACCTGCACGAAGCCGATGCCGATATAGGGCGCGATCTTGCCGATCATCACCTCGACGGGCTTCACCGGCATGGCCAGCAGGTTCTCCATGGTGCCACGCTCGGCCTCGCGGGTCAGCGAGATCGCCGTCATCAAGGTCATGGTCATGGTCAGAATCACGCCCAGCAGGCCGGGTACGATGTTGTAGCGGGTGATGCCTTCCGGGTTGTAGAGCCGGTGGACGACCACGTCGACGGCGGGCCGGCCGCGCTTCTCCTGGGCCATCGGGCCAACCAGGTCGTCGCGCAGGGCGTCGTCGACGATCCGGTTGAACGCGCCCACGGCGTTGCTGGCGGCCGAGGGGTCGGTGGCGTCGGCCTCGATCAGCAGCTGGGGCCTTTGGCCGCGCACCAGGTCGCGGCCGAAATCGGCGGGAAAGGTCACCACGAACGACAGCTCGCCCCGCTGCAGGCCTTCCCGGGCCTCGGCCTCGGTGACAGCGTCCTTCTCGAAGCGGAAATAGTCCGAGTTGCGCATGCCGGCGAGGATGTCGCGGGTATAGGCGTTGGGGTTGGGGGCGATGATCGCCGTCGGCAACTGCTTGGGGTCGGTGTTGATGGCGAAGCCGAACAGGATCAATTGCATGATCGGGATGCCGACCATCATGCCGAAGGTCAGCCGGTCGCGCCGGAGCTGGATGAACTCCTTGATCAGGATCGCCCGGATGCGGCTCCCGGCGGTCACTGGCGCGCCTCCCCGTGCTGGCTCATCAGCCGGATGAACACGTCCTCGAGGCTGGTCTCGCCGGGCGCGATCTCGAGGCCCGGACGGCCGGCGTAGCGGTCGACGGTGGCGCGCAGGGCGACCGCATCGGAGCCGACCACGTGCAGCGTGGTGCCGAATTGGGCCACCTGCTCCACGCCGGGCTGGCGGCGCAGCTCCTCGGCCAGCGCGCCATTGGCGACGCCGCGGATGACCCAGGTGGTCAGGCCGGAGTCGGCGATGACCTCCTCGACCGTGCCGCGCGCGACCACCTTGCCGTAGGAGATGTAGACGATGCGGTGGCAGCGCTCGGCCTCGTCCATGTAATGGGTGCTGACCAGCACGGTCAGGCCCTCGTCGGCGAGCTGGTGGATCTGGTCCCAGAACTCACGGCGGGCCTGCGGGTCGACGCCGGCGGTGGGCTCGTCGAGCATCAGCAGCCGGGGTTCGTGCATGATGCACGCCGCCAGTGCCAGCCGCTGCTTCCAGCCGCCGGAGAGCTGGCCGGCGAGCTGCTTCTGGCGGCTGACCAGCCCGAGCCGTTCGAGGGTGCGGTCGACATAATCCTTCATCGGCGTGAGGCTGTAGAGCCGGGCGACGAACTCCAGGTTCTCGCGGATCGACAGATCCTCGTAGAAGCTGAAGCGCTGGGTCATGTAGCCGATGTTGCGCTTGATCTGGTCGGCCTCGCGGACGATGTCGAAGCCCAGGCAGCTGCCGGTGCCGCTGTCTGGTGTCAGCAGGCCGGTGAGCATGCGGATGGTGGTTGTCTTGCCCGAGCCGTTGGGCCCGAGGAAGCCGACGATCTCGCCCTGCTTCACCTCCAGCGAGACGTGGTCGACCACCGTCTTCTCGCCGAAGCGCTTGGTCAGGTCGACCGCCTCGATGGCGTTCACCTCACCGTTCATCGCTCAGCACCACGTCAACGGGCTGGCCGGGTTTGAGGGACGCGGCGTTCGATTGCGGCACCGCCTCAACCTTGTAGACCAGCTTGTCCAGGGTCTGGACCGAGAAGATCACGGGCGGGGTAAACTCGGCCTCGCCGGACACGAAGGTCACCCTGGCGGTCATGCCGGACGGGCAGTTGTCGCAGCCGACGCCGACCATGGCGCCCGGCCTCACCCGCGCCAGGTCGGCCTCGGGCACGTAGAACAGCACCTTGCGGCCCGAGGGCGGCAGGATCGACACCACCGGCCGGCCTTCGGTCACCACCTCGCCCTCGCGGAAGAACACGTCCTGCACCGCGCCCGCCTTCGGCGCGTAGACCGAGCGCTCGCGCAAGGCCGTTTCGGCTTCGGCGAGCTGGGCCTGGGCGGCGGCGACGTTGCGCCGCGCCGCCTCGACGGCGTCCGATCGGCCTGGCAGCAGCTGGCTGCGGCGCTCGCGTTTCAGCCGTTCCAACTCGGCCGCGGCCACGTCGCGGTCGCCCCTGGCGTTGTCGAACGCCTTCACCGAGGCGACCTTGGCGGCAACCAGCTTCTCGAGCCGGTCGTATTCACGCTGGGCGACGGAGAACCGCGCCTCGCCTTCCCGGATCTGGGCGTCGACCACGGCGATCTCCTCGGGACGCTTGCCCTTGAGAAGGTCGTCGAGCTGGGCCTGGGCCTGCTGCTGGCGCGCCATGGCCTGGTCGCGTCGGGCGAGCACGGTGTCGGCGTCGAGGATGAACAGCAGCGCTCCCTGCTCCACCCGCGCGCCCGAATCGACCGCGAGCTTGCTGAGCTGGCCGGAGGCCTTGGGGCCGACGAGCAGCGGGTCGCCCTCCACATAGCCCTGCCAGGACGGCGATCCGCCGTCGCCGCAGGCGGCGAGCAGACCAGCCAGAAGGCCAAGGGAAACGAACTTTCTCATGCGGGCCTCCCGGCGTCCATGATGGCGATGATGTTGGCGCGCAGCGCGGCGCGGATCTGCTCCAGCCGCTCGGGTGTGTAGGCGTCCCATTCCAGACGCCGCAGGATCGCGGCGCGGGCGACGCGGAACACCAGCGCCTGGCCGATCACCGAGAAAATCCGCAGCTTCAGTTCTTCCGAGTCGGCGGGCAATCCCAGCAGCGGCCCCAGCAGCGGCGAGATCGCCACATAGGACGGCCCCATGACCCGGTTGTAGAGCACGTCGAAAGCCTCCGTGGGGTCGAACTGCTCGCGCACCATGAAGCGGGCCCAAAGCGCCGCCTCCTCGGTGCCGACCAGCATGGAAACGAAGCCGTCGCCCAACGCGAGCAGGGCCTGGCGGCGTTGCTCGATCGTGGTCGCCGGGTTGCCGGCGAGCTGCGCGGCGGCGCTGAGCCCGGGTCCCATGCGCCCTGTGATCTGGTCGGCGATATGGCCCGCAACCGCAAGATAAAGACCTTCCTTGCCGCCGAAATAATAGGGAATGGCGGCGATGTTGGCGCCCGCCTCGCCGGCAATGGCGCGGGTCGAGGCGCCCTTGAAACCATGCTCGCCAAACACCTTCAGCGCCGCTTCGATGAGCCGCTGCTTCGCGTCAGCCTTTTCCTGTGCCACCTGCATGCTCCGCCCCCGATGTCAGGTGGACTGTATTCAATCGAATGATTAAGTCAAATGATTAAGGCATCGGATCACCTGTTCCATCCCTCGGGGCCGGAGAACCACGTTGAGCCCGATAGGCGTGCGCTGGTAATGTCTTACCCGACGCTCAGGAGGAACCGTTCCCCGCCACCAACGTTGATGACAGGAACGGGCCGTGATTCCGGGGGAAGTGGCCCGACGTCATCTAAGGAGATGGAAAAAAATGCTATACTTGGCATTTGTTGCTGTTTCTGGCAGGCCTGCTCTTTAACGCATCCGGGCGACGCGGCCCTGACTTGGCCGCCGCGCGACCGGAACAACGGACAACGGAAAGGAAATCGCGATGGCGGATGGACCGGCTGACGATGTAGACACCGTGACGGTGGAAAACCTGAAGAAGGATCTGCGCAAGTTGCAGAAGGATTGGGACGCTCTGGTCGCTTCGACTCAGCAGGTCCTGCGTGAAGGAACGAGAACCGGTATGAACGAAGCAAAAGCAGAAATCGAAGCCCTCCGCGAGCGGCTGGAGGATTTGGGCGTGATTCTGAGCGACCGCAGCCAGCAGGCTGTCGACTCGGTCAGGCTGAACGTGCAGAAGCAGCCACTCACCAGCCTTGGCGTCGCGTTCAGCGTCGGCGCCATCCTGGCCCTGTTGCTGGCGGGCGGTCGCCGTTGATGGGATTGCTGACCAAGGCCGTTACACTTTTTCTGACGGTCTCGGCAGCGGCCAGGCCCGCCACCACAATACCGTGGGGCAGGATACCCGCGATGGTTGCCATCGGTGGGGCCTGCTTCGCCATTTTCACCACCGCCGTCGGCTTCCTGCTGGCGGCGGTGTACCTGTGGCTGGAGCCGCTCTGGGGAGCAGGCTGGGCGGCGTTCACGGTCGGCGCCGGCCTGCTGCCGATCGGGGGCATCTTCATTTTCGTGCTGCACAGTCTGTTGACCCGCCCTTTGCCCCACCAGCCCGGCAACGAGCTGTCCATGCTGACCGACGAGGCACTGCGGGGCGTGGAAGCCGCCGAGGACTGGGTGGCCGCGAAGCCGCTCACCGCGCTTGGTGGCGCGCTGCTGGTCGGCGCCGTCGCCTCGCTGATCTTCTTCAACCGCCCGCGGCGCCGCGACTAGGCCTTATCTTTTCAGCGACCCCATCAGGCCGCGCAGCAGCGCCCGGCCGATTTCCCTGCCCACCGACGACGCGATCGACTTGGCGAAAGTTTCGCCGACGCCCTGGCGCTGCCGGGAAGACGGTGCGCGTGGCGCGGGACGCGGCGGCGGATCGTAGTCGCGCGGCGGTGGACTGTCGTCCCGGCCGGCGCCGCCCCACGGGCCCTGCTGCCGCGGCTGCTGCTGTTGCTGGCGCGGCTCGACCCGCTGGGTCAGCCGCTCATAGGCCGACTCCCGGTCGCGCATGGTGTCGTAGCGGCCCGCCATGGGGCTGGCGCTCATCACCTGCTGCCGCTCCTGCGGGCTGACCGGCCCGAGCCGCGACTGGGGCGGCCGGATCAGCGCCCGGTCGACCATGGTCGGCACGCCCTTGTCGTCGAGCGTCGACACCAGCGCCTCGCCCACCGCCAGCTCGGTGATCACCTGGCTGGTATCGAACGCCGGGTTCTGCCGGAAGGTCTGCGCCGCGGTGCGCACCGCCGCCTGGTCGCGCGGCGTGAAGGCGCGCAGCGCATGCTGGATGCGGTTGCCGAGCTGGCCCAACACATCGTCCGGGATGTCGTCCGGGCTCTGGGTGATGAAATAGACGCCGACGCCCTTCGAGCGCACCAGCCGCACCACCTGCGTCACCTTGTCGATCAGCGCCTTGGGCGTATCCTTGAACAGCAGGTGCGCCTCGTCGAAGAAGAACACCAGCGTCGGCTTGTCCGGGTCGCCCACCTCCGGCAGGTCCTCGAACAGTTCGGACAGCAGCCACAGCAGGAAAGTGGCGTAGGTCTTGGGCGACTGGATCAGCCTGTCGGCCGCCAGGATGTTGATGGTGCCGCGCCCGTCCGGCCCGTGTGCGAGGAAATCCTGCAGTTCCAGCGCCGGCTCGCCGAAGAAGCCTTCGGCGCCCTCGTTCTCCAGCGTCAGCAGCGCACGCTGGATCGAGCCGATGGACGCCTTCGAGACGTTGCCATAGGCGTTGGTGAGCTGGGCGGCGTTGTCGCCGATATAGCTCAGCATGGCGCGCAAGTCCTTCAGGTCCAGCAGCAGCAGGCCCTGCTCGTCCGCCACCCGGAAGGCGATGTTGATCACCACTTCCTGCACGTCGTTGAGGTTCAGCATCTGGCTGAGCAGGAGCGGGCCCATCTCGGACACCGTCGTGCGCACCGGATGGCCCTGCTGGCCGAACAGATCCCAGAACACCACCGGGAACGCCTCGAATCCGTAGTCGTCGAGGCCGATCTGCGCCGCCCGCTTCAGCAGGAAGTCCTTCGGCGCGCCGGCCTGGCAGATGCCCGACAGGTCGCCCTTGGCGTCGGCCATGAACACCGGCACGCCGGCGCGGGAAAATCCCTCGGCCAGGATCTGCAGCGACACGGTCTTGCCGGTGCCGGTCGCCCCGGCGATCAGGCCGTGGCGGTTGCCGCGCTTCAGGCTGAGGTACTGGGGCGCCGCCCCGGTGCCGAGATAGATGCTGTCCGGTTTGAGCAGGGTCATGGCTTCATTGCTCCTTGCAGACGCCTTTGGCGGTATACGGCACCGAATACATGCGGCCCTGGATCACCCCGGCCCGCGACGACAGATAGGGGCCGGGCTTGCCCGGGTTGTAGCGCAGCGGGCTGGGCAGCGTCACCGCCAGCAGCGCCGCCTGGCGCGGGCCGAGCTTCGCCGCCGGAACGTCGAAATAGTGCCGGGACGCCGCCTCGGCGCCGTAGATGCCCTTGCCCCATTCGGCGATGTTCAAATACAGCTCCAGGATACGCTCCTTCGGCAGCAGCAACTCCACCCAGAGCGTCAGGTACGCTTCGATCCCCTTGCGAACGAACGACCTCGCCGGCCACAGGAACAGGTTCTTCGACGTCTGCATGGAGATGGTGCTGCCGCCCCGCGAGTGCTTGCCATGCTGCAGCTTGTCGACGTTCTCTTCCAGCGCTTCCCAGTCGAAGCCGTCATGGATGCAGAACTTGGCATCCTCCGACGCCATGACCGCACGCTGCAGGTTGGGCGAGATATGCCCGATCGACGTCCAGTCCTTGTCGATGCCGTAGCCCTCGGTGAGCCGGATCAGCATCAGCGGCGTGAAGGGCGGCGGCACGAAGCGGTAAGCCAGAATGATGACCGGCGGCGCCAGCGCCAGAAACAGCAACAGCATCCCGAGCAGGCGCAGGATCCGGCGGCCCGCGCCGCGCTTGGCCTTCTTCGCTATGGCTGAATCCTCCTGGTGGCGGGCAGTTTCCCGCCAGCATAAGGGCAAGCGCTGGTTGCCACTAGCGCAACGAGCCGAACATGGAGCGGATCGCCGCGACGACCGCCTCCGGCTCCTCGTAGTGGCCGAAATGGCCGCCGGTCGGGTGCGCCGTCACCTGCCTGAGATTGTATACCTTGGCCCGCTCGCTGCCCTTGAAGGCGGCGACGGAGTCGGATACCGCCGGATCCTTCTCGCCGCCCAGGAAGGTGATGGCGACGGGCGCCTCGACGGCGGGCATGCGGTCGTGGGACGGCTTCCACGGATTGTGCGCCGCCTCGGCATAGTACCGCGCCGACGTGTGGAAGCTGCCGGTCAGCCAGTAGAGCATCGTCGTGGTGATCAGGTGTTCCTTCGGGAAGCGTGATTCAACATCGCCATGCGTGTCGCCCCAGGCGCGCCGCCGCTCGACCAACCACGACAACAGCCCGGCCGGCGAATCGTTGAGGCCGTTGGCCAGGGTCATGGGGTCGAGCACCTGGACGGCCACGTGGCTGGCGATGCGCCGCTGGCGGGCATGGACCGCCTCGCGCAGTTCGCCGGTGACCGACGGCGGCACCAGCGCACCGCCGGTGATGTCCCACGGCCGCTCGTGGTTGAACAGGGTAAGCGGGATGGCGTGCATCAGGTGGATGCCGTGCAGGCTGGCCGCGTATTTGTGTCCGAGCTGGCTGGTGACCAGCGCGCCCCAGTCGCCGCCACTTGCCGCGTATTTCGGGTAGCCGAGGCCCTCGGTCATCAGCTTCTGCCAGAGGTCCGCGGTGCGCCACCAGTTGATGCCCGGCACCTTCAGCGGCGTGGAGAAGCCGAATCCGGGGAGCGACGGCACGATCACGTCGAACGCCGGCTTGCCCTCGGCCAGCGGCTTGATGATGTGCCGCATGTCCCAGAAGCACCACGGCCAGCCATGGCTGACGATGATCGGGATGGCGTTCTTCTTCCGGCTCCTGTGGTGGATGAAGTGAACCGGGACGCCGTCGATCTCGGTGCGGAAGTGCGAGAACGCATTCATCTCCCGCTCGGCGGCGCGCCAGTCATATTCCTCGATCCAGTAATCGACCAGCGACTTCAGGTACGCGGTCGGCGTGCCGTACTTCCAGTCGTCATTGGCGAAGTCGTCGGGGAAGCGCGTCGCCTTGAGGCGGCGCTTCAAATCGTCGATCGCCTCGTCGGGAATGGCGACGGTGAAGGGTTCGATGTGCATGGGCTTCCCTGCGGCGAGGATGAACGCGCGGCACGGTCCCCCTCACCCTAGCCCTCTCCCACAAGGGGAGAGGGGACTCGGACGGTGCCGCATCGAAACCTTCTCCCCTTGTGGGAGAAGGTGGCGCGTAGCGCCGGATGAGGGGTGCTGTCGGCCTAGGCCGACAGTTCCTTCTCGATGGCCCCGGCGATCACCGGATCGTCCGGCGCAATGTCGGGAGCGAAGCGGCCGACGACCTTGCCGTCGCGGCTGACGAGGAATTTCTCGAAGTTCCACATGATGTCGGCTTCGTTCTTTGACGCCAGGCCGCGCTCGTCGAGGATCTTCTTCAGTTGGCTGTCGGGCTTGTTGATGCGGCCGGGATGCTCGGCGATCAGTTCCTTGTACAGCGGGTGCCGGTCGTCGCCCTGGACGCTGATCTTCGAGAACATGGGAAAATCCACATCGAACTTGGTCGAGCAGAAATCCTGGATCTCTTCGTCGGTGCCCGGTTCCTGACCGGCGAAATTGTTGGCCGGGAAACCCAGCACCTTGAAGCCCTTGTCGCGGTAGGACTGGTAGGTCTTCTCCAGCGCCTCGTATTGCGGCGTCAGTCCGCACTTCGACGCCACGTTGACCACCAGCAGCACGTCGCCCTTGTAATCCTTCAGCGAGGCGTCCTTGCCATCGATCTTGCGAACCGGAATATCGTAGATGCTCATGTCGCTCCCCTTTCCAGATTGGGAGCGAAGCTTAGGGGAAAGGACCGCCTGCTGGCAACTCACGCCGTGGCGCGCCCGCTTCCGCCAAGCGCCGCGCGCATGGGACTTGCCGAGTCCCGGGCGTTGACATCGGCGGCCTGAACCGCCACTTGTTCGCGCCATGCTGGCGATCCGGAACATAACCTTCACCATGGTGGGCAACCGCCTGTTCGACAATGCCTCGGCGGTGATCCCGACGGGGCACAAGGTCGGCATGGTCGGCCGCAACGGCACGGGCAAGACCACCCTGTTCCGGCTGATCCGCGGCGAGCTGTCGCTGGACGACGGCGAGATCGAGGTGCCGCGCAACTTCCGCATCGGCGGCGTCGCCCAGGAAGCGCCCGCGACCGATCACACGCTGCTCGAGACCGTGGTGATGGCCGACGTGGAGCGCCACGCGCTGATGCAGGAAGCCGAGACCGCGACCGATCCGCACCGCATCGCCGAGATCCAGATCCGCCTGGCCGACATCGACGCCTATTCCGCCGAGGCGCGCGCCGGCCAGATCCTGTCGGGCCTGGGCTTCGACGCCGAGGCGCAGCAGCGGCCCTGCCATGAATTCTCCGGCGGCTGGCGCATGCGCGTGGCGCTGGGCGCGGTGCTGTTCTCCCAGCCCGACCTGCTGCTGCTCGACGAGCCGACGAACTACCTCGACCTGGAAGGCACGGTCTGGCTGGAAAGCTTCATCGCCAAGTACCCGCACACGGCGCTGATCATCTCCCATGACCGCGAGCTGCTGAACCGGTCGGTGGACGGCATCCTGCACCTGACCGGCCAGAAGCTGACCTATTACACCGGCACCTACGACCAGTTCGACACCGAGCGCCGGATGAAGCTGGAACAGCAGCTGTCCATGAAGCGCAAGCAGGACGCCCAGCGCGCCCACATCCAGAGCTTCGTCGACCGGTTCAAGGCCAAGGCATCGAAGGCCCGCCAGGCCCAGTCGCGGGTGAAGATGCTGGAGCGGATGAAGCCGATCCTGGCCGTGTCCGAAAACGCCGTCGCGCCGTTCCACTTCCCGGCGCCGGAAGAGCTGGCGCCGCCGCTGGTGACGTTCGAGAACGCGGTCGTCGGCTATGACGGCCTGCCGGTGCTGAAGAACCTGAATTTGCGGCTGGACCAGGACGACCGCATCGCTCTGCTGGGCGCCAATGGCGAGGGCAAGTCCACCTTCGCCAAGCTGCTGGCCGGGCGGCTGCCGCTGATGGCCGGCAAGCTGACCAAGTCGTCCAAGCTGCGCATCGGCTTCTTCGCCCAGCACCAGCTCGACGAGCTGGTCGAGGGCGAGAACTCGCTGCAGCACCTGATGCGCAAGCTGCCGCAGGAAGGCGAGAGCAAGTTGCGCGCGCGGCTCGGCGCGGCGGGCATCGGCGCCGACATCGTGCTCAACCCCGTCGAGAAACTGTCCGGCGGCCAGAAGGCCCGGCTGCTGATGGCGCTGGCCGCGCTGGACGCGCCGCACATCATGATCCTCGACGAGCCGACCAACCATCTGGATATCGAGAGTCGCGAGGTGCTGGTCCATGCGCTCAACGACTATCCGGGCGCGGTGATCCTGATCAGCCACGACCCGCATCTGGTCGAGACCGTCGCCGACCAGCTCTGGCTGGTGCAGGGCGGCAAGGTGGCGCCGTTCGACGGCGACATGGAGGACTACAAGCGGCTTCTGCTGTCGCAGCGCGGCACCAAGAAGGAACCCGGCGCCAACCGCAAGGGCGACGACCGGGCGTCCGCCGCGCCCGGCCCGTCCAAGGCCGCGCGGCAGAACGCCACGCCGCTGCGCAACAAAGTCCGCGACCACGAGGCGCGCATCGCCAAGCTGGAAGCCGACCTGGCCAAGGCCGAGGTCAACCTGGCCGATCCCAAGATCTATGCCGCCGGCGACAAGCCGCGCATCGAGCGCCTCAGCCGGCTGGTGAACGAGATCAAGGCCGAGCTGGCGCGCGAGGAATCCCTCTGGATGGAAGCCCAGGAACAGCTCGACGCCGCCCTCAGCGCCTGATTCGCGCCGGGGACTCGCGCCCCGGCTTCAGGTAAAATGGCTCCCGTTACATGGGCGCCTGGGGGACTTGGAGGGGATCATGCTGTCAATCGACACCATCCGTGCGCTCTATCCGCGCGCACCGGCCGAGCACCTGGCGGCGTTCGCCGCGCAGGCCGACGAGGTTCTGGGCCGTTTCGGCATCAGCGACACGCCGACGCGGCTGCACTTCTTCCTGGCGCAGATCGGCCACGAATCCGGCGGGCTCACCATCATGCAGGAAAACCTCAACTACCGCGCCCAGCGGCTGTGCGAGGTCTGGCCCAGTCGCTTCCCGGACCTGGGCGCGGCCGGCCGCTGCGCCGGCAACCCGGAGCTGCTCGCCAACACCGTCTATGGCGAGCGCATGGGCAACCGGGGCAGCGCC
Source organism: Candidatus Kuenenia stuttgartensis (assembly GCA_943329845.2). Taxonomy (GTDB): domain Bacteria; phylum Pseudomonadota; class Alphaproteobacteria; order SMXS01; family SMXS01; genus RI-34. The sequence goes on along the minus strand of CALQFM020000017.1, from coordinate 17,275 downwards.
TCGGGCGATGGCTGGCGCTACCGGGGCCGCGGCTATATCCAGGTCACCGGCCGCGACGGCTACTATGAGGTGGGCCAGCGCACCGGCCTCGACCTCGAAGGCTCGCCCGACCTGGCGTTCGCGGCGGAGTACGCCCTGGTCGTGGCGTGCGGCTTCTGGCGCTGGAAGGGCCTCAACGACATCTGCGACACCGGCAATTTCGGCAACGTCACCCGCCGCATCAATGGCGGCCTGAACGGCCAGGAAGACCGCGAAGCCTGGCTGAACAAGGTGCGCCGCACCTTGGGCGCACCGGTCCCGCTGGACGAGCAGCCCGACGCGCCGGATGTGATCGCCATCCAGGTGCGGCTGCGCCAACTCGGCTATGCAGAAGTGGGCGCCGCCGACGGCGACATCGGCCGCAATACAAGGGCTGCCATCACCCGGTTCAGGCTGGACCAGGGCCTGCCGCCGGGTGTCGTGGATGACGCCCTGATCAGGGCGCTGGGGCTGGGGTAAGCGCTAACCTCAATCTTCATTCCCGCGCGCGCGGGAATGAAGACGGTGTTTAAAAGCGCTACCGCCCAAAAATCATCCGCAGCACGCTGATCCGGCGAACTTTCCGCTTGGCGGGCGCCTTGCGCTTCCTCGGCTCGGGCGGGACGCCCAGCAGCATCCAGAATTCGTGGTCGTCCTCGGGCAGTTTGATCCTGGGGGCGCGGCGTTCGGCCCACAGCACGTAGGAGTGCAGCGAGCGGGACATCTTGTCCTCCATGGACGGCGTCCAGATGCCGGCCACCTCCCTGGCCCATTTCCACGCGCCCGCCTCGGCGTAGAGCCGGGGCTGAGACTGCCACGGACCGAGCACATGGCCAAGCTCGTGCAGCGCCACCGCGTAGGTGATGGCGCTCTTCACCGGCCTGATGGCGATGACCTTGTGGGTCTTGGAGGCGCGGCCGCCGCGCGAGTGGGACAGCACCCTGATACCTTCGTCCCGGCAGATGGCGGCGACGTGCTGGGCCATTTCCTCGGACGTCATGGCATGGTGCTCATCGGCGGCCCCTGGTGATTCACCGTTCCATCATACTGGATGAAGCGCCCTGATACATCCGATCGCACAACCCGTTGAGGGGATCAGCGATCGCTTGACAATCCGGCGGCCATCCGTAGTTATGTCGCCATGATCCGCACCGCTGAATCGCTGCCCCTTCGACTTACGAGCCTGTCCCTCTAGTACGGGACCGGGCCGGCTCGCCTATAAGAGCCTTGAGACGAACATGCGATCGGGTGACCACAGTGACGGTTCAAATCGACAGACACGGATCAAAGGGCGGCGCAGCGGTTCGGTGCGCGCCGCGACTTATGGGCGGTTCGCGGGCCTGACCGGCGCCGATGCGCCTGCCCGCGAGCCGACTGCCGGCAGCATATTGCGCCGCGACCCGCCGCCAACCCATTCCGCCAGAGCGCCCACACAATCGTTCACCAGGGCGCCGGCACGAAAAGGACCAAGACCGTGACCAACATGCCCGTTAACGCCACCGAGAAATACACGCCGTTCCGGCAGATCCAGCTGACCGACCGCCAATGGCCGTCCGCCGTCATCACCAAGCCGCCAATCTGGTGCTCAGTCGACCTGCGCGACGGCAACCAGGCGCTGATCGAGCCCATGGATGCCGACCGCAAGGCCCGCATGTTCAAGCTGCTGGTCGAGCTGGGCTTCAAGGAGATCGAAGTCGGCTTCCCCGCCGCCTCTGACACCGACTTCGCCTTCGTGCGCCAGCTCGTCGAAGGGAAGATGATCCCCCAGGACGTCACCGTCCAGGTGCTGACCCAGGCGCGCCCCGAGCTGATCGAGCGCACCTTCGAGTCGCTGAAGGGCGTGCACCGGGCGATCGTCCATCTGTATAACTCAACCTCGACCCTACAGCGGCGCGTGGTGTTCGGCCTGGACCAGGCCGGCATCACCGACATCGCCGTGCGCGGCGCCAGGCTGGTGAAGCAGCTGGCCGACGCCAACCCGGAGACCCACTGGATCTTCGAGTACTCGCCGGAGAGCTTCACCGGCACCGAGCTGGAATTCGCCCGCGACGTCTGCGCGGCGGTGATCAATACGTTCGAGTCGACGCCCGAGCACAAGATGATCATCAACCTGCCGGCCACGGTGGAGATGGCGACGCCGAATATCTATGCCGACCAGATCGAGTGGTGCCACCGCAACTTCCACAAGCGCGACAGCTTCTACCTGTCGCTGCACCCGCATAACGACCGGGGCACCGGAGTCGCCGCGGCCGAGCTGGGCTTCATGGCCGGCGCCGACCGCATCGAGGGCACGCTGTTCGGCAATGGCGAGCGCACGGGCAACGTGGACGTGGTGACGCTGGCGCTGAACATGTTCACCCAGGGCGTCGACCCGGCGCTGGACTTCTCGCGCATCAACGAGGTCCGCCAGACCGCCGAATACTGCAACCAGCTGCCGGTGCACCCGCGCCATCCCTATGCGGGCGACCTGGTGTTCACGGCGTTCTCCGGCTCGCACCAGGACGCCATCAAGAAGGGCTTCGACGCGCTGGCCGCCTCGAACAGCAAGGTGTGGGAAGTCCCATACCTGCCGATCGACCCGGCCGATCTGGGCCGCTCCTACGAGGCGATCATCCGGATCAACAGCCAGTCGGGCAAGGGCGGCATCGCCTACATCCTGAAGAGCGACTACGGCCTGGACACGCCGCGCCTGCTGCAGGTGGAGTTCTCGCGGGTGATCCAGCGCATCGCCGACGAGACCGGCAAGGAGATCGAGCCGAAGCTGATCTGGGAAACCTTCGAGAACGAGTACCTGAACCGCACCGCGCCGATCGAGTACCACAGCCACAGCACCCTGCCCGTCTCCGGCCGGCCCGACCAGCGCGACATCCACGCGCAGGTGGTGTTCAACGGCAAGAAGCAGGACATCGAAGGCTTCGGCAACGGCCCGATCGCCGCCTATGTGGACGCGGTCAAGCAGAACTGCGGCGTCGACTTCAACGTGCTCGACTATCACCAGCACGCCATCGGCCACGGCGCCGAGGCCCGCTCGGTTACCTACATCGAGGCCCAGAGCGCCGACGGCAAGACCGTCTGGGGCGTCGGCATCAGCGCCGATATCGTCGACGCCTCGCTGCTGGCGGTGACCAGCGCGGTCAACCGGATGCTGGCGAAGTAGGTTTTTCCGTCATTGCGGCAAAGCGCGCGATTCAAGCGTAGTGCAACGCTGTAGTTTCACCGTGTCCCTGAGCCTGTCGAATGGCCTTGCCCAGCCCTTCGTGCAAGGCCATTCGACAGGCTCAGGGACACGGATATGATTTAACCTCCATCAAGGCGCTTCGTTCGCCATCGTGACGGCCTAAATTGAACCCATGACCTCTTCCGACCTTGCCCATTTCATCGAGGCGCAGAACTTCGTCTGGCCGCAGGTGGCGGCCGAGCTAGAGGCCGGCCACAAGCGCACCCACTGGATGTGGTTCGTGTTCCCGCAGATCGCCGGCCTGGGCCTCAGCCACCGGGCGCAGCGTTACGCCATCAGGGACCTGGACCACGCCCGCCGCTACCTGGCCGATCCGGTGCTGGGTCCGCGGCTGCGCGAGGGCGTCCGGCTGATGCTGCTGCAGGCGGGGCGACCCGTGATGGACGTCCTCGGCTCGCCCGACGACATGAAGTTCCGCTCGTGCCTCACCCTGTTCCGCGAGGCGGCGGACGAGCCCGACGCCGCGCTGTTCGACGCGGCGCTCGATGCCTTCTATGGTGGAGTGCCTGATCCACGCACTCTCGATCTGGTGAATGGGCTGTAACAATCCGAGTGGTAGAATGATGCTCCCTCGGCAACCTATGGAGCAATTCCGATGGCGCACAAGTTCGAGATCACCAAGGACAAGGCCGGCGAATACCGCGTGAAGTTCAAGTTCAACTCGGAGGTCATGTTCTCCACCGAGGGATACTCGTCCAAGGCCGCCGCCCAGAACGCCATCGATTCCTTCAAGAAGAACGGCCCCGGCGCACCGGTCGAGGACAACAGCTAAGGTCCCTCACCCGGCCGCTACGCGGCCACCCTCTCCCGAGGACGGGAGAGGGGACTCCGCCAGTGCCGTATCGAGCCCTTCTCCCCGCCGGGGAGAAGGTGGCGTAGCGCCGGATGAGGGTGACCGCGAAGCGGTTCCTACTTCTTCCGCGCCCAGGCCTTGCCCTCGTCCGACGCGACCCATTTTATGGCGTCGGCCAGGAACTGGCGGAACGCCGGATTCGAATAGGCCGCCGGACCGTCGCCGGCCTCGCTGCACACCACCGGGCTGTTACCGCTGCGCTTGGCCCAGGCGATCAGGTTGGAGCCGTGCGGGTGGTTCCAGTTCTGCTGCTGCTCCTTGGGCGCGAGCGGCGGCGGGTTGAAGTTCGCCGGCGAGAAATCGTAGTCGCTGCGCAGCAGCGGCAGGATGTCCGGGTTCTTCTCGAAGCCCGGGGTCTTGATGTAGATCTCGTCGGTCACCGTGAAGCCCTTGCCCAGGTTCTTCGTCACCGGGTGCGACGGGTCGACCACCGACAGGAAATGGGTGCCGTTCCGGTGCGGCTCGCCGCCGCCGCCGCGATAGCCCGACCCGGGCACCTTCTCGCCGTAGAGCTCGCCCTCTTCCAGCATGAACGAGGTGCCCGAGATATCGCGCCAGGTCGACCAGCCCGGCCACTGCACGAGCGCGTGGTTGAGCAGAACGAGGCCCTTGCCGCTGTCGAGCAGCTTGTTGATGGTGTCGATATAGTGGGCCGGCGGCTCCTTGAACGCGCGCGAACCGTCGTGCTCGGTGCCCCACATGTCGTAGAACACCACCGCGTCGTAATCCTTGACGTATTCCGGACGAAGGATGATCTGCGCCGCCGGCTGCTCGACCACCGTGGTGTTGAGTTCCTTGTTCTCGTCGAAGATCGCGTAAAAACCGTTGTAGTCGAACGGGTGGCCCTTGGTGACCAGCAGAACATTCAGCGTCATTGTTTACTTCCCCTGTTTTCCCTGCGCCGGGTATATAAGCGGACGGTGAAACCAGCGCGGGCGCAGATTATCATATGCAGCGCGGTTGACGAGCGGGAGATGACGATGAGCAAGACGGTTAGGATCGGATCGGCCGGCGGCTTCCTGGGCGACAGCTCGGTGGCCGCGCCCCAGCTGATCAAGGGCGGAAACGTCGACTATCTCATGCTCGACTATCTGGCCGAGCTGACCATGTCGGTGCTGGCCAAGGCGCACGCGCGAAACCCGGAGGGCGGCTATGCCCACGATTTCACCGAGTGGGTGTGGAAGGACAATGTCCGCGAGATCGCCCGCCGCGGCATCAAGATCGTCACCAACGCGGGCGGCGTGAACCCGCGTGCCTGCCGCACCCGCATGGAACAGATCGCCGCGGAAGCCGGCGTGTCGCTGAAGATCGCGGTGGTCGAGGGCGACAACATTCTGGACCAGATCTCGGACCTGGCCGCCTCCGGCATCACCGAGATGTATTCGGGCGAGGCGTTCCCGGACCCGTCGCGCATCGCCAGCGCCAACGCCTATCTGGGCGGACGGCCCATCGCCGAGGCGCTCGCGCGCGGCGCCGACGTGGTGATCACGGGCCGCGTGGTCGATTCGGCGCTCGTGCTCGGCCCGCTGATGCACGAGTTCGGCTGGGCCGATACCGACTACGACATGATGTCGGCAGGTAGCCTTACCGGCCATCTGCTCGAGTGCGGCGCGCAGTCGACAGGCGGCATCTGCACCGACTGGGATCAGGTCGAGGACTGGGCCCATATCGGCTATCCCATCGCCGAGTGTTTCGCCGATGGCAGCTGCGTGGTGACCAAGGCGCCGGGCACCGGCGGCATGGTTAACATCGGCACAGTTTCCGAACAGACGCTCTACGAGGTCGGCGACCCGCAGGCCTATCTGCTGCCCGACGTGGCCTGCGACTGGACCGAGGTGAAGATCGAGCAGGTGGGTGAGGACCGCGTTCGCGTGTGGGGTGCGAAAGGCTCGGCGCCGACCGGTACGTTTAAGGTCTGCACCACCTTCGAGGACGGCTACCGCTCGGTTGGCATCCTGCCGGTGCTGGGCATGAACGCCGTGGCCAAGGCCGAGCGCCAGGCCGCAGCGCTGTTGGAGCGCCTCGACGAGATGCTGCGCGACCGCAACATGGGTCCGTTCCGGGCAACCAACGTCGAATCGCTCGGCGCGGAAAGCTCCTACGGCGCCCACTCGCGCGCCCGCGATACGCGCGAGGTGGTCTCGAAGATCTCCGTCGAGCATGAGAACAAGCACGCCTGCGCCCTGTTCAGCCGCGAACTGACCGCACCCATGACCTCGATGATGGTCGGCAACACCGGTTGGCACGGCGGTCGTCCGGACGTGAACAAGGTGGTGCGGCTGTTCTCGTTTGCCCTGCCGAAGGAGCGTGTGCGCGCATCCGTCGACATCGGCGGCAAGACCGAGTCCGTCACCCTCACCACCAGCGGCGGCTTCGACCCGGCCGCTATCCGGCGTCCGGCCGTCGCCGACGCGCCGCCGTTGGACAAGGATGCCGTCCGCGTGCGGCTGGTGGACATTGCCTGGGGCCGGTCCGGCGACAAGGGCGACAAGTTCAACGTCGCGGTCATCGCCCGCAAGCCGGAGTTCATGCCCTATATCCGCGCCGCGCTGACCGAGGAAGTCGTGATGGAGTGGTTCGCCCACGAGTTCCGCGGCGCCGCCAATCCGAGGGTCGAACGCTTCGACGTCCCCGCCATGCACGCGATCAACTTCCTGCTCCACGAAGCGCTGGGCGGCGGCGGCATGGCGACCCTGCGGGTCGACCAACTCGCCAAGGGCAAGGCCCAGCAGCTGCTGGAGATTCCGGTGCCGATACCGGTGGCGCTCGCCAAGGGCATCAAGCTGGCGGCGTAGGAGCGGCGGAGAGCTACCCCTCACCCTAACCCTCTCCCTCATGGGGAGAGGGGCTCCGGCAGAGCCATATCGACCCCTTCTCCCCTTGTGGGAGAAGGTGGCGCGAAGCGCCGGATGACGGGTCGCCGCGATGGCGGCGCTACCGCCGATCCGGTAGAATGCCCGCTGGCCGCATGCCATACGGGGAACACGATGGACCGCGCGGAAGAATACAACGCGATCGCCGAGCGCATCGTCGCGCATCACCATAACGACACCACCGACCAGGCCGACGATATCATGGAGGTGCCGGTCAGTTCCTACAGCGACCCGCAGCGCTGGGCGCGCGAGGTGGAGGTGATCTTCAAGCACCTGCCAGTCATGGTGGCGCTGACCTGCGAAATGCCGAAGCCGGGCGACTACAAGGCCTGCGAGATGGTCGGCATCCCGCTGCTGATCACCCGCGGCAAGGACGGCAAACCGCGCGCCTTCATCAACGCCTGCCGTCACCGCGGCGCGCCCATCGCCGTGGACGGCCTGGGCCACGCCAACCGGTTCGTGTGCCCGTATCACGGCTGGACGTTCCGCAACGACGGCTCGCTGTTCGCCGTCTCCGAGGCGCACAAGTTCGGCCAGATCGACAAGAACGATTACGGCCTGACCGAGCTGTCGTGCGACGAGCGCTCCGGCATGATCTTCGCCATCCTCAAGCCGGGCATCGAACTGGACCTGGACGACTGGCTGGGCGGCATGATTGACGACGTGGCGCCGCACGGCTTCGAGAACTGGCACTTCCTCACCTCCAAGGAGATGACGGGCGCCAACTGGAAGATCGCCTTCGACGGCTACCTGGAGGGCTACCACTTCTCGACCCTGCACAAGGAAACCATCCTGAAGGTGACCTTGAACAATTTGATGGAGTTCCACGCCTTCGGGCCGCACATGCGGGTTGCCTACGGCACCACCAATATTGGGGTGATGGACGAGGCGAAGCGCGACGAGTTGCACAAGTTCGAGGAGCAGGGCTTCACCTTCGTGCGCACCCTGTTCCCTAACATCTCCATGTATCTCGGCCTAGGGCTCGGTCAGATCGCCCAGATCATCCCGGGACCGACGCCCGACAGGAACCGCACCATCCTCTACTACGTCCATCCGCGCCCGCCTAAGGACGCCGAGGAAGAGGCGTCGCTGCTGGCGACGGCCCAGTTCCTCTACGACGTCACCTATGGCGAGGACTACGTGCTGGGCGAGCGCATCCAGAAGAGCCTGAGCGCGCTGCCGTTCGACAACGTGGTGTTCGGCCGGAACGAACGCGGCAACCAGTATTTCCACCGCTGGGTGGACTACTACATCAGCGACAACCCGCACGAGCGTCCGCCCGAGCTCTAGGCGTTCCGCTTGCGCCGCCGGAGCGATCGGCGGTAACGTCCGCGGCCTGAACTATACCGGGGTATAAAGTCATGGACCTGGAATTCGACGCCGACCAGAGAGCCTTCCAGCAGGAAGTGCGCGCATTCCTCGACAAGGAGCTGACCCAGGATATCCGCGACGCCACCGCCAGGACGACGACGGTCTGGGTGGAGAAGGACGTGGTGATGGAGTGGCACCGCCGGCTGCACCGCCAGGGCTGGATCGGCTATTTCTGGCCGAAGGAATATGGCGGCACCGGCTGGACGCCGACCCAGCAATATATCTTCCTGCAGGAATGCTCGCTGGCCGGCGCGCCGCGTCTCATTCCCATGAGTCTCAGATATGTGGGCCCGGTGATCTTCACCTACGGCACCCAGGAGCAGAAGGACTATTTCCTGCCCAGGATCCTGTCGGGCGAGCATTACTGGTGCCAGGGCTATTCGGAGCCGGGCGCCGGATCGGACCTGGCGTCGCTGAAGATGCGCGCGGTGCGCGACGGCGACGACTATGTGCTGAACGGCTCGAAGATCTGGACCACCAACGCGCATGTCGCCGACTGGATCTTCTGCCTGGTGCGCACCGACACCACCGGCAAGAAGCAGGAAGGCATCACCTTCGTCCTCGTCGACATGAAGTCGCCGGGCATCAAGGTTGACCCGATCATCACGCTGGGCCTCGATCATGAGGTCAACCAGGTGTTCTTCGATGACGTCCGCATTCCCGTCAGCCAACGGGTCGGCGCCGAAGGCCAGGGCTGGGACTACGGCAAATTCCTGCTGGAGTTCGAGCGCGCCGGCGGCGCATCGGGCGAATACAAGGCCGCCATCCAGAAGCTGCGCGGCATGTGCGCCAGCCAGCTCAGCGGCCAGATGCCGCTGATCAGGGATCCGTATTTCGCCACCGAGCTATCCAAGCTGGAGATCGGCGTCATGGGCCTTGAGATGACCGAGCGGCGCATCATGTCGTCGGTCGCCGCCGGCCAGCGGCCCGGGCCGGAAGGCTCGGTGCTGAGCGCCACCGGCGTCGAGATCAACCAGCGGATCAGCGAGCTGGCGGTCGAGGCCATGGACTACTACGCCTCGCCCCTGCCGCCGCCCAGCCCGTCGGGCATGGTCAATGACGACCATTATCCCGGTCCGTCCTACGGCGCGGCGGTGACCGGCAAGTACCTCAACAAGCGCGCGGCCTCGATCTATGGCGGCGCCAAGGAAATCCAGCGCGAGATCATCTCCAAGGCCGTTCTCCACCTGTAGGTGAAGGGCGCGCTACACAGCGCAGTGACTCAAGAACTATATTCGGGTATAAACTGACGCTTCGGTTTGTAACAAGCGACGCTCGGCGGTCTGGGGAGACGACGGATGAACGTGGAAGTTGGCAAGATCGAGAGCAAGACTCCCGGCAAGTCATACGAGGACATCATCCGCGGCGACAGCACGCCGCCCGCCGAGGTGCTGCTGCGCCGCGCCAACCCGCCCCAGAGCACCAACGACATTCCGTTCTACCGCTACACCTCGCCCGAGTTCTTCGAGCTGGAAATGCAGAAGATCTGGCGCAAGGTGTGGCAGTTCGCCTGCCGCGACGAGCATGTGCGCGAGCCGGGCGACTACTATGTCTACGACATCGGCCGCTATTCCATCGTCATCGTCCGCACCGAGGACGGCGGCCTGAAGGCGTATCACAATTCCTGCCTGCACCGCGGCACCAAGCTGAAGCCGTCGGCGTCGTCGGGCTATTCCGCCACCATCCAGTGCCCCTATCACGGCTGGACCTGGAACCTGGACGGCACACTCAACGAGGTGCCGTGCGCCTGGGAGTTCCCGCACCTGGACTACGAGAAGAACCGGCTGCCCGAGGCGCTGGTGGAGAGCTGGAACGGCTTCGTCTTCATCAACATGGACCTGAACGCCGTGCCGCTGCTCGACTACCTGGAAGTGGTGCCGGAGCACTTCGCCAAATGGGACTTCACCAACTGGTACCCGTACCTGCACATCCAGAAGGAACTGAGCTGCAACTGGAAGACCGCGCAGGAGGCATTCATGGAGGCCTATCACACGCCGCTGGTGCATCCGGAAATGACCCACGTTGTCGGTGACTGGAACATGCAGCACGACATCTTCGGCGACCATGTCAGCCGCGACCTGTGCGCGCTGGCCGTCTCCAGCCCCACGTCCAAGCTGGGCCTGACAGAGCAGGACCTGCTGGACCGGTCGCTGCTGGGCGATCCGGAGATCGTGCCGGGCGAAAAGCGCGTGATGGTGCCGGAAGGCGAAACCGCCCGTATCGTCATGGCGCGCGAGATGCGCAAGACGTTCAGGGAAACCTATGACCTGGACCTGTCGCACCTGTCCGACGCCGAAGTCATCGACTCGCTGAAATACAACATCTTCCCGAACCTGTTCATCTATGGCGGCCCCGGCCTGCCGCAGATCCAGCAGGCCCGGCCGCTGGGCATGGACGTCAACCGCTGCACGCTCGACGTCATCGTGTTCCGCCCGTGCAAGCCCGGCGAGCAGCCCGATCCGGCTCAGGTGGTGCGGATCACCGAGGCCAACTCGTACAAGGACGTGCCCGGCGTCAGCGAGTTCATGGGCAATGTGCTCGACCAGGACACCCAGATCCTGGCCTGGCAGCACGAGGGCATGCTCGCCAGCGCGAAGGGCGCCGAGACCCTCGCCCGCTATCAGGAATCCCGCATCCGTCGGGTCCATGAGACCATGGACAAATACCTGAGCCGGTAGGAGATCAGGCGGCGGGCATCATCTCCGCTTCCCAGCCCCGGCACGCCAGCAGGATCGGCTTGGGAACGGGCCGCTCGCCGTTCGAGTAGTAAGCAACCATGCGCCGGGAGATGCCGATCGCCTCGGCGGCCTTGGCGAGCGACAGCCCATGCCGCAGCCGCCATTCCAGGAACGCCCGCGCGTCGTCATGACCGGTCGCCGACAACGTCTCAAGCCAGAGCGCGTCGGCACCGAGTTCAGCCCCGGACGGCCACGCCAAGCTGTGACCCCAGTCGCCGACCTGTACGGCGGCGAACGCCTCGGGTTCGCGAAGCGCGGCGTACGCCCGGCCGGCGATCAGCAGGCCCAGGTCGAGGTCAGCCGACACGCCGTTGGACCAGTCGATCCGCAGCGAGGCCTGCCCTACGGCCGCGACGCCCTTGATGGTGCGCATCCTGTCGACAGCGATCATTCGTTCAGGTCCTTCCAGGTCTGCATCAGCATGCCCCGATTGTCGCTTGCCCACCGCAGCGCTTCGGCGCGGACATCTGCGGGCACGGTGCCCACGATGACCTCCAGGTCCGCGATGGACACGGAACACCGGAATGTGGGCCCCTCGATGTGAAAATGCGGCACGCCATGCTCACGGCCATACACGGCGATTTTCCACCGGCCAGTGCGATACAGCGTCACCATACGTAAAGATAGTGCATTCATTGCACTAGGTCAATATCAACGCGCCACGGTTCCTGACGGCCATCCGCACTCGACGGCTCTCGATTGCGGCTTTCGCCCTACTGCCCTCTTGGCCCGCCCGCGCAAATGTCTTAAAACATTTACGCCTGCTGGTAGGGCAGCCGGATTCGAAACGAAACAGGGAAACGAGACATGTCAGTCGAGAACGCTGAGCGGTTCATCCGCTTCATGAAGGAAGACCCGTCGCTGGCGCAGAAGGCCAAGTCGGTCGGCCCGGAAAACTTCGAGCAGGTCAGCGCCGAGGCCGGCGCCTCGTGCACCGCCTACGACTTCGTCTGCGCGGTCATCGACGGCCTGAAGAAGTAACCGAGCGCGCCATCGCGATCCGCCAAGCAGCGCCCCTCGCGGGCGCTGTTTTCGTTTTCGGCTCAGGAATAAAGCCAGTAGTGAGCACTCCCGAACAATGATCCGGGCCGCGGACACAAATCATCCGTTCAGTAAATTTTCAGCTACCATCCCGCATAGTCATCCCGAAGTGAGGATGAGCCATGCGCAAGCGAGCAGAATTATTCCTGAAGGACTGGGCATTCCAGAATGTGGGTCGAGGCGATCCACTCAAGATGCAGGATGCCGAAACAGCTGAATGGGTGGCGCGGCTATTGGCTGCGGCGCGCGACTCCGGCGTTCCCGAAGCGGCGTTGCGCGAATTGACCGTTCTCGGTTCCCTGATCGTTGGGGCGCGCGCCCTCGCCAACGGCGTGCCGATCGTCGTGTCGCCGCGGGTTTCCCAGAGGATGTCATGATGCACGCCACCTGCATCGCCGCGTTCCGCAACCAGAGCCGAGGCAGCCATCGCCGTCCCGGCGCTCCCCGGTCTGGCGTGTCGCCCATGCCAAGACCGACCGCGGTCGCCGAACAGCACACCCACCAATGCGTGCTGCGTCAGGCCAATGCGACTGCGTACCCGGCCTTCTATACGCTCTGCGGCATTCTGGTTCCCAGCGGGAACGTTGCGCAGAGCCGCGAGCCCATCACCTGCACCAGATGCCTGCAGCACCCCGATGAGTCGCTCATCTCCCGAGTGTGAGGTTTTGCCGATGCCTGGCGATGGCCGCGCTGAAACGCCCGCGCGGTATCAGGCATAGGCAGACACCAGCCACACCTTCGCCGGCATGACGATCCCGCGTGCCGTATGGAATCGCTCGAACAGGGCCCGGAGCTCCTCCGTCCCCTGGTCGCGGACTGCCGGATCCGCCTTCGCCAGCGCTTCGCCGACGGACAGCACTGACAGAACGAAATCGACGGCCTGGGCCGGGCTGGCTTCAGCGCCGCCGACGAGCTGGTCGCCGGTCCATGGGTCGATGGTCACGGCACTGAAGCCGCCCTGCCGCAGCAGGTCGCGGATGTAATCCGGATCGTCCATGGCAAACGGACCCGGCGCGCGCGGCACCGGCGCGGGCAGCTCGATATACTTGCCCAGCACGCCCGCCAGCGACGCCATCCAGCCATTGTCCCGCGCCGGCGCCCAGACCCCGAGATCGATCCTTCCGCCCGGAGCCAGCATGCGGTGGAGATTCGCATAGGCCGGGTAAGGGTCGGCGAAGAACATGCAGCCGAAGCGGGAAAACATCCTGTCGAACGGCGCACCGGCCGGACGGGCGACGGACGCATCCGCGTTCTCGAATGCGATGTTTCCAAGGCCGGCCTGCCGGGCACGACCGCGCCCTGCCTCGATGAGATCGCCTGAGATGTCGAGGCCCAGGACGGTTCCCGTGGGCGCGACCCGCCTGGCGATCTCCAGAGTCGTGCCGCCGCCGCCGCAGCCGATGTCGATGACCCGATCGCCTGCCTTGAAGCCGGCATGCGTCATCAGCGCGGCGCCGGCCGGGCCGATCATGCTTTCGAAGCGGTCGAGCCGGGCAAGCCATTTCCTGCCCATTTCCCCCTCCCAGTCGTCGGTCGCCAGTGTCTGGTCCGCCGTCATGTCTCCCCCTCCGACGTTCGCGTGTGGCTGTACATTGCGATAACGATCTGTTGGCCGGCAGTCGAGTCCGGGCAGCCGATCAGCGCCAAAATCTGGAATTAACCCGTCGACGCCGCTTCGGGCAGACCTGCAGGGCCCTGGCAATTGCCGCCCGCCGGTTTATAACAACCGACATGTATGCGGCCGCCAATTGACAGGCGGGCGTGGATCGCGGAATATTTTGGTCGTTTGTCCAATGTCAGGACGGGCAACAGGAGCGGAAAATGGGGAAAGACGAAATCGCCGGCATCAATACCGGCACTAGGCCGATCAGCGAGCGGCTACGCGGCGACCGGATCACCGGCGATCGCTACTACGCGCCCGAGTTCGCCAAGCTGGAATGGGACCACATGTGGACCAGGGTCTGGCACGTTGCCGGCCGCCTGAGCGATATCCCCGAAACCGGCGACTACGTCGTCCACAATTTCAGGCGCGAATCGGTGGTGGTGTTCCGCCAGGCCGACGGCTCCATCCGCGCCTTCTATAATTCCTGCAAGCATCGCGGCAACCGGCTGGCGTGGAGCACGCTGGGCGGCGGCGAGCTGGTGTGCTCGTATCACGGCTGGCGCTGGGGCATCGACGGCACGCTCGAGCAGGTCCAGGACCCGGATGATTTCGAGGGCGGCGACCCATGCGGCAAGCTGAAGCTGTCGGAAGTGGCGGTCGACACCTGGGGCGGCTTCATCTGGTACAACATGGACCCGAACCCGCGCCCGCTGCTGGACTTCCTCGATCCGATCCCGTGGCTGTTCCGCAACCGCGACATGGAGAACATGGTCCGCGTGGTCTGGCGCACCTTCGACGTGGACGCCAACTGGAAGTTCTCGTCGGACAATTTCAACGAGTCGTACCATTTGCCGACGGTCCATCCCGAGCTCGCGACCACCACGGACGAGGACTACAAGAACACCATCTTCGAGATGTATCCCAACGGCCACAACCGGATGATCGAGCAGGGCCAGCCGTCGATGCGCGCGCCCCATCCGAACGAGGTCGAGCAGCCGTGGGACATGATGCTGGCGCAGTGGGGTCTCGATCCCAAGGATTTCGCCGGCCGCTCGCGCGACGGGCGCCTTGCGCTGCAGGAACAGCGCCGCAAGCTGGGGCCGCAGAAGGGCTATCACCACTACGCCAGCTGGTCGGACGACGAGTTGACCGACTATTTCCACCACACCCTGTTCCCCAACGTGACCATGACGGGCACCGCCGACGGCGTGCATTTCTTCCGCACCGAGCCGCATCCGACCGACCCGGAGAAGTGCACCTTCGACTACTGGTGCCTGGTGCCGAAGATCGACGGCGCCGAGGAAGTGGCCACCATCGTCGGCATGCGGCCGCTGCGCGAGGCGGACTACGAGTTCATCCCCTATGGCAGCGGCCAGCCGATCCCGGACATGATGGAGTCGTTCCTGATCCAGGATCTGGGCGTGGCGGTGGGCCAGCAGAACGGCTTCCATTCGCGGGGCTACACGGACGCCTTCCTCAGCGGCCAGGAAAGCCGGGTGCGGCGCTTCCATGAGGTGCTGAACGACTATATCGAGGGCCGCCGCTAAAACCTTTCGCGGGAGCACACCATGGCGTTCGATGGACCCGCCGAGGACCGGCTGGCGATCCGCGAGCTGGTCGCCGCCTATGGCGACGCGGTCACCCGCAATAGTGCCGAGGATTGGGGCGCGCTGTGGGCCGAGGATTCGGTCTGGGCCATGCCCGACTTTCCGGGCTGGGAGCTGATCAGGGGCAAGTCGGCCATCGTCGCGACCTGGGTCGACGCGATGAAGAACTATCCCATGAACATCAACGTCCAGACGCTGGGCGCGGTGACCGTGATCGGCGCCACCGCCGCGTGCCGGGCCTACACGGCCGAGCTGGTGACCGACGCGACCGGGGCCACCTACCGGGTGACCGGCCGCTATGACGACCAGTATGTGAAGGAGAACGGCAAGTGGCTGTTCAAGAGCCGCATGTTCAAGGTTCTGCATTCGGGTTGAGCGAAGGGGGACACCGCCATGCCGTTCACCGGGCCGTTCGAGGACCGCCTCGCGATCCGCGAGCTGATCGAGTCCTACGGGGACGCCGTGACCCAGCGCGACGTGAACGCCTGGGCCGCCTGCTGGGCCGAGGACGGCCGCTGGTGCCTGCCCGACCTGCCCGGCTGGGAAGAGATCAAGGGCAAGCAGACCATCGTCGCCGAATGGCTGAAGATGATGGAGGCGTTCCACGGACCCGAGGACAACGCCGACGCCTGCATCTTCATCTCGACGCCGGGCGCCATCAACGTCAACCAGGACACGGCGACCGGCCGCACCTACACCACCGAGAGCTATACGGATTCGGCGGGCGTCAGCCGCCGCATCCTCAGCGAGTACCAGGACAAGTTCATCAAGCGGCACGGCCAGTGGCTGTTCGCCGAACGAAGCTGGAAGATGCTGCCGATCGAGGACGCCGCCGCCTTGAGCGCGGACGCCAGCCGCCGCTGAGGCATCCGACAAGAAAGCAGTATTTAATTTACATCTTTTGATCGGAATCAACGAGTCCCGGGCCGGTTGGGCGTGATGCTGCGTGCGCGGCAATGGCGCCGCCAGCAATGCAACGGGGACTTCCATGTTTTGCATCCAGTGCGAACAGACCAAGCAGGGCGGCTGCCAGGTGCGCAGCGGCAATTGCGGCAAGACCGAAGTAACGGCCGACCTTCAGGATGTGCTGATCATGGTGCTTCAGGGCATTTCGGCCTATGCCAGCCGCGCCCGCGCGCTGGGAGCGGTCGATGACGCCATCGACCGGTTCATGCCGGGCGCCTATTTCACGACCCTCACCAATGTGAATTTCGATGAGGACTTCTTCGTCGACCTCATCGGCGAGGCGCTGGCACTGCGCGATGCCGCCCGTGACCTCTACCTGAGGGCCTGCCGCGATCAGAACCTGCCACCCGCCGGCATGCCGACCGCCGCCACCTGGCAGCCAGGCAAGACGAAGGAGGAACTGGTCGCAGCATCGCCCCTGGCCGCGCTGAACAAGGATGTGGACAAGGTGGGGCACCTGCAGCATAAGCGGTGTCGCCATCCCTGGCCTGGCGCATCGCCCGGACCTTGGCGACCTGCTCGAGCGTCAGTCCGGCGCTTTCCTCGGGGGTCGGCTCGGCGGGATCGGCGCCCTGCCGCGCCCAGGGGGAAATCTCGTTGGCCTTCAGCGTGTCGGCAGGCTTGACCAGATGCGCCGTCTCCCAGGCGAAGGAGTTGGCCGGCGTCGCCTTCAGCGTGCCGGACCTGTCGTCGAGAAGCTGGGTGGGAAAGAACGGCCCGCATGCCCAGGCCGTCGCGGCCGCGGCAACAATGAAAGCGCCCGCGATTGCGACCCGCCGATCAATACGCATGCAGAATCACCCCTTGGCCGACAACATCCTAGACTCGTTTTCATTTAGGTTGAAGCGTATCCGGAGTTTCTGAAGTAGTTGGCGCATTCGTGCGCAGGGAATGCGTCGAGCAGGTTGCCGACGCGGCGCCAGGTTGCCTCGACGGATCGTTCGGCTGCCTTTCGTAGCAACAGCTT
>CALQFM020000016.1 GCA_943329845.2 Candidatus Kuenenia stuttgartensis | reverse complement strand
TGGCCGTCGCCGGCATGGCGACCGCCGCCTCCGCCGCCGACATCACCGGCGCCGGCGCGACGTTCCCTTATCCGCTCTACGCCAAATGGGCTTCGGCCTATAAGGGAGCCACCGGCAAGAGCCTTAACTACCAGTCCATTGGCTCGGGCGGCGGTATCGCACAGATCAAGGCCAAGACCGTGACCTTCGGCGCCTCGGACATGCCGTTGAAGCCCAAGGAATTGCAGCAGGCGGGCCTTACCCAGTTTCCCACGGTGGTTGGCGGTACGGTCCCCGTTGTGAACATCAAGGGGGTCGGGCCTGGCCAGTTGGTCCTCGACGGGTCCACGCTCGCAGGCATCTTCCTCGGCCAGATCACGAATTGGAATGACCCCGCGATCGCCAAACTCAATCCTGGTCTCAAGCTGCCGAAGCAGGCCATCGCGGTGGTTCACCGCTCGGATGGTTCGGGCACGACCTTCATGTTCGCCAACTACCTCTCCAAAGTCAGCAAGGACTGGGATGACAGGGTCGGCTTCGGCACTTCGATCGAGTGGCCGGTCGGTCTCGGCGCCAAGGGCAACGAAGGTGTAGCCGGCAACGTCGTGCAGACCTCCGGTGCCATCGGTTACGTTGAACTGGCCTATGCGACCCAGAACAAGCTCACCTATACCGCCATGATCAACAAGGCCGGCGGGAAAGTGCAGCCGAACCTGGAGAGCTTCGCGGCGGCAGGTGCCAATGCCGACTGGGCCAGCGCAAAGGATTTCTTCCTGGTGCTGACGGATGAAGATGGACAGGGCGTGTGGCCGATCTCAGGCGCCACATTCATCCTGATGCAAAAGCAGCCGGGTAACCCGGCCGAATCCGCCGAGGCGCTCAAGTTCTTCAAGTGGGCGTTCGACAAGGGCAACGAAATGGCCAAGGCCCTGGACTACGTGCCGCTTCCGGACAGTGTGCACCAACTGATCTACGCAAGCTGGTCCAAGAGCATCAAGGACCAGTCCGGAAATCCTGTCCTGCAGTAGTTCTTCTCCGGTCTTCCAGCAGGAATAGCTGGTGTGCGGGATGATCGAAAGGATCATCCCGCATCCACGTCAACCAGGATGCGAGTGATGGCCAGCACGATGAATAGTACTACTGCGACGGGCATCGGCGGCCCCAGCGACAAGGTCGCGGGCGGCCGGCGTCTGCACAGCGCCAACCGCTTGTTCCGGGCCCTCAGCCTCGGCGCGGCAGTTCTGGTGCTTCTCACTTTCGTAGCCATGTTCGGTGTGCTGTTCGAAGGCGCTTGGCCAGCACTCCACCAGTTTGGCTTCGACTTCTTCTTCACCGAGATATGGAATCCGGTGAAGGAGCGCTTCGGCATCCTTGCGCCAATCGGCGGCACGCTCATCACGTCATTTCTCGCCATGCTCGCAGCGGTGCCGCTGGGTATCGGCGTTGCCATCTTCCTCACCGAATTGTGCCCGCGGATGTTGCGTCGCCCGATTGGCATCGCCATAGAATTGCTCGCCGGCATCCCCAGCATCATCTATGGCATCTGGGGTCTGTTCGTTTTCGCGCCGTTCTTCCAGGCGAATATCCAGCCCTGGATCATCGACGTGTTCGCCGACGTCCCCGGGCTGTCAATGCTGTTCGCGGGTCCACCGTATGGCATCGGCATGTTTACGGCGTCGCTGATCCTGGCGATCATGATCCTGCCGCTGATTGCCTCCATCACCCGCGACGTGTTCGAGACGGTGCCGCCCATGCTCAAGGAGGCCGCCTACGGCCTCGGCTGCACGACGTGGGAGGTCATCTGGAATGTAGTCATTCCCTATACCCGGACCGGTATTGTCGGCGGCGCCATGCTTGCGCTCGGCCGTGCGCTCGGTGAGACGATGGCGATTACCTTTGTGATCGGCAACGCGCACAGACTATCGACGTCATTGTTTGCGCCCGGCACGACCATCTCGGCCGCGATCGCGAACGAATTCTCCGAGGCCGTTGGCGATCTGTACATCTCGTCCCTGCTCGCTGCCGGCTTCTTCCTCTTCATCATTACCTTTGTCGTCCTGGCCGCTGCGCAGCTCATGCTGAGGCGGCTCGACAAAAGCACCGGAGGCAACAGGGCATGACACAAGCGTCGTCGCTCTATACGGGTCGCCGCCTGCGCAATCAGGCGTTCAAGCTGCTGTCGATCATAGCCGCGCTCATCGGAATCGGTTGGCTGGTATTGATCCTCTCCACGCTGCTTATCAACGGGATTGCCGCGATCAAACCATCGCTGTTCTTCGAAATCACGCCCCCGCCGGGTGAAATGGGCGGCCTTGCAAACGCCATCGTGGGCAGCCTGATCATGGTGGTGCTCGCGGTGATCGTGGGGACTCCGATCGGAATCATGACAGGGACCTATCTCGCCGAATATGGGCGACACACCAAGCTGGCCTACATCCTGCGTTCCCTGAACGACATCCTCCTCAGTGCGCCGTCAATCGTCATCGGCCTGTTCATCTACACGGCCCTGGTGATGAGCACGGGACATTTCTCCGCCTACGCGGGCATTGTTTCGCTCGCCGTCATCGTCATTCCCGTGGTCGTCCGGACGACGGAGAACATGCTCCTGCTTGTACCGAACAGCCTCCGTGAAGCGGCTGCGGCGCTCGGAGCGCCGTCGGCCTACGTGATTCGTCACGTCACTTGGAAATCGGCGCGTGCCGGGATCATCACGGGCGTTCTCCTGGCGGTGGCGCGCATCAGCGGCGAAACCGCGCCCTTGCTCTTTACTTCACTCAACAACAGCTTCTGGTCGCTGGATCTCAGCGAGCCCATGGCGAGCCTGCCGGTCGTCATCTTCCAATTCGCCATGAGCCCCTATGAAGCCTGGCACGAGTTGGCATGGGGCGGAGCGCTCATCATCACCGTTGCCGTGCTTGGCGTAAGCATCCTCGCCCGGCTCCTCGGCGCGGAAAGGAAATAGACATGGCGCAAGATATGCAGTTCGCTAACCCCAAGGTGGGAATGGAGCCCGCGGTGCCGCAAGACAAGATCAAGGTCGAGATCAACAAGCTGAACTTCTACTATGGCGCTTCACAGGCGCTGAAGGAGGTCTCGCTGCCGCTCTACGATCGCAAGGTTACGGCCTTCATCGGCCCGTCGGGCTGCGGTAAGTCGACCCTGCTGCGCGTGCTCAACCGGATCTACGAGCTCTATCCCGGCCAGCGCGCCGAGGGCGAAGTTATGCTCGACGGCAAGAACATTTTGGTAAAGCCCAACGATGTCAATATTTTGCGGGCTAATGTCGGCATGGTGTTCCAGAAGCCGACGCCGTTCCCCATGACCATCTTCGAGAACGTTGCCTTCGGCATCCGTCTGTACGAGAAGCTGGGCAAACGCGAGATGCAGGAGCGGGTGGAACAGGCGCTCACCCGAGCCAGCCTTTGGAACGAGGTGAAGGACAAGCTGAATGAAAGCGGCCTTAGCCTGTCGGGCGGCCAGCAGCAGCGCCTGTGCATCGCCCGGTCCATCGCCACGAAGCCGGAAGTGATCCTGCTGGACGAGCCGTGCTCGGCGCTCGATCCGATCTCGACCGCCAAGATCGAGGAGTTGATCGACGAACTGGCGACCGACTACACCATCGTCATCGTCACCCACAACATGCAGCAGGCCGCGCGCGTGTCGCAGCTCACGGCGTTCATGTATCTGGGCACGCTGGTGGAATTCGGCAACACCGAGGAGATGTTCACGGCGCCGAAGGACCAGCGCACCATGGACTATATCACCGGACGTTTCGGCTAGGTTGATTCTGTCCAAATACTTGGACAACCATCGGCAACCTATGACAATGTCACGGAAATCTCGGCGCATATATTGAGTTTAATGCGCCGGGAGCCTATCTGTACGCCAAGAACCTCCAGAGGAATTGGCAGCCGATGAAAATTCTCGTAGTCGAAGACGACGCCGACACCCTGACCTATGTAGCCCGCGGCCTTGGCCAGCTGGGCCACACGGTCGACAAGGTCGAAAGCGGCGGCGAGGGCCTGCACATGGCCACCAACAGCCCTTACGATGTTATCGTCCTTGACCGCATGCTGCCCGAACTGGACGGTGTGACGATCCTCAAGAGCATCCGGGTCGCCGGCGTGAAGACGCCGGTGCTGTTCCTGACCGCGCTCGACGGGGTCAACGAACGCGTAGCCGGCCTTGACGCCGGCGCCGACGACTACCTGGTCAAGCCGTTCGCGTTCTCCGAACTGGCGGCGCGCGTGCATGCGCTCGGCCGCCGCCCGGTGCTGGCCAAGGTCGAACCGGTGCTGAAGGTGGGCGACCTGGAGATGGACCTGCGCCGCCGCCAGGTGAAGCGGGCCGGCCGTGTGGTCGACCTGCAGCCGCAGGAGTTCAAGCTGCTGGAATACATGATGCGCAACGCCGGCGACGTCGTGACGCGCACCATGCTGCTCGAGCACGTCTGGGACTTCCACTTCGACCCCAAGACCAAGATCATCGAGACCCATATGAGCCGCCTGCGGTCCAAGATCGACAGGGATTCGGATACCCCGCTGATCCATACCGTCAGAGGGGCCGGCTACAGCATCTATGCGCCGGAGTGACTTCCTACGCTCCACCGGCGTCCGCTTCACGCTGCTGTATGTCGCGCTCTACCTGCTTTCGACCGTTGTCCTTCTCGTAACGCTCTACCTGATCGAGGCCCGCAGCCTCGACCAGGACATTCGCGACCGGGTCGACGCCCGCATCGAGGAACTGCAGGATGCCTATACCTTCGGCGGCATGAGCGAAGTGATCGAGGACATCGACGCGCGGCGGCGGTCACACGTCAAGCTGCGTACCTTTTACCGGCTGACAGATTCAACCGGACATGACCTCGCCGGGAATTTGCCCGATGTCCCGGTTGTCCTCGGCCGTCAGAAGCTCAGTGCCGAGGTTAACGTCCAGGGCACGCCGGAACGGATCCAGGTCGCAGCCCGCACGGTCAAGATGGGCGAGGCAACGCTCACGGTCGGTATGGAGCCGGTCTGGCGCGAGGCCATCGACAGCCTGTTCGTGCGCGCCGCCCTTGGCACGCTGGTGGCCGCCGTGCTGCTGGGTGGCGCCATCGGCGCGCTGATGACGCGCCGGTTTCTCAGCCGGATCGACGGCATCACCTCGACGGTCGTCGATATCATGGGCGGCCAGCTCCACAGCCGCGTGGATACCCGTGACACCAATGACGAACTGGACCGGCTCGCCGCCAGCCTCAACGCCATGCTGGACCGCATCGACTTCCTGGTGACGGAAACCCGCGAGGTGACCAACAGCGTCGCCCACGATCTGCGCACCCCGCTGAGCCGGCTCGGCCGCCGGCTGGAGGAAGCGCGCGAGGCCGGCACCGAGACCGAGGAAGGTGCCCATGCGCTCGATCTGGCGATCGAGGAAAGCGCCGGTATCCTGGAGACATTCAACGCCATCCTCGGCATTGCCCAGGTCGAGGGCGCCATGTCGGCGAAGACCTTCACCACCGTGAAACTGTCGGACATGCTCGGTACGCTCGGCGAGGCCTATGGCGCGTTGGCGGAGGAGGAGGGGCGCCGTTTCGAACTCGACATTCCCCCCGGAATCGAGGTGCGCGGTGACCGGGCCCTGATCCTGCAGATGCTGTCGAACCTGATCGAAAACGCCATGAAGCATACGCCGGAGGGAACTCCCGTGGGGCTACGGCTGAAGCGCGCGGCCGGCAGGGTGAGCATCGTGATCGAGGACCGGGGCAGGGGCATTCCGGCCGAATCCCGCGACCGGGTGTTCGATCGCTTCGTCAGGCTGGAAGCGAGCCGCACCACGCCGGGCAATGGTCTGGGCCTCAGCCTTGTCGCCGCGATCGCCAAGCTGCACAACATCCAGATCGCGCTGGAAGACGCCGCTCCGGGACTTCGCGTCGTGCTGACCTTCCCTAGAGCAGCCCCAGATCCAGCTGAGGCGTCGGCGCGGGCGCCTCGTCCCGTTCAAGGTTTGACAGCGTGACGCCCAGCAGCCGAACGCGCTTGGGCAGGGGATAGACGCCGCGCACCAGCGCGATGGCTGCCTGCTCGAGCTGTCCGCGCGCCGTGACCGGCCAGGCGAGGGTGCGGCTCCGGGTGATGATCTGAAAATCAGCGAATTTTATCTTCACCGTGACCGTCCGGCCGGTGATGCCGCCCTTCTGGCAATGGCTCCACACGTCGTCAAGCATGGCGATGACCCCGTCCTCGATCTCCGCCGGCTCGCCCAGATCGTCGAAGAACGTGGTCTCCGAGCCGATCGACTTGCGCTGCCGGTCGGGCTTCACCGGCCGGTGGTCCTCACCCCGGGAGATGGCGTAGTACCAGGACCCGGACTTGCCGAAGTGCTGCTGCAGCACGTCGAGCGGCAATGCGCGCAGATCGGCGCCGGTGAAGATTCCCAGCCTGTTCATCTTGTCGGCCGTCGCTGGGCCGACGCCGTGAAACTTGCCAACCTTCAATTCGCCGACGAACGCCTCGCCCGTCCCCGGCGTGATGACGAACTGGCCGTTGGGCTTGCGGTAGTCGGATGCGATCTTGGCCAGGAACTTGTTGTAGGACACGCCGGCCGAGGCGGTCAGCCCGGTTTCCTCGAGGATGCGGGCGCGGATCTCGCGGGCGATCAGTGTTGCCGACGGGTTGTCCTTCAGGTTGTCGGTGACGTCCAGATAGGCCTCGTCGAGCGACAGCGGTTCGATCAGCGGGGTGAACTCGGCGAAAATGTCCCTGATCTGCCGGGACACCTGCTTGTAGACGTCGAAGCGCGGCTTCACGAATACCAGGTCCGGGCATTTGCGCGCCGCGGTGACCGATGGCATGGCCGACCGCACCCCATATGCCCGGGCCTCGTAGCTGGCCGCCGCGACGACGCCTCGCTTGTTGGGGCCGCCCACGGCGACCGGCTTGCCGCGCAATGCCGGGTCGTCGCGCTGCTCCACCGACGCATAGAACGCGTCCATGTCGATGTGAATGATCTTGCGGATGCGGTGAGTCATCGGCCGCTCGCCGGAAGTTGCGCGTCAGGAACCAAATAGGAACATTTTGGTTCGGGATTCAAGTGTGTTCGGCATTGGCAGCAGGCGGCCAAACCATCGATTCGTCATCAATCTGCGTGGGTTAATCTGTAACCCAGCCAGAGTATGGACAATATAATTATTAATAAAGTGTGCCAAAGGCAAATATAGGTGTATCTACTGACACACAATGATAGCCCTCTCGATAGAGAAAAATTCAACCCCAGGAGCGCCATGTCCGATCATAATGAAGTAGAGCACTTGGAATTGCTTGGACTGACGTCGGCGATCGTTTCCTCGCATGTGGTCAAGAACGCCGTTTCCGCCGCCGATTTGCCGCGTCTCGTCGAGATCGTGTACGCGACGCTTACCGGGCTAGGCAATGCGCCTGCCGAGGCGCCGGCCGATGAATTGAAGCCCGCCGTCAATCCGCGCCGTTCGGTCACGCCGGACTACATCATCTGCCTGGAAGACGGCAAGAAACTGAAAATGCTCAAGCGGCATCTGCACACGGCGTTCAATCTGACGCCGGATCAGTATCGCCAGCGCTGGAACCTGCCGGCCGACTATCCCATGGTGGCGCCAAACTACGCGACCCGCCGCCGGGAACTGGCCATGAAGATCGGCCTGGGAAGAAAGCGGTCGGCCTGAACGAAGGCGGCGATAGGACTTAGTTGGATTTTGTTATCGGATAGGCGCTTGGCCAGTTGATATGGACCATGCTCTAGTCTATTTTTTATGGACTTGATTATGGTCCATTAAATAGGTGCGGTAATGCGAATATCCGTGACCGACGCCAAAGGTCAACTAACCGATTTGGTCAGGCGTGCGGAAGCAGGCGACGAAATCATCCTGACGCGCCATGGCCATCCCGCTGTTCGGCTAGTGCCTGTCACTGCAGTTCCGGACAAGCAATCTCGTCGCGCCATTCTGGAGGCTGCAAGGAAAGCCGGGGGAGCTAAGGCCACGCCCGGACCTGATGCAGCCCACAGCCAGGACTTTCTCTACGACGAAAACGGACTGCCGAAATGATCGTCGTCGATACGTCGGCGATCATGGCCATCGTACTGGACGAGCCAGCAGCCGAAGCCTGCATGGCGGCGCTTGAAGCCGAGGATCGGCCGGTGATGTCGGCTGGAACCTTCGCGGAGATCCTCGTCGTTTCCATGGGCCGCAAGGTGCACGACGTTGCACTGGCTCTGATCTATGACCTTGGCGTCGAGATCGTGCCTGTGACGGCCGCATCCGTCCGGCGAATGGCCGACGGATATCGCCGTTGGGGGAAAGGCATGAACCCGGCGTCATTGAATTTTGGCGACTGTTTCGCCTATGAGGCTGCCAGGACACACAACTGCCAACTGCTCTATGTTGGCAATGATTTCGCGCGCACCGACGTTCAAAGCGCGCTCCTTGGCCCCTGATTGGCTACGCACACGAAAAAGGGGCCAGCCCTGCGGCTGACCCCTTCTCGAAATGGCTCCCCGGGTCGGACTCGAACCAACGACCTAGCGATTAACAGTCGCGTGCTCTACCAGCTGAGCTACCGGGGACCAGTGGTCAGCTCCGGGGTGGTGCCCGGAGCGGCGTGTGTTTAGCAAGCCATGCCGGCTTTGCAAAGCACGTTTTACCCCTTCGCCGGATTTTAAGCCCTTGAAGGAGCGTTGGAGGCGACGGCCGGAATCGAACCGGCGTACACGGATTTGCAGTCCGCTGCGTCACCACTCCGCCACGTCGCCGCCTGTGGTGCAGGCGGGGTCTATAGCAGAGCAGGGCAGGCCCGACAATCGTGTGATTGTCAGCCCGCGGCGCCGACGATATAAATCCCGCGCAACCGACGATGCGGCACGGCTCCAGCCCGGAACCGCATACCCTGAGCAGGAAACGCCGATGACCGACTTCGCAGCCGCGCGCAAGCAGATGGTCGATTCCCAGCTGCTGCCCAACAAGGTGACAGATGCCCGCCTTGTCGAGGCCATGGGCGCCGTGCCGCGCGAGGCGTTCCTGCCGCAATCGCTGCGCGGCTTGGCCTATATGGACGAGGACCTGCCGGTGGCGCCGGGCCGTTACGTGATCGCGCCCATGGTGTTCGCCCGGCTGGTGCAGGCGGCCGCGATCCGCGATACCGACACGGTGCTCGACCTGGGCTGTAGCAGCGGCTATTCCGCGGCCGTCCTGGCCAGGCTCGCCGGCGTCGTCGTCGCCGTCGAGGAGGATGCCGGCCTTGCCGCGCAGGCATCGGCCAACCTGGCCGCGAACGGCGCGGAGAACGCCGCCGTGACCACGGCGCCGCTGAATGCGGGCTATCCCGCGCAGGCGCCCTATAACGCCATCGTGATCGAAGGTGCGGTCGAGGACGTCCCCGTCCCGCTGCTCGACCAGTTGGCCGAGGGCGGACGGCTGGTCGTGGTGCTCGCCGGGCGGGGCATCGGCAAGGCCACCCTCTATACCCGCAAGGATGGCGTCGTCGGCCACCGCCAGTTGTTCGACGCCGGCCTGCCGCTGCTGCCGGGGTTCGCCCGCGAAGCCGGTTTTGTGTTTTAGCCGGGCTCAAGGCCTCGTATGGTATGGTACGAAGTCCGTGCGAGAACCGAAGCGGGCCAATGAGGAGTGGGGTGATTTGACGACGGCTGGATTGAGAAAGCGGCTTGCCTTGGGCGCCGCCGCCATCGCGCTCGGCTGGGCGCCCGCGCAGGCCGAGACGCTGAAGGAAGCGCTGGCAACGGCTTACCAGAACAATCCGATGCTCGAGGCCGAGCGCGCCGGTGTACGGGCCGGCGATGAAAACGTCTCCCAGGCGCTGTCCGGCTACCGCCCGACGGTCAGCGGCCAGGCCAGCATCGCCAAGGAACGCAGCCGCAACTTCTTCTCGCCCACCGGCGGCAAGTCGACCTTGACGCCCATCGCCGCGTCGGTCGGGGTCGAGCAGCCGGTTTTCCGCAGCTTCCGGACCTACAACGCGGTCAAGGAATCCAAGACCAGGGTCGAGGCCGCCCGCAGCGGCCTCACCGCGACCGAGCAGGATGTGCTGCTCAACACGGTGGCGTCCTATATGGACGTGCTGCGTGACGAGGCGGTGCTGGAATTGCGCCGCAACAACGTCCAGGTGCTCGACCGCCAGCTGGGCGCGTCGCGCGACCGCTTCGAGGTGGGCGAGATCACCCGCACCGACGTGGCCCAGTCCGAAGCCCGCAAGTCGGGCGCAATTTCCAGCCGGACGGCGGCCGAAGCCGACCTGACTGCAAGCCGCGCCGCCTATGAGCGTGTCGTCGGCAACGCGCCGGGCAGCCTGGAGCAGCCCGCGCCCATGGGCGTGATGCCCGATTCCGAGGCGCGCGCGATCGAGATTGCGCTGTCGGAGAATCCACAACTGAAGGCCGCGAGGCTGGAGGAAGAAGCCGCGCGCCAGGCGATCAGCACCGCCAAGTCCGAGCTCGGCCCGGAATTCAGTATCGTCGCGCAGTACGAGTACCAGGAGGACCAGTTCGTCAGCGGTTTCTCCGCCGGCACGACGAGCATCATGGCGCGGGCGAAGGTGCCGATCTACGCCGCCGGCGTGACCAGCTCGCGCATCCGCCAGGCCAAGCAGATCAATTCCCAGCGCCGCATGCAGGCGATCGAAACCGAACGCGAGATTCGCGAGGCGGTCAGCATCGCCTGGGAGCGCCTGCGCGCGGCACGGGACATCATTGCGTCGAGCAAGGCGCAGGTGGATGCCAACAGGATCGCGCTTGAAGGCGTGCGTCAGGAGCAGGAGGTAGGGTCCCGAACCACCCTGGACGTTCTGGATGCCGAGCAGGAAGCGCTCGGCGCCGAAGTGCAGCTGGTTCGCGCGCGGCGCGAGGAGTATGTGGCGTCGTTCCAGTTGCTGTCTGCCATGGGCCGGGCCACCGCCGAGGCACTAAACCTGCCCGTCGAGCGTTACGATCCGACGAAGTACTATGATCATGCCACGGGAAGCTGGTTCGGCTGGGGTACGGGAGAGTAACGCCCGGCACTTCATCGTAAGACTCCGGATCACGCACTAAACGGTCGAAACTGCGGGTTTTTGAATGTTTTCCGTGCCGGCGGCCGCCATCCCGGCGTATAGTGTGCGGGCACCTCGCCGCGGTATCAGTCGTCCACGAGATTGGTCATGAGCAAAACTGAAAACAGGCCTGCGGAAGAAATGTCGATGGAGGATATCCTGGCGTCCATCCGAAAGATGATCGCCCAGGATCAGGACATCATGGACACGACACGCGAGGATCGCAATTCCGGCCTGCCGTCGGAAGAGCAGGCGCGCGACGACGAGGTTCTCGACCTCATCGACGAGTTGCCGGAAGACGGCGTCACGGTGCAGGACGACACGTCTCCCGCCTCGGATGCGCCGCCGGTCTGGGACTCGCCGCCCGAGGAAAATGTCGCCGACCTCACCGATGGCCAGAGCGATGATCCGCTGGACCTGGAAACCGAGTTCGCCATCGAGGAAAGCGCGCCCCCGCTCGAGACCACCGCGGCATCCGAGCCGGTGGAAGAAACCGCCTGGGGACCGATCGACGAGGCGCCATCTCCGCAGGAGCCTATTCTGGTGGGGCTGAACATCGTTTCGGAGCCGGTGGAACGGGAGCCGGGCGAGCCTGATCTGGGGGACATCCCGCGGTTCATCGACGAACCGGGCCAGGCCGTCGCCGTGGCGACCAGTTTTGACGAGCCGGACGACAGCGTCGCCGAGCCCACCGCCAGTGACCTGGCGGATCCGCCCGACGGCATGGCCCACGAACCGCACGAGGAGGTTGCATCCATGGACGCCCCGAAGGAACGGATCCTGTCACCCGAGGCCGCCGTCAAGACCAGCGCGGCCTTCGACCAGCTCGCCCAAACGCTGATCTCCGGGTATGACGGTGACGCGAACACCCTGGAAGGTGTCGTGCGCGCCATGCTCAAGCCGCTGCTGAAGGAATGGCTCGACGCCAACCTGCCGCAGATCGTCGAGAACATCGTCCAGGCGGAAATCCGGCGGCTGGCCCGCTGATCGCTGGAATCGCGGCGCATTTACCGGTAAAACCCCGGCCGAATCCCAGTTCTGTCGAGAAGCGTGCCCGCGATGCAGGATAAAGTCTTTCGGCCCGCCGAGGTCGAACCCGAAATCTACGCCCAGTGGGAAGACGCAGGCGCGTTCGCCGCCGGCCGGCGGCCTGACGCCAAGCCCTATACCATCGTCATCCCGCCGCCCAACGTCACCGGCAGCCTGCACATGGGCCATGCGCTCAACAACACGCTGCAGGACGTGCTGGTGCGCTTCGAGCGCATGCGCGGCCGCGACGTGCTTTGGCAGCCGGGCACGGACCACGCCGGCATCGCCACCCAGATGGTCGTCGAGCGCCAGCTCGCCGAACAGGGCAACATCCGCCGGCAGGACCTGGGCCGCGACGAATTCCTGAAACGGGTCTGGACCTGGAAGGAAGAATCCGGCGGCACCATCATCAACCAGCTGCGCCGCCTGGGTGCCAGCTGCGACTGGTCGCGCGAGCGTTTTACCATGGACGAAGGCCTCAGCGAGGCCGTGCTCAAGGTGTTCGTCGAGTGGTACCGCGCCGGCCTGATCTACAAGGACAAGCGGCTGGTCAACTGGGACCCCAAGCTGCTGACCGCCATTTCCGACCTGGAGGTCGAGCCGCGGGAAGTGAAGAGCCATCTCTGGCACTTCCGTTATCCGATCGCGGGCGAGCCCGGGCGGTTCATCGTCGTCGCGACGACGCGGCCCGAGACTATGCTCGGCGATACCGCCGTCGCCGTTCATCCGGACGACGAGCGCTACAGGGACCTGATTGGCAAGATGGTCGATCTGCCGCTGACGGGGCGCCAGATCCCCATCGTCGGCGATTCCTATGCCGATCCGGAAACCGGCTCCGGCGCCGTGAAGATCACGCCCGCCCACGATTTCAACGATTTCGAGGTCGGCCGGCGCCACAACCTGCCGATGATCAACATTCTCGACGCGTCGGCGCACCTGAACGAGAACGTTCCCGAAGCCTATCGCGGCATGGAGCGATTCAAGGCGCGCGCCAAGGTGGTCGAGGATCTGGATGCGCTCGGCCTGGTCGAGAAGATCGAGGATCACGTCCATTCGGTGCCGCACGGCGACCGCAGCGGCGTGGTCATCGAGCCCTGGCTGACCGACCAGTGGTATGTGGACGCGGCGACCTTGGCCAAGCCGGCGCTCGAGGCCGTCGAGCGCGGCCAGACCGTGTTCGTTCCGCGCAACTGGGAAAAGACCTATTTCGAATGGCTGCGCAACATCCAGCCCTGGTGCATCTCGCGCCAGTTGTGGTGGGGCCACCAGATTCCGGCCTGGTACGGCCCGGACAACAAGGTGTTCGTCGCCCTGACCGAGGATGAGGCCGCCGCCGAGGCACGCGCCCATTACGGCAGGGACGAAGTGCTCAGACGCGACGAAGACGTGCTCGATACGTGGTTCTCGTCGCAGCTCTGGCCGTTCTCGACCCAGGGCTGGCCCGAACAGACGCCGGAACTGAAACGCCACTACAAGACCGACGTCCTGGTCACCGGCTTCGACATCATCTTCTTCTGGGTGGCCCGGATGATGATGTCGGGCATCTACTTCATGCAGGAGGTGCCGTTCCACACGGTCTACATCCATGCGCTGGTCCGCGACGAGAAGGGCCAGAAGATGTCGAAGTCCAAGGGCAACGTCATCGACCCGCTGCAGCTCATCGAGGAGTACGGCGCCGACGCGCTGCGCTTCACCCTGACCGCCATGGCGGCGCAAGGACGCGACATCAAGCTGTCGAAGCAGCGCGTGGAAGGCTACCGCAACTTCGGCACCAAGCTTTGGAACGCGTACCGCTATTGCGGCATGAACGACGCGCTCGATGCGTCGGGCTTCGATCCGGCGACGGCGAAGCAGCCGGTCAACCGCTGGCTGGCGGGAAGGGTGGCCGCGACCGCCGCCGCCGTCACCGAGGCGCTGGAAGCCTACCGTTTCAACGAGGCGGCGGGCGCGCTCTACCAGTTCGTCTGGGGCGACTTCTGCGACTGGTACCTGGAATTCACCAAGCCGCTGCTGGGTGGCACCGACGACGCGGTGAAGGCCGAGACGCGCGGTACGACCGCGTGGGCCATGGAGCAGATCCTGCGCCTGCTGCATCCGTTCATGCCGTTCATCACCGAACACCTATGGGGCCAGACCCACGACGACCTGCTGATCCTCGCCGACTGGCCCGCGCCACGCACCGACCTGGCCGATGCCGCGTCGAGCCGCGAGATCGAGGCCGTCATCGACCTGATCACCCGCGTCCGCACCGTGCGCACCGAGATGAACGTGCCGCCGGGCGCCAAGATCGCCGTCGCCGTCCAGCAGGCCGAAACCGGTGCCTTCAAGGCGCTGATCGATACGACCGAGGTGCTGCAGCCGGTGATCGCCCGCCTTGCGCGCATCGACCGGGTCGACACGGTCGCGTCATTCCCGCGGGGCACGGTGCAGATTCCCGTGGGCGACGCCACGCTGGGCCTGCTGCTCGCCGACGTGATCGACTTTGACGCGGAAAAGACCCGGCTGCGCAAGGAGATCGAGAAGGCCAGCAAGGAAATGGCCAGCCTCGACGGCCGCCTCAACAACCCCGGCTTTGTCGCCAAGGCGCCCGAGGCCGTGGTCGAGGAGCAGCGCGAGCGCCGCGAGGAAATGGCCCAGCTCGTCGGCACGCTGAACGAGGCCATTGCTCGTCTCGACGCGCTGGCCTAGCGGATCACACTTCGTACGCCGCGCGTGATACGCTGCGCCATTGCCGGCACAGCGGGAGAATGACGTGGACGCGCATCGTTTCGACAAATCCAGGCTGCCCAGCCGCCATGTGACGGAAGGGCCGACGCGGGCGCCGCACCGGTCCTATTACTACGCGATGGGGCTGAACGACGAGCAGATCCACCAGCCATTGGTCGGCGTGGTCAGCACCTGGAACGAGTCGGCGCCCTGTAACTCGGCGCTGATGCGCCAGGCCAAGGTCGCCAAGGACGGCGTCTGGTCGGCGGGCGGCACGCCGCGCGAGTTCACCACCATCACGGTCACCGACGGCATCGCCATGGGCCATGCGGGCATGTACTCGTCGCTGCCCAGCCGCGACCTGATCGCCGATTCGGTGGAACTGTCCATGCGCGGGCACTGCTATGACGCGCTGGTCGGCTTCGCCGGCTGCGACAAGTCGTTGCCGGCCCTGATGATGGCCATGGTCCGGCTCAACGTGCCGTCCGTGTTCATGTATGGCGGCTCGATCCTGCCCGGCAAGTTCCACGGCCGCGACGTGACCGTGGTCGACGTGTTCGAGGCGGTCGGCCAGCATTCGGCCGGCAATCTGTCCGATGAGGAGCTGTTCAAGCTGGAATGCGTCGCCTGTCCGTCGGAGGGATCGTGCGGCGGCCAGTTCACCGCCAACACCATGGCCTGCGTGTCGGAAGCGATCGGCCTGGCGCTGCCCGGTTCGGCCGGCGCGCCGGCGCCTTATGAATCCCGCGACCAGTTCGCCTATGACAGCGGCGTCGCGGTCATGGAACTGCTCGCCCGCAACATCCGGCCGCGCGATATCGTCACGCGGAAATCGCTGGAGAACGCCGCCGTCGTCGTCGCGGCGACCGGCGGCTCGACCAATGGCGCCCTGCATCTGCCGGCCATCGCCCATGAGGCGGGCATCGAGTTCACGCTGCATGACGTGGCCGAAATCTTCAAGCGCACGCCTTACCTGGCCGACATGAAGCCCGGCGGCAAATACGTCGCCAAGGACATGTGGGAGGCGGGCGGCATCCAGATGCTGCTGAGAACCTTGCTCGATGGCGGCTTCATCCACGGCGACTGCATGACCGTCACCGGCAAGACCATCGCCGAGAACCTGGAGGACGTTCGCTGGGACGACGGCCAGGACGTGATGCGGCCCTACACGAACCCGATCACGCCCACCGGCGGCGTGGTTGGGTTGTCCGGCAACCTGGCGCCGGAAGGGGCGATCGTGAAGGTCGCCGGCATGAAGAACCTGAAATTCACCGGTCGCGCCCGCTGCTTCGACGGCGAGGAAGCCGCGTTCGAGGCGGTGCAGAACCGGGCCTATGGCGAGGGCGACGTCATCGTCATCCGCTATGAGGGGCCGAAAGGCGGTCCGGGGATGCGCGAGATGCTGTCGACCACCGCCGCCATCGTCGGGCAGGACATGGGCTCCAAGGTGGCGCTGGTCACCGACGGCCGCTTCTCCGGCGGCACCCGCGGCCTGTGCATCGGCCATGTGGGACCGGAAGCGGCGCTGGGCGGTCCGATCGGCCTGCTGCGGGATGGTGACGTCATCCATATCGACGCCGAGGCCGGGACGCTCGATGTGGAGTTGTCCGAGACGGAGTTGGACGCCCGCCGCAAGGCGTGGAGGCCACGCTCCAACCAATACCAGTCGGGCGCGCTGTGGAAGTATGCCCAGCTCGTCGGACCGGCCTGGAAGGGCGCGGTGACCCATCCGGGCGCTGCGGCCGAAACCCACGTCTACGCGGATATCTGACGCGCGGACTGCGTGTTACACTGCCTGCAGGGCGTTTCAGGAGGTGAATGACATGGGCAAGCCGCGATCCTTCACGTCATGGGCCGGAAGCGTGCTCTGCGGCCTTGCGATGGCCGCGGCGCTGCCCGCGTCCGCGGCGACGATCCAGATCGTTCCCGGCACGACCATGGAAATGCAAGCACCGGACGGCCAGTGCGTGATCGAGCCTTCGGTGAACCAGTTCGACGCCGCATATTTCGCCACCATGAACAAGATGTATGTGGGCACGAACAACCTGCTCGCGCTGTTCATCGACTGCAACGTCCTTGCCAGCATGCGCCAGGGCATCGCCCAGCCGATCACCTACTGGACCATCGTGCTGCTGCCGCTATCTGGCGGTCAGGTGATGTCCGCGGCCGGCTACACGCGCGCCCAGGTCATCGAGGAGATGAGCAAGGCCGCCGCCGGCGCCGACATGCAGGCCTATCTCGACGGCCAGAAAGGCTCGATCCAGCAACGGATCAACGAAACGATGCAGGGCGGGTATCAGATGGGCCAGCTCAAGAGCCTGGGGATTCTCGCGAAGGACGACGCCGGGATCTATTCCGGCCTGCTGATGAGCCAGACACTGGCAGGCGTGCCCGAGCAGATCGCCTGCGTCATCGGCATGACGCTGATCAATGGCTACGTGGTGACGGTGAACATCTACCGCCCCTATGTGAACACCGAGACCTATACCGACATGGTCGCGGACATGCAGGCGGACATGGCCGCGCTGGTTAGCGCGAATGGCGGCGTGGTCGCGCCGCCCGCGGCGTCGGCCTCTCCTATCCCGGGCTTCACGCCCAGCATGGACGCCGGCGCCACGACCGGCGCGGACAGCAGCAAAACCCTGCTGGTCATCGTCCTTGGCGTCGGCGTCGTACTCGCGGGCGGCCTGGTCGGCTTCTTCCTGACCCGCCGCAAGCCCGGCCAGGACAACAGCTAGCGGCCACGCAGCCGCTTCAGGATCGCCCGCTCGGCATAGCGCAGCACCGCGTGCAGCAGCGCGCCCATGATCGCCAGCACGATCACCGCCGCGAAGGTCCGGGCGGTCTGCAGGCGGTTGCTCGATTCGAGGATGCGCCACGCCAGGCCCTGTGCACCGCCTGAACCGGCTACGAACTCCGCTACCACCGCGCCGATCACCGCCAGGCCGCCGGCAACCTTGTGGCCCTCCAGGACGAAGGGGATCGACGACGGGATACGCAGCCGCCGCAGGCGTTGCCAGCGGGTCGCGCCATAGAGGTCGAACAGCCGTTCCAGGTCCGGATCCGTCGATTTCAAGCCGGTCAGGGCGCCGGAGAAGATCGGGAAGAACGCGACGATGACCGCCAGCGCGACGATGGCCCGTTCCGGATGCGCGAGGCCGGCCCAGATCACCACCTGCGGCGCGATGGCGATCACCGGCGTTACCTGCAGCGCCACGGCGAGTGGCTGCACGGCTTTTTCCAGGGTCTGGTTCAGCGCGACGACCAGCGCCACGCCGCACGCAAGGACACTGGCCACCACCAGCGCCTTCAGCGCCATGAACAGCGTGTTCCAGGCCGACATGAACAGGATCGGTGCGCTGTTGACCGCAGCCTTGGCGATCTCGGACGGCGGCGGCAGGAAATAGCTGGGGATCGACATGATCCGGCACGCCGCTTCCCAGCCCGCCAGCAGCACGGCGATCAGCACCAGCGGCGCGGCGATGTCGACAATGGCCCGGTTCATGCGGCACGGCCCATGCTGGCCGCCAGGTCGCGGGAGATGGCTTCCGCCGCCGACCGGAACTCCAGCGTCGTACGGAAATGCGCAGGCCGGGGCATCACCGGGTCGGTCCAAGTGATGTTGAAGGTGCGGCCGGGTGACGCGCTCATCACCACGACGCGCGAGGCCATGTACACCGCCTCTTCAACATTGTGGGTGACGAAGATCACCGCCGGCCGCGTCTCGGCCCACAGGAGATGGATGTCCGCGGCCAGGTCGCGACGCGTGATCTCGTCGAGCGCCGCGAACGGCTCGTCGAGCAGCAGCAGTTTGGGCTCGGTCACCAGCGCCCGCGCCAGCGATACGCGCATGGCCATGCCGCCGGAAAGCTGCGCCGGCTTGGCGGCGGTTGCGCCGGACAGACCCACGCGCGCCAGTGCGTCCGCGGCTTGCCTGCGCGCCTCGTCCTTGTCGACCCCCGCGAGGTCGAGCGGCAGCGCCACGTTGGCCAGCGCCGACGCCCAGGGCATCAGGGTAGGGGATTGGAACACCACCGAGGTTTCGCCCCGGCCCGGCGTGCGGCTGACCGTGCCGCGGGTCGGCTGCTCCAGGCCGGCCAGCAGCCGCAGCGCGGTGCTCTTGCCGCAGCCCGATGGCCCGACAAGCGCGACGATCTCGCCTTCCGCCACCGCAAGGTCGAATGGCCCCAGCGCCTTGCCCCGGCCCGGATACTCGACCTCGACGGCGGCGAGGGAGGCGACGCTCATCAGGGAGCGGCGGGCTTGAGGAAGTCGAGCGTGTAGGCGTGTCTGTAGTCCATGTCCTTCGGATACACACCCTGCTCGGACGCGACCTTGAAGAACTCGGCCCATCGCGCGTCGGTCATGGTGCCGACGCCGACGTCGCCGGACTCGACGATACCGTAGGACTTCATCTTCTCGCGGGCCTGGGCGAGCAGGTCTTGTGTCGCTTCCGGGTTGTCCTTCAGGATCAGCGCGTCGCCGGGCGCGGCGTCGCCGTTCAGGTAGGATTGCCAGCCCGCCGCCGACGCCTCGATGAAGGCGCGCACCGCTTCCGGGTTCTTCGCGATGAACGCGTCGGGCACCAGCACCATCGTCGCATAGCCGGGATAGCCCTCGTCGGCGAGCAGGAACACCTCGGGCTTGAACCCGGCCTCCTTCTCGATGGTGTAGGGCTCGCTGGTCACGTAGCCCTGCTGGATCGCCTTCTTGTCGGCGATGAACGGCGCGGGATTGAAGGTGTATTTGCGCACCATGTCGTCGGTGAAGCCGTATTTCGCCTTCAACCAAACCCAGAAGGCGGTAACCGAGGCGTCGCTGAGCAGGATCGGCCGTCCCTTCATGTCGGCGATGGACTTGATGCCCTGGTCCGGATGGGCCATCAGCACCTGCGGGTCCTTCTGCATGAATGCAGCGACCGCCTTCACCGGCACCTTCTCGGCGGCAAGGTTAAGGACGATGAAGCTGTTCGAGCCCATGCCCATGTCGACAGATCCGGCGGCCAGAAGCTGCGGCACGTTTACTGCCGGCCCGCCCTGCATGATGGTGACGTCGAGCCCGCGTTTCGCGTACTCGCCGGTCGCCAGCGCCTGGTAGAAGCCGCCCTGTTCGGCCTGGGCGCGCCAGTCGGTGGCGAAGGTGATGCGGGTCCTGCCGGGTTCGGCGGGCACATCGGCCTTCTTCTGCTCGGAGCAGGCGGCGGCGAGCAGGCCCAGGCACGCCACGGCGATCAAACGCAATCCGTTCAAGTGAAGTCTCCCTCTTGCCCCGGCCAGATTACGGGAGAGAGATGAGGCCGCAAGAAAAGAAACGCTAAACGTCCAGCTCGCACCACACCGGCGTGTGATCGGACGGTTTCTCCCGGCCGCGCGGCGCGCGGTCGACGCCGGCGGCGGTCAGCCGGTCCGCCGCCTGCGGTGACAGCAGCAAATGGTCGATGCGCAGGCCGTGGTCCTTCTCCCAGGCGCCGGCCTGGTAGTCCCAGTAGGAATAGAGCGGGCCCTGATGGAAGGTGCGGATGGCGTCGGTGTAGCCCAGATTCAACAGTTGCCGGAACCGGTTGCGGCTCTGCGGCAGGCACAGCGCGTCGCCTGCGAAGGCGGCCGGGCTCCACACGTCCTCGTCGGCCGGGCAGATGTTGTAGTCGCCGCCCAGCACCAGGTTCTCCTCCCAGGTCAGCAGCTCGCGGGCGTGAGCGACAAGCCGGTCCATCCAGGCCAGCTTGTAGTCGTACTTCTCGCCGGGCGCCGGGTTGCCGTTGGGCAGGTAAATGCAGCCGACGCGGACTCCGCCGGTGAAGGCTTCCAGGTAGCGCGCCTGCACGTCCGAACCGTCGTTGCCGGGCAGGCCCATGGAGACGTCCTCCAGCCGGTGCTTCGACAGAATGGCGACGCCGTTATAGGTCTTCTGGCCGTGGGTGACGATGTTGTAGCCCAGGTCGGCGATCTCCATGGCCGGAAAGCCGTCGTCGACCACCTTGATCTCCTGCAGCAAGGCCACATCCGGACTGGCCTCCTTCAGCCATTCCAGCAGGCGCGGCAGGCGCGCCTTCACCGAATTCACGTTCCAGGTGGCTATTTTCATGACTGTCTCCAACAGGAAAACTGTCATCCCGGCGAAAGCCGGGACCCAGGACCAGCGCCGATCTGGGTCCCGGCTTTCGCCGGGATGACAAGGAACTATAGAGGCAGATATCCGGACGGAGAAGGTCAGCGTAGCTTCAAATAAGGGCCGACCGAGGTGAGCGAGCCGGGTGAGACCGGCGTCAGCTGGATGCGGTCGAAGCCCAGGCCCTCCAGGTCGAGCAGCGCCTGC
Source organism: Candidatus Kuenenia stuttgartensis (assembly GCA_943329845.2). Lineage (GTDB taxonomy): Bacteria > Pseudomonadota > Alphaproteobacteria > SMXS01 > SMXS01 > RI-34. The sequence continues at coordinate 40,571 of CALQFM020000016.1, read as the reverse complement.
GCGACGTTTTCCGGGCGACCGACAAAGCGCGAGAAGAAGTTGTCGCCCAACGCCGTTTCCATGCCGCGCACCTTGGGATCGTCGCCGGCGGCGATCATGATGTAGGTGCCGATCGGCACGTCCTCGCGCACCGCGCGGGCCCGGGCGACGGCATCGCGCACCTCGTCCTCGGTGATGCTGGCATAGACCGCCATGTCCAGCGCGCCGCCGCGCAGCGCCCGGCCGCTGGCGGTGATCTCCAGCCGGTCGACCAGCGGCGTGATCTCGCGCAGCGCGCGCGGACCGCTCGCCGAGCCGATCAGGTCGGGCGGAGGATCCATCACGCAGGCCATCGGCGGATCGGTGATGTCGACGCTGTAATGCTCGCCCTTGAAGCGGCAGGTGCCGGTGCGCAACAGGTCGCGGACGATGGTCAGCGCCTCGCGGTACATGCTGACGCGAGTCGGCCCATCGGGAAACACGCGGCCGGTAGCGACCATTTCCTGGCCCATCCAGCCGGCGCCCAGTCCCGGCTCGAAGCGGCCGCCCGACAGCATGTTGAGCGTCAGGCTGGCCTGGGCGAACTCCACCGGCGAGCGGAACAGGTTGTTGGCGAAGGACGAGGTCAGGCGGATGCGCGTCGTGGCTGCGGCCATCGTCGCCAGCACAACGAACACATGCGGATAGACGGTCTGGCCGACCCACAGGTGGTCGCTGGCGCAGATGCCGTGCCAGCCCTCGGCCTCGCGCTCGCGCGCCCAGTCAGCCGGGTTGCCGGCGAGCGGCATGGGCAGGTTGGCGTAGAACTCCACGGTTGTCCTCATGCGGCGTGCAGATGCACGGGCAGGGTTTCGATACACCGGACGAGGGCGTTGTGCGAGCGTCCCATGGGACCGGTCAGCTCGATGGTCTTCACCCGGTCGCACAGGCCGTTGATGAACACGCCGATCATCAGCCGCGCCAGGTGGGCGCCCAGGCATTTGTGGATGCCCTCGGTGAAGCTGAGGTGGTCGGCGTCGCCGACGCCGCGCGGGAAGCGGTTCAGCCTGAACTCGCCCGGGTTCTCGTAGTGGCTGGGGTCGTGATTGCCGGAAGCGTAGAGCAGCAGCACCTTCACGTCGGCGGGGATGACCGTGCCGTTCAGGTCGTAGGCGGACAGGGTGTTGCGGAACAGGCCCTGCACCGGCGACAGGTAGCGCAGCAGCTCCTCGGTGGCGGCGGGCACTAGGCTACGGTCGCCGCGGATGGTCTCGAAGATGTCCGGCCGCTCGGCGAGGAAATTGGCAACCGCCGACAGGAACTGCGCGGTGGTTTCGTTGCCGCCGACGGCGAGCAGGGCGAGCATCTGGGTTGTCTCATCGTGGGTCAGTTCGTAGCCGTCCGGCGTGGGCGTGAACAGCGCGTCGCTCAGGGTGCGGAGCTGGCCGGGACAAAACGCGCCGGCGTCCCGCGCCGCTTCCTGCCGCAGCGCCATGGCGTCGAAGTACTGGCCGAAGCTTGCCAGTTGCTTCACCGGCTCCTCGGAGAAATCGCCGGCCATGACCAGCGAGGCGGCGGTGGCGCCGTCGTTGACGAACTTGATGTCGCCGGGCGGGATGCCCATCCACTCACCGACCAGCCGGGCGAGGAAGGGCATCGACACTTTTTGCGCCAGGTTGGCGCCCGGCACATCGATGACCTCGTCCAGCAGTTCGTTGAGCAGCGCTTCGGCGCGCGCCTTGTGTTGGCCGACCGAGCCGCGCGAGAAATGCTGCAGCATCTGGCGGCGCAGGGTGGTGTGATGCGGCCGGTCGATGCTGGTCAGGCCCAGGCCGGCCTTGTTGCGGGCGTAGCCGACGCCTTCGTCGTTGGAAAACACCTTGTCGTCGCGGACCACTTCGGCGATGTCGGCATATCGGCTGACGGCCCAGATGCCCTCGCTTTCGACATGATGCACCGGCGAATGCGCGCGCAGCCAGTCATAGGCGGGGTAGGGGTCGTCGATCAGCTCCGGCAGGTGCGGCGTGTAATGCTTCCAGTCCGTGGCCATCGATCGCCTCCCCGCGTTCGCATTGACAGACATCCTAATTGAGTTAGTAATAACTAACAACAGTCGGGATGGCCATGACACGTGCAATCGAACCCGTTTCGCGCGGTGCGGGAACCAGGCAGCGGATCATTGACGAAGCCAGCCGGCTGATCGCCGAACGCGGCTATCGCGAGACCACGATGAAGGCCGTCGCCGAGCGCGTCGGCGTGACCGAGCCGGCGGTTTACCGTCATTTCGAAAACAAGGCCCAGTTGCTGGTCACGGTGTTCACCGACGCGGTCGCCCGTTCGCCGCTGGCGCGCCATGACGACCGTGGCGCGGTCGAGGCGCTGCCGGAATCCGCGGCGCTTCTGACTGCGACGGAGTTCCACATGCTGCGTCGGCTGATCGCCGAAATGTACTCGGCTGCCGCCATCGACCCGGACGTGGCCGCGCTGGCCCGCGGCTTCGTGGCCGGCACGGCCGAACGGCTGAAGCTCGGACTCGCAGCTGGTATCGCCGACGGTGATCTGCCGGCGGATCTACACCCCGTCTACATGCAGAGCTTCATCCATATTTTCATGGCGGGGCTGGCGCATCACGAAACCCTGGCCGGGAACCTAGTGGGCGATCCGGCATGGGCCCGTTTCGTCGCAGGAGCGGTGCGCCATCTCTTGCGCATGGACGGCGAGGGGCCTGCGCGTGAGTGACTGGGTGTGGGCGGCGCGGCTGGCCAACGTGGCCGAGGACAGGGCCAATATCGTCGCGGTCGGCGCCATGACGATCGCCCTCTACCGCCTCGGAAACAGCATCCGCGCGACCAGCAGCCATTGCCCGCATGAGGGCGAGTGCCTGGATAGCGGCTTCGTCGAGAACGGCACCGTCGAGTGTGCGCTGCATTACGCGGTGTTCGAAATCGCTACCGGGCGGCTCATCTCAGGTCCGACCACTGGCCCGCTGCCGGTGTACCCGGCCCGGATCGAGGGGGATGACGTCTATGTTGACCTGACGCCCTAGGTTACGACCGCAGCAATTCGGAATGGACGACTCCGGCACGATTTCCCGGCTCATCGACCGCCTGATCGGGCAGGCGGCGCACCAGATAGTGGTGCTGGTCGGTAAACGGCCCGGTGATGGCATAGGGACGCGACATCCGCCAGTGTTCGGCAAATTGCCGCGCCGCGGCCGCGCTGTCGGCGGCGACGATCATGCGGCGAAACGGGCTCCGTGTGCCCCCAGGAAGGGCGGCGCGCGGTTCGATCAACCAATGCGAAATCGCGCCCCCGAAGCTGTCCCCGTTGCTCATGCTGTGTTCCCCGTGCTCGACGCCATACGCCGGGTAAGCGCGACGTGGTGCGATAACCTTCCGATGGGATGGTTCGTTCCCTGTCCACGCGTCTTATCGTCAAAAAAATTGTCGGAGTTATGGCTCGGGTGGAGCGGCCGTGTACGGGACCCATCGGGGGCAAGCCGCGACCGGAAGTTGAACGGCCCCCACAAGGACATCGCAGCTATTGACCGAGATCAATTTATCAATAGTCGAGTTTGGTAAGTTCGACAGACGGCAATGCACGCAAGTGCACTGTGTGAATTGAGCCGGATAAATGTAACATCGCGCAATCATCCTGCTCATCCATGAACCGGAAATAAATCGAATGGGCGGCGTTGAAGACGGCGCGGCCCAACGACGTCGCGGGTCATTCCAGTCGTTGATCGATCCGTTCAACCAAATTGCCAGAGGAGCGCCGCATGAGTCGCCTTCGCCTCCACACCGAACGTCACCTCGTATCGCGCGTGGGCTGGCTCCGGGCGGCTGTCCTGGGAGCAAACGACGGCATCGTCTCAACCGCAAGCCTGATCGTCGGTGTCGCGGCGGCGGCGGCGGCGGCGAACGACGTGCTGATCACCGGGGTCGCGGGCCTGGTCGCCGGCGCCATGTCCATGGCCGCCGGTGAGTATGTGTCGGTCAGTTCGCAGTCCGATACCGAGCAGGCCGACCTCGCGCGTGAGCGCAAGGAACTGGCCGATAGTCCAGAGTCAGAGCGGGAAGAACTCGCGGGTATATACCGGAAGCGGGGATTGGACGACGAGCTCGCGCTGAAGGTCGCCGATCAATTGATGGTCAGGGATGCACTGGGCGCCCATGCGCGCGACGAACTGGGGATTTCCGATGCAACCACCGCGCGCCCGGTGCAGGCGGCCCTGACGTCGGCGGCAACCTTTTCGGTCGGCGCGGCGATGCCGCTGCTGATGGTCGTCATTTCGCCGGTTGGCCTGCTGGTTCCGCTTGTGTCGGCCGCTTCCCTGGTTTTTCTGGCCGTCTTGGGAGCGCTTGGCGCACGGGCGGGCGGCGCCAACGTGCTCAAGGCGACGGCAAGGGTAACTTTCTGGGGGGCGTTGGCGATGGCTCTCACCGCCGGTATCGGCGCGCTAGTGGGCAAGACCCTCTAGGGACTGGCAGCACGCACGCCGGTAACCGCAGCCGGCAGGGTTAGATCGAGAACGAACTGCCGCAGCCGCAGGAGGACGTGGCGTTGGGATTGGTGATCTGGAAGCTGGAGCCGATCACGTCCTCGACGAAGTCGATGGCGGCGCCGGCCAGATAGAGCTGGGACATGGAATCGATCAGCACCACGGCGCCGTCCTTCTCGATGACCAGGTCGTCGTCCTGTCGCGCGTCGTCGAAGGTGAAGTCGTAGCGGAAGCCCGAGCAGCCGCCGCCATTGACCGCCACGCGCAGCGCGATCTCGCCGCCGTCATCCTTGATCAGGGTGGCGATACGCCGGGCGGCGCTGTCCGTGACGGATACCAGTTGCGACTCGCTCATCTTGTCCCTTAGAACGTCTCTAACTCGCTGCGTGCCTAATGTAGGCGCACTTGGCCGGTTGTCAATCGGAGTGCTTTTTTGGCGAAGCCCGTTTTGGACCGGATCGTAAAGCCGTACGGCGACATCGCGCCATTCGCGTCACGTCCCGAGGACACGCGCGGCCGGCTGTATCCGGAGGACGAGAGCCCGTTCCGGACCGTTTTCCAGCGCGACCGCGACCGCATCATCCATTCCAAGGCGTTCCGCCGCCTCAAGCACAAGACCCAAGTCTTCGTCTATCACGAGGGCGACTATTACCGCACGCGCCTGACCCACAGCCTGGAAGTGTCGCAGATCGCCCGGTCGATCTGCCGGTTCCTGGGACTGAACGAGGACCTGGCCGAGGCGCTGGCGCTGGCGCACGATTTCGGCCATCCGCCTTTCGGCCACTCCGGCGAGGACGGCCTGTCGGCCGTGATGCGGCCGTTCGGCGGCTTCAACCACAACATCCATTCGCTGCGGTTGCTGACCAGTATCGAGCAACGCTACGCCGAGTTCGACGGGCTCAACCTGACCTGGGAGACGCTGGAAGGCATCGCCAAGCACAACGGCCCGCTGTGCCGGAAGGGAGAAGAGGAATTCCTCGACCCGCTGCTGCTCGAGTATCTGAAGAAGCAGGATCTGGAAATCCATACCTATGCAAGCGCCGAGGCGCAGGTGGCGGCGCTGTCAGACGACATCGCCTACAACAACCACGACATCGACGACGGCCTGCGCGCCGGGCTGTTCCAGATCGACGACCTGAAGGAACTGCCGCTGATCGGGCCGGTGCTGGCGGGCTTGCGGCAGCGCTATCCGGGCCTCGAAGGCTCGCGGCTGAAGCACGAGATGGTCCGGCGCATGATCGACCTCATGGTCAGCGACCTGCTGCGTGAATCCTGCCGCCGCCTCGACGACGCCGGCGTGCGCACCGCGCAGCAGGTCCGCGAACTCGACACGCCGGTGATCGCCTTCTCGGACGACATGAAGGCCCACGAGAAGGTGCTGCGGGACTTCCTGATGTCGCACATGTACCGGCACCCGCATGTGGCGGCCGAGGCCAAGCGCGCCAAGCATGTTGTGGGCGACCTGTTTCACCGTTATATGGCGGAACCCGGCGAACTGCCGGCGGAGCACGAGGCCGCGGTGATGGGCCACAACGCCGACGTCGCCGCGCGGGCCATCGCCGATTTCATCGCCGGCATGACCGACCGCTTCGCGCTGATGGAACACGAACGCCTTTTCGGAACGCCCCGAGCATGAACATCTTCAACACCTTCCGCGAACGGATCGCCGCCCGGATCGAGGCTCTCGCGGCCGACGGCGCGCTGCCGCCCGGCCTCGACACGTCGCGCATCGTCACCGAACCGCCGCGCGAGGCGTCCCATGGCGACATGTCGTGTAACGCGGCCATGGTGCTGGCGCGCGACGCGGGCATGAAGCCGCGCGACCTGGCGGAGTTGATCGTCGCCGGATTCGCCGACGACGCAGACGTTGTGTCGACCGAGATCGCCGGCCCGGGGTTCATCAATTTCAGGTTGAAGAACGGCCTCTATCATACAGTGGTTGAACACATTCTTGGCGCTGGTCAGTCCTATGGCGACAGCCAGGCAGGCGGCGGCGAGAAGGTCAATGTCGAGTATGTTTCGGCCAATCCGACCGGCCCCATGCATGTGGGCCATTGCCGTGGCGCCGTGTTCGGCGACGCGCTCTGTTCGCTGCTGCGCAAGGCTGGCTTCGATGTCACCCGGGAATACTACATCAACGACGCCGGCGCCCAGGTCGACGTGCTCGCGCGTTCAGCGTATCTGCGTTATCGCGAGGCACTTGGCGAGCCGATCGGCGAGATACCGGAGGGGCTCTATCCGGGCGACTACCTGGTGCCCGTCGGACAAGCGCTGGCCAAACAGCACGGCAACCGCTGGCTGAACGCATCCGAAGAAGAATGGCTTCCCGGCATCCGTGAGGCGTCGATCGACGCCATGATGGCGATGATCCGCGACGATCTCGCCGCTCTCGGCATCCGCTTCGACGTATTCACGTCCGAGCGGGCGCTGGTCGAGAAGGGGCAGGTCGAGAGTGTGCTTGAGGAGCTTTCGGCGCGGCAGCTCATCTATACCGGTGTGCTCGATCCGCCCAAGGGCAAGCTGCCAGACGACTGGGAGGAGCGCCCCCAGACCCTGTTCCGGGCGACCCAGTTCGGCGACGACGTGGACCGGCCGCTGAAGAAGTCCGACGGTTCCTGGACCTACTTCGCCAGTGACATCGCCAACCACAAGGACAAGTTCGACCGCGGCTTCCGCCAGATGATCGACGTCTGGGGCGCCGACCATGGCGGCTACGTCAAGCGCATGAAGGCGGCGGTCACCGCGATCACCGGCGGCGAGGGCGAGTTGGACGTGCGGCTGTGCCAACTCGTGCGGCTGACCCGCAACGGCGAGCCGGTGAAGATGTCCAAGCGCTCCGGCAGCTTCGTGACCCTGGCCGAGGTGGTCGACGAAGTGGGCAAGGACGTGGTCCGCTTCATCATGCTGACCCGCAAGAACGACGCGCCGCTGGATTTCGACTTCGCCAAGGTGGTCGAGCAGTCGCGCGACAACCCGGTGTTCTACGTCCAGTATGCCCATGCGCGGATCCGGTCGGTTTTCCGCAACGTCGCCGAATACTTGCCGGGCGCGGATCTGAGCGATGCGGCGCTGGGCGCGGCCGACTTCGGCCTGCTGTCCGATGAGGCCGAACTGGCGCTGATGAAGACGCTCGCCGACTGGCCGCGCGCCGTCGAGGCAGCCGCTCTGGCCCACGAACCCCACCGAATTGCGTTTTATCTTTATGACCTTGCTGCTTCCTTCCATAGTTACTGGAACAAGGGCAAGGAGGACCCGACCCTGCGATTCATCCGCACAGACGAACCCGCGCTGACGGCGGCCCGGCTTGCCCTGATCCAGGCGGCGGCGCTGACGATCGCGTCGGGACTCGGTGTGCTCGGCGTGACGCCCGCGGAGGAGATGCGGTAGTGCCATACCGGCCCGACGGCGACTTCCTGCAGGACGACGAGTCGCGCTGGGATGACGCGCCCGAGGAGCCGGAAGGCGGCGCCTGGTGGAAATGGGCCGTCGCGGTGCTCAGCCTGGCACTGTTCGGCGGAGTCGTTTGGTACGCTTACACAAGCGGCACCAACGGTCCCATCGGCCCCGTGCGCACCGTGGAGGCCAATCCCGAGCCCTACAAGGCGAAGCCCGAGAATCCGGGCGGCGAGATCATTCCCGACCAGGACAAGCTGGTGTTCAACGAGGCCGTAGGCCGGACCACGGACACCGAGGACATTTTGGGCGACGAACCCGAAGCACCCCAGTCCAAGCCGGAACCGGTGCGCGTCGGCAAATTCATCCCGCCCACGCCCAAGCCGCCGCCCGCTCCGGAACCGGCACAAGAGGCCGCGCCGCCCGGGGCTGCGCCACCTGTGGTTGATCCCACCCAGCAGCCTGCCGACGCCAAACCCACCGCCGTGCCGCCGGCAACACCAGCCCAGCCGGTTGATCCGACGAAAGCCGCGCCCACCGCCAAGACCAATTCTGCGGCGAAGGCGACCGGGGTCATCGTGCAGCAGCCCGCGCCTGCGCCCGCTCCGGCGGTAGCGCCGCTCCCGGTTGCGCCAGGTACCGAGTCCAAGCCCCTCACGCCCCAGATCGTCGAGCCCAAGCCGGCAGGCGCCAAGTCGCCGGTGGTCCAGCTCGGCGCCTATGGCAGCGAGGCGGGCGCCATGGAGTCGTGGGCCCAGGTGCAACGCAAGCAGGGTTCCGTCGTCGGCGGACTGACCCCGCAGGTCATCAAGTTCAACGCGCCGGGGAAGGGCGACCTTTACCGGCTGGTGATTGGCCCGTTCGCCGACCGCAGCGCCGCCACGGATATCTGTGCCCAGCTCAAGGCCCAGGGACGGGATTGTATCGTCAATGCCAATTGATCCGTCGCTCTGTCCCGCCATCTTCGGCGTTTTCGGCAAGACCCTGACCGACCGCGAGCGCGCGTTCTTTCAGGAGGTCAAACCGTTCGGCTTCATCCTGTTCGCGCGCAACATCGGCGATCCCGACCAGGTCCGGGCGCTCACCGAGTCCCTCAAGCCGCTCGCGGCGGCCAATCCGTGCCCTATCCTGATCGACCAGGAGGGCGGCCGCGTGGCCCGGCTCCGGCCGCCGCACTGGCCCGACTATCCGCGCGGCGTGGTGTTCGGCAGGCTGTTCGACCTCGATCCAGCGGAGGCCAAGCGCGCCATCTACCTGAACTCGCGGCTGATCGCGGCTGACCTCCATGACCTCGGCATCACCGTCGATTGCCTGCCGGTTCTCGACGTACCGGCGCGCGGTGGCCATGACGTTATCGGCGACCGCGCCTATGCCCGCCACGCCGATACCGTCGCGCAGCTTGGCCGCGAAGCCTGCGCCGGCCTGATCGATGGCGGCGTCCTGCCGGTGATCAAGCATATTCCCGGCCACGGGCGCGCGGCGGCCGACACCCATGTCGAGCTGCCGACCGTGACGACGAAGGCAGCTACCTTGCGGCGGACCGACTTCGCGCCGTTCAAGGCCCTGCGTGACGCGCCGTTCGCCATGACTGCCCATGTGATCTATGCTGATCTGGACCCGGATTTCCCGGCGACCACGTCGCGGACGGTGATCGACGGCGTCATCCGCAAGACCATTGGATTCGACGGCGCCTTGATGTCGGACGACCTCAACATGCAGGCGCTCAGCGGCACCCTGGCGGAACGCGCCTTCGCCTCGCAGCAGGCAGGCTGCGACTTAGCGCTCCACTGCAACGGCGAGTATGACGACATGGTCGCCGTCGCCAGCGGACTTGAGCACGCATCGCCCGCCACGCTGCGGCGGCTGACTCGGGCGATGAGCTGGCTGGCGGCGCCCAAGCCGTTCGACCGCGAAGCCGGCGTCTGGGAAAGGGACGCGTTGCTGGCCCGCGTCGGAGGCGGATGAACGAAACCCTCTACATGATCTCGGCCGCCATCATTCCCGTGGTGCTGGCGATTACCGTGCATGAAGTAGCCCATGGCTACGTCGCCCGGCAGCACGGCGACGATACCGCCGCGCGGGCGGGTAGGCTGACCCTCAATCCGCTGAAGCATGTGGATCCGTTCGGAACGGTCATCCTGCCCGGGATCCTGCTGCTCACCGGTCTGCCGCCCTTTGGCTTCGCCAAGCCCGTGCCGGTGAATTTCATGAATCTCGACAATCCCAAGCGCGACATGGTCTGGGTGGCCGCGGCGGGACCAGCGGTGAACCTGTTCATGGCCATCGGCTGGGCGATCCTGTCCAACCTGGGAGCCTACCTGTCGGGCGGTTTCCAGATCTGGTTCTCGGACGTAACCCAGATCGGCATCGCGGCGAACGTGGTGCTGATGGTGTTCAACATGATCCCGCTGCCGCCGCTCGACGGCGGACGTGTCGCCGTCGGCCTCTTGCCTGTCGCGCTGGCCCGGCCCCTGGCGCGTGTCGAACGATATGGCCTGTTCATCATCTTCGGCATGCTTCTCGTGCCATCGCTGATCAATGCGGCTTTCGGCACCAACTTTCACCCGGTCTGGGCTATCATCCAACCAGCGGTGAAATTCCTGTATAATGCCATCGACCAAGTGTTCCTGTTCGTCTGAGGCCTGAGTGAGCGACCCTTCGGGCAGCATCATATCCTTCGAGGAACCGTCCCGCCCGGTGGCGGACCAGTTCCTGCTGAACATCGACGGCTGGGAAGGGCCGCTCGACGTGCTGCTGATGCTGGCGCGCAACCAGAAGGTCGACCTGTCGGCGATCTCGATCCTGCAGCTGGCCGAGCAATATCTGGAGTTCATTGCCGCCGCCCGTCGCATCCGGCTGGAACTGGCCGCCGACTACCTGGTGATGGCGGCGTGGCTGGCCTACCTGAAATCCCGCCTGCTGCTGCCCGCCGAGGAAACCGGCGAGGAGCCGAGCGGCGAGGAGCTTGCCGCGCATCTGGCATTCCGCCTGCGCCGGCTGGAAGCCATGCGCGGCCGCGCCTCGGTGCTGATGTCGCGTCATCGGGTCGGCCGCGACGTATTCCTGCGCGGCCTGCCGGAAGGCATCCGGGTGATCCGTAAGTCGGCTTATGTCGCCGATCTCTACGGCCTGTTGCGGGCCTATGCGGCGCAGAAGGCGCGCAGCGAGGGCAATGACGATTACCAGATCCGCCGCCGGCCCGTGTTCACCATGGAGGACGCAATGCGCCGGCTGGAGCGGCTGGTCGGCTTTGTCCCCGACTGGACCAGCCTGCAGCAGTTCCTGCCGCCGTCCATGACCGACAAGGCGCTGTCGAAGTCGGCGCTGGCCTCGACCTTCGCGGCGGCGCTGGAATATACCCGCCAGGGCAAGCTCGAGTTGCGGCAGACCGAGAGTTTCGGGCCGCTGCTGATACGGTCGCGCGTCCGCGCGGCGGGACAGGACGAATGACCGAACATCTGGAACATCTCCGCATGGTCGAGGCGCTGCTGTTCGCCGCCGCAGAGCCCCTCGACGAGGAAAGCATCGTCCAGCGCCTGCCAGGCCACCCCGAAGTCGGTCCGCTGCTGGCCGAGTTGCAGGACATGTATTCCAGGCGCGGCGTCAACCTGGTGCGACGCGCCGGCAAGTGGATGTTCCAGACCGCGCCCGACCTGGCGTTCCTGCTGCAGCAGGAGGTGCAGGAAGAGCGCCGGCTGTCGCGCGCGGCGCAGGAGACGCTCGCGATCATCGCCTATCACCAGCCGGCCACCCGCGCCGAGATCGAGGACATCCGTGGCGTCACCGTCAGCAAGGGTACCGTCGATCTGCTGATGGAGATCGGCTGGGTGCGGGTCATGGGCCGGCGCCAGACGCCCGGAAAGCCGGTGACCTACGGCGTGTCAGAGCAGTTTCTGATCGAGTTTGGGCTGGAGTCGGTGAAAGATCTGCCCGGCATCGACGAACTCAAGGCCGCCGGACTGCTGGACGCCGAGCCGCCCGACAGCTATCGCTTGCTGCCCGTCGACGAGGCGGACGAAGATACCGAGGAAGACGTGCTGCTGCCGTTCGACGATCCCGTCGAGACCGGTCGCGGCTGACGGGTTCAACTTGTGCTGGCGGCTTTTCGAGCCTATTTGTCTGCTAACTGGCGCAAGGACGCCGCCGTTCCTCGGCAACCGGAGTAGAGCGTGTTCAATCTGGGCTGGACAGAAATCCTCATCATCGTCCTGATCGTGGTGCTGCTTTTCGGACGCGGCAAGATCTCGGGCATGATGGGCGACGTCGCCAAAGGCATCAAAAGCTTCCGCAAGGGCATGGCGGAGGACGATGAGGCGCCGTCCGCGAAGGCGCAGGACGCCCGGCAGCTCAACCAGGATGCCTCGCTGACCGACGTAGCGCCGCGCAAGGACGATGCGGCCAAGACCTGAACCAGGCGCAACCTTGATCCATGTTTGACGTCGGCCTCCCCGAACTGCTGGTGATCGTGATCGTCGCGCTCGTGGTGGTCGGGCCAAAGGATTTGCCTCGCGTCGTCCGCGGCTTCGCGCGCACCATCGCCAAGATGCGGCGCATGGTCGACGAGTTCATGGGCACGGTGAACGACTACGTCCGCGAATCCGAGCTGCAGGAGCTGCGCGACGCCGTCGAAAAGACCCGCCGCGCCATGAAGGGACAGGGGAACTTCGACGACCTGCTCGATCCTGTCGGGGTCGGCAAGCCGGTGGTCGTCAACGATCCGAAGCTTGCGCCGGCGTCGCCGGAACCGGCAGCGGCCGAGACGGCGCCGGAACTGCCGCCTCCCGTGACCGACGTGGTGACCGATCCGGCAAATCCCGATCCAGCGGCGCGCGAACCGGCGTCCAAGCCTGAAGGGCAGGGAACGCCGTGAGCGAGAACGCCGCGACCGGGGAAGAGGATGAACTGGAGGGCTCGCGCGCGCCACTGGTCGAGCACCTCATCGAGCTGCGCAAGCGGTTGATCTATTCGGTGCTTGGCTTCGTCATCGTATTTGCGGTGTGCCTCTATTTCGCCGTGGACATCTACGAGTTCCTGGTGCGGCCGCTGTCCAACGCGCTGAAGGACCATCCCGGCAGGCGGCTGATCTACACCGGCCTGACCGAAGCCATGCTGACCCAGATCAAGGTGGCGTTCTTCGCCGCGATCATGCTGTCGTTCCCGATCGTGGCCGTGCAAGTGTGGGCATTCGTGGCCCCCGGCCTCTACAAGAACGAGCGCCGCGCCTTCCTGCCGTTCCTGGTCGCCACACCGATCCTGTTCACCGCCGGCGCGGCCATGGCCTATTACGTGGTGTTTCCGCTGGCGTGGTCGTTCTTTCTCAGCTTCGAGACCATGGGCGCTGGCAGCGGCGGCCTACCGATCCAGTTCGAGGGCAAGGTCAACGAGTATCTCGACCTGTCGATGAAGCTGATCTTCTCGTTCGGGGTCATGTTCCTGATGCCCGTTGCCCTGACCTTGCTGGGCTATGTGGGGATCATCAGTTCGGGCTGGCTGCGCGACAAGCGGAAGTACGCCATCGTGTTGATCTTCATCGTCGCCGCGGTGCTGACGCCGCCCGACGTGTTCAGCCAGTGCGCGCTGGCGCTGCCGGTCTGCCTGCTCTACGAGGCCTCGATCATCATGGTCCGCCTGACCGAAAAGAGGCGGGCGGCGGCGGCCGAAATTTAACCGGGAGCGTGGCTGGACGGGGCGCACCCGCCCGGCTATACAGGCTGTCCACCGCCAAGCGAAACGCGCCTCCATGCTCGATATCAAATGGATCCGGGAGAACCCTGAAATCTTCGACAAGGGCCTCGCGCGCCGTGGCCGCCAGCCGCTGTCGCAGCAGGTTATCGCGCTCGATTCGTCGCTCCGGGCGCTGAAGACTCGGCTGCAGGAAGCCCAGGCGGAGCGCAACGCCAAGTCGAAGGAAATCGGCATCGCCAAGTCGAGGGGCGAGGACGTCCAGGCTGTCCTCGACGCGGTCGGTGCGCTGAAAACCGAGATCCAGGACGGCGAAGAGCGCGAGCGCGCCCTGCAGGCCGAACTGGACGACGTGCTGGCCGCCATTCCGAACCATCTGGACGACGACGTGCCCGACGGACCGGACGAGAACGCCAACGTCGAGCTGCGCCGGATCGGCGTGCCGCCCGTATTCGATTTCGAGCCCAAGGATCATGCGGCGCTGGGCGAAGCCATGGGCCTGATGGATTTCGACGCCGCCGCGCGCATGTCCGGCTCGCGCTTCGTGGTGCTGAAAGGCCAACTCGCCAGGCTGGAGCGCGCCATCGGCGCCTTCATGCTCGACCTGCACACCACCGAGTCCGGCTACACCGAGTGCGACACGCCGCTGATGGTGCGGACCGAAGCGGCATACGGCACCGGCCAGCTGCCCAAGGCGGCCGAGGACATGTTCCACACGACGAACGATTTCTGGCTGATCTCCACCTCGGAGATGACGCTGACCAACCTGGTCCGCGAGCAGATTCTCGACGCCGCCGATCTGCCGATCCGCGTCACCGCGCTGTCGCCGTGCTTCCGTTCGGAAGCGGGCGCCGCCGGCAAGGACACGCGCGGCATGATCCGCCAGCACCAGTTCAAGAAGGTCGAGCTGGTCAGCATTACCCGGCCGGAAGAGTCCGAGGCCGAGCACCAGCGCCTCACCGCCTGCGCCGAGGAGGTGCTGAAGCGTCTCGGGCTCGCGTACCGGGTGATGATCCTGTGCTCGGGCGACACCGGCACGGGCGCACGCAAGACCTACGATCTGGAGGTCTGGCTACCCGGACAATCGCGCTACCGGGAAATCTCGTCCTGCTCGAATACGGGCGAATACCAGGCTCGCCGCATGAGGGCGCGGTTCCGCGACGACGGTGGCAAGCAGACCCGCTTCGTCCACACGCTGAACGGTTCGGGCCTCGCTGTCGGCCGAACGCTGATCGCGGTGATGGAGAACTACCAGCGCGCCGACGGCAGCATCACCATTCCCGACGCGCTGCGGCCCTATATGGGCGGGCTCGAAGTGATCGGAGCGGGACGCTGAGATGACCTTCTTCCCGTTGCCAGATGTCGCCTTCGACCTCTCCCAGCACCGGATCCTTGTTACCAATGACGACGGCTACAGCGCGGCCGGCATCGAGATTCTCGAGCGGATCGCGCGCCGGCTCAGCGACGACGTCTGGGTGGTCGCCCCCGAATACGAGCAGAGCGGCACCGGTCATTCGCTCACCCTGACCCAGCCGCTGCGGTTCCGGCAAGTCGGAGACCACCGATTCGCCGTGCGCGGCACGCCCACCGACAGCGTGCTGCTCGGCGTCAACCGGGTGATCCCGGGCAAGCGCCCCACGCTGGTGCTGTCCGGCGTCAACCGGGGTGCCAACATGGGCGAGGACGTGACCTATTCGGGCACGGTCGCCGCCGCCATGGAAGGCACGCTGCTGGGCATCCCGTCCATCGCGCTCAGCCAGTCGGTGTTTCCCGGCGCCACCGAGATCGACTGGCAGGGGACCGAGGTCGCCATGGAGCGGATGATCCGCTGGCTGGTCTCGGTCGGCTGGGCGCCCGAGATCCTGATGAACGTCAATTTCCCGGACGCACGGCGCGGCGAGGTCACCGAGATGGAGATCACCGTCCAGGGCCAGCGCGACCCGGCCGACATCCAGTTCGACCAGCGTGTCGACACCCGCGGCGAGACCTATTACTGGATCGGCTACCGCCGCTCGCGCGAACACCTGGTCGACGGTACCGACATCAAGGCGGTGCGCGAGGGCCGCGTGTCGGTCACGCCGCTGCACCTCGACTTGACCCATGAACGCGACCGCCAGCGCCTGACCAAGGCGGCCGGGGAGGTCGCCGGCCGTGTATGACCCATCGAAGAAGATCCGGTTGCTGATGGAGTTGCGCCGCGCCGGGATCAACGACACCGCGGTGCTGTCCGCGGTCGAGGGTGTGCCCCGCGACATGTTCGTGCCCGACGGCTTCCGCGACCGGGCCTATGAGGACACGGCGCTGCCCATCGCCTGCGGCCAGACCATCTCGCAGCCTTATGTGGTCGCGTTCATGACGACCGCGCTCGAGCTGCAACGGCGCATGCTGGTGCTGGAGATCGGCACCGGCTCGGGCTACCAGACCGCCGTGCTGTCGCCGCTGGTGCGCCGCGTCTACACAATCGAGCGGCAGCGCGACCTGTTGAAGGAAGCCTCCGACCGCTTCCGGGAACTGAAACTGACCAACGTCGTGACCCGCTTCGGCGACGGCTTCAAGGGCTGGCCTGAAGTGGCGCCGTTCGACCGGATCATCGGCACCGCCGCCGCGCCGGTCGTGCCCATGAACCTGGTCAAGCAGCTCACCGAGGGCGGCGTGATGATCATTCCCGTCGGCCTGTCGGGCAACCAGACCATTACGCGGGTAGTCAGGCGCGGCGATTCGTTCGAATCCTCGCCGCTGCTGCCCGTGCGTTTCGTCCCGATGCTGGACGGCACCGAGGGATAGGCGGATGAAACCGGCATGGCGGTCATTGAAGCCTCGGCCCATCGAACCTAAGATCAATGCCATGCGATTGAATTTCAGAAGGTTTTGCGGGATCGCCATGGCCGTGACCACGGCCGCCCTGGCCGCGTGCGAAAGCCGTGATGTCGAATACCGTTACGTGCCGCCGGTCGTGGAGGCGCGCGGACCGAACGCGCCGTTTCCGGTGCCGGAACCCACCGACAAGCCCGAAGCGGCCTATCCCATCGACGCCCCGGCGGCGGGCAAGAAGGAAGTGGGCGTCACGACGCTGGACGATGTCCCTGGCGGCGGCAGCATGGCGCCGCCGCCGAAGCGGCCTGGGTATGGCGGCAAGTCCTTCGCACCGCCAAAGCCGGCCGAGGCGGCGCCCGGCGCGCCCAAGCCGTCGACAGCGGGCGGCGTGCTGGTCGGCAAGACCGTCACGGTGGAGCAAGGCGATACGGTGTTCGGCATCGCCCGGCGCCACAACGTGAACGCCAAAGAGATCATCGAGCTCAATGGTCTCCAGCCGCCCTACGCGCTGAAGATCGGCCAGAAGCTGAAGATCCCCGGCGGCGACCATCATTCGGTGATTCCGGGCGATACGCTCTACAGCATCTCGCGCCGCTATTCGGTCGATATTGCCCGGCTGATGGCGGCCAACGGCATCGACCAGTCCCACGGCATCGTCATCGGCCAGATCCTGGCGATCCCGGCGCGCTCCGGCGGCGCGCTCGAGCCCGCCACCTCGGTCGCCGACGTGCTGCCCGCCGCCACCGAAACCGCTCCCGCCGTGAAGGCCCTGGCCGGCGGCTTCATCTGGCCGGCGCGCGGCCCGGTGATCTCGGGCTTCGGCGGCAAGGACGGCGGCATGCGCAATGACGGCATCAACATCCGCGTGAAGCGCGGCACCCAGGTGGTGGCCGCTGCCGCCGGTACCGTGGCCTATGCCGGCAACGAGCTGAAGGGCTTCGGCAACCTGATCCTGCTGCGCCACGACCAGGGCTGGGTGTCGGCCTATGCCCACAACGACGATATCCTCGTAAGCCGCGGCCAGGCGGTGAACCGGGGCGCGCCCATCGCCCGAGCCGGATCGAGCGGCCAGGTCGGCGAGCCGCAGCTGCATTTCGAGTTGCGCCAGGGCGCCCGGGCGGTCGATCCCGCGCAGTATCTTCCGCCCGCCTGACTCCTCATCAACCGTCACCCTCGCGTGCTAGGCTGCGCCTCATAGTCGGGGAGGGGATTGCATGAACGGTTACACGCGCAGGAATGTGATCAGCGGCCTGTCGGCGGCGGTGGCGTGGTCCATGCTGCGGCCGGCAGACGCGCTGGCGCTGGGATCACCGCGCTTCAGGGCCGATCCATTCGCGCTGGGCGTGGCCTCCGGCGAACCCTCCACCGACGGATTCGTGCTGTGGACTCGCCTGGTTGGCGAGAACCTGGCGCTGCTCGACGAGCCGGAGCTTCCGGTCGGCTGGGAGGTGTCGGAGGATGAGGGCTTCCGCCGGATCGTCAACCGGGGCGGCGCCATGGCGATCCGCGATCTGGCTCATTCCGTCCATGCAGAGATCGGCGGGCTGCGGCCCGGCCGGCCCTACTGGTACCGGTTCCACGCGGGCAAGGCCGTCAGCCCTACTGGGCGCACGCTGACGGTTCCAGAACGGCCCGAGCGGCTGAAGGTGGCGCTCACCTCGTGCCAGCACTGGGAGAACGGCTATTTCGCGGCCTACCGCGACATGATTGCCGGCGCGCCGGACCTGATCGTCCACGCCGGCGACTACATTTACGAATCGCCCTCACACGGCAAGGCGGTGCGGCAATTCGGCGCCGATACGCCCGTCGACCTCGCCGGCTACCGCGCCCGTCACGCGCTCTACAAGTCCGATGCCGACCTGCGCGCCGCCCATGCCGCCGCGCCATGGCTGGTCACCTGGGACGACCACGACGTGCAGAATGACTATGCCGGCCTCATACCCGAGGACGGCACGACGCCCGAAGCGTTCGGCCGGCGCCGCGCCGCCGCCTACCAGTCCTATTTCGAGCACATGCCGCTGCGGCCCAGCGCCATGCTGGGCGAGGGCGGCATGCAGATTTACCGGCGGCTGGCCTGGGGCGACCTGGCCACGTTCCATGTGCTCGACGACCGGCAATACCGTTCCGACCAGGCCTGCCCGATGCCCGGCAAGCTGGGCGGCCGAAGGGTGTCGGATTGCCCCGAGATCGATGCCGAGGAGCGGACTATGCTGGGGCCAGTCCAGGAGCGGTGGCTGGATGAGGGCCTCGCCGCCGACAAGGCCCGGTGGACCGTGCTGGCCCAGCAGACCGGCTTCAGCCGTCTGGACCTGCAGCCTGGGCCGGGCGAGATGATCTCGACCGAGGGCTGGGACGGCTACGGTGCCGCGCGCAGGCGCCTCACCGCGTCTCTGCGCCGGGCGGCGCCGCGCAACCCGGTATTCCTGGGCGGCGACCTGCATTCCTTCTGGGCGTGCGACGTGAAGGCGGATTTCAACGATCCGGCGTCTCCGGTCATTGCCAGCGAGTTCGTCACCAGCGCGCTGGCCGGCGGCAAATTGCCGCCCGGCCTCTACGCGCCCGGCAAGGAGCACGCGCATATCCGGTTCTCCGACACCGCCCACCAGGGCTATGTCAGGGTCACGTTCAGCGCGGCCGGGATCGAGGCCGACATGCGGATGATCGAGGACCAGGCCAACCCAGCGTCGCCCAGCCGCTCGCTCCAGCGGTTCGTGGTCGAGGATGGCAGGCCCGGTCCCAGACTGGCCTGACGGTATTATCGCAGGATTTCGTAGCGGGTTACCGGTCAATCTGGCTACAGTGGCTGCGTCGACAAGCGCGCGGAATCAAGCGCGCAGCGTTGAAGCTGGGGGGACGATCCATGATCGAAATGGCAGGGCCTGCGAACCGTGCCGCGAGGCCGCCGCGAATCTTCGCCGCGTTGGTGCTCCTCGTCGGGGCAGCGCTGGCGGCAGGCGGTATCCAGCTCGCCCTGCTGGGCGGGTCGCTCTACTACGTCGTCGCCGGCGTGGCGCTGATCGTCGCCACCATCCTGCTCTGGCGTGGCCGCCGCATGGGCGCGTGGCTGCTGCTGCTGATCGTCCTCGGCACATGGGGATGGGCGATCTGGGAAGTGGGGCTGGACGGCTGGCAGCTGATGCCCCGGGTTCTACTGCTGACAGTGCTGGGCCTATGGCTGTTGACGCCATGGGCGCGTCGCGGGCTCGTTTGAGATGGAGCGGCCCATGCGCATGATCAGCTTCCTTGTTGGCCTTTTTTCCCTGCCGTTGCTTGCCGCATCCGCCTGGGCGGCCGACGGCGAGTGGCTCCATTACGGCAACGACCTGGGCGGCAGCCGGTACTCGCCGCTCGACCAGATCACGCCGGCCAACGTGTCCGGGCTGAAGCAGGCCTGGGTCTACCGGACCAATCCGGGCGAGACCCTGAAGACCCATCTGCAGGTCACGCCGCTGATGGTCGGCGATGCGCTCTATGTCTGCACGGCAACCAACCAGGTCATCGCGCTCGACGCCGAAACCGGCGCCCAGCGCTGGCGCTGGGAACCGCCCGCCCCCAACGACCGCCGCCGCACCTGCCGCGGCGTCACGTATTACAAGGTGCCGAACGGCGTCGGCGCCTGCGCCGAGCGCATCTTCAGCACCACCGCGCGTGCCCAGCTCGTGGCGCTAGACGCGCGCACGGGCAAGCCCTGCGAGGGCTTCGGCACCGCCGGCCTGGTCGACCTGAAGACCGGGATGGGCGAGGTGAAGCCGAACTACTATTACGTCACCTCGGCGCCGGTCATCATCCGCGGGCGGGTGGTGATGGGCGGCTGGGTGGCCGACAACCAGCACGTGAACGAGCCGCCCGGCGTGATCCGCGCCTATGACGCCATGACCGGCGCGTTCTCGTGGGCGTTCGATCCGGGGCGGCCCGAATATCACGGGGAACCGCTCCCCGGCGAAACCTACACGCTGGGCACGCCGAATTCGTGGGCGCCGATGAGCGCCGACGAAACGCTGGGGCTGGTCTACGCACCCATGGGCAACGCCACGCCCGACTATTTCGGCGCGCACCGCACGCCGGAGTCCGAAAAATTCACCAGCGCCGTGCTGGCGCTCGATGCCGAGACCGGCGCGCTGCGCTGGCTCTACCGCACCGTCCATCACGATGTCTGGGACTATGACCTCGCCTCCCAGCCGACGCTGGTCGACCTGCAGATCGGCGGCCAGCCGGTGCCGGCGTTGATCCAGCCGACCAAGCGCGGGCAGATCTTCGTGCTCGACCGGCGCACCGGGCGGACCCTGAAGCCCGTGGAGGAGCGCAAGGTGCCGCAGCGTCCGGTCGAGGGCGATTGGCTGTCGCCGACCCAGCCGTTCTCCACCGGCATGCCCGATTTCGCCGGGCCGGACCTGACCGAAAGGAGCATGTGGGGCCTGACGCCGTTCGACCAGCTCTGGTGCCGCATCAAGTTCAGGAAGGCGCGCTACGACGGCCCGATGACCCCGCCGGGCACCAAGCCGACCATCACCAATCCTGGATATCTGGGCGGCATCGACTGGGGCGGCGTGTCGGTCGATCCGGTACGCCAGATCATGATCGTCAACTGGAGCCGCATGCCCAACTACACCCGGCTCATTCCGCGCGAGAAGGCCGACCGGATGGGCCTGAAGCCCGGCCCTGAGGGCTACATGCCCGGCAAGCCCCAGGCTCAGGCGGGCACGCCTTACGCGGCAAGGACAGGCGCATTCCTGTCGCCGCTCGGCGTACCCTGCGTCAATCCGCCGTATGCCTCGCTGACCGCTGTCGACCTCAACACCGGCAAGGTGATCTGGTCGGAGCCATTCGGGGATGCCAGGGACAACGGCCCGTGGGGCATGCGCTCCATGCTGCCGCTGACCATGGGCGTGCCGGCCATCGGTGGCTCGGTCAGCACCAGGAGCGGTCTGGTGTTCATCGGCGCCAGCATGGAACGGACGCTGCGCGCGGTGGACCAGAAGACCGGCGATATCCTGTGGAAGACCAGGCTGCCAGTCGGCGGCCACGCGACGCCGATGACCTATATCTCGCCCGCCAGCGGCCGCCAGTTCGTGGTGATCGCCGCCGGCGGCCATCTGGCGCTGCAGAGCCCGTTCGGCGACTACATCATCGCCTACGCGCTGCCGAAGAAGTAGGTCTCAGCCCAGCGTCCGGCCCATCCGCCCCGCCAGGTCCTGGATGAACTGCCAGGCGACGCGGCCGGAGCGGGCGCCGCGGGTGACCGACCATTCCAGCGCGTCGGCGCGGATCTGTTCGTCGTTGCCCGCCAGGCAGTAACGAACGCAATAGCCCGCGATCATGGCCAGGTAGTCGTCCTGGCTGCAGGTGTGGAAGCCGAGCCACAGGCCGAAGCGGTCGGACAGCGAGATCTTCTCCTCGACGGCCTCGGCCGGGTTGATGGCGGTCGAGCGCTCGTTCTCGATCATGTCGCGGGGCATCAGGTGGCGGCGGTTCGAGGTGGCATAGAAGATCACGTTCTCAGGCCGGCCTTCGAGGCCGCCTTCAAGCACCGCCTTGAGCGATTTGTAGGTGGTGTCGTCGTGATCGAACGACAGGTCGTCGCAGAACAGCACCGACCGCCGCGCCTGCCCGCGCAGGCCGTGCAGCAGACGGGGCAGGGTGGGGATGTCCTCGCGGTTGATCTCGACGAGGGCGAGGGCGCCCGGGCTCTCCCGGTTGACCTGGGCATGGACGGCCTTGACCAGCGAGCTCTTGCCCATGCCGCGCGCGCCCCATAGCAGCGCGTTGTTGGCGGGGAAACCGCCGGCGAAGCGCGTGGTATTGTCGAGCAGGATGTCGCGCACCCGGTCGATGCCGCGCAGCAGGTCGAAGTCGACCCGGTTGACGACCGGCACGGGCGTCAGCCGGTCCGGATCGGGGTGCCAGATGAACGCGTCGGCGGCGTCCAGCGACAGCGCCTCGACCGGCGGCGGCGACCGGCGTTCGAGCGCGTCGGCAATGCGCCGGAGCGTGGCTAGAATCTCGCGGGCGTCGCTTGTTTCGGTCACGGTCACTCCCCACATGGACGCAATACGGTTGGTGCCTGGGCGGCGGGACGTTAGCACGCGCGTCGTCCCACGACCAACCAGACTGGCCAATCGCCAGCGTCTGCCACGGACGGACGACTCGTTTGCAATTGTCCCACCCGTGGGTATAGTCCGGCCACACCGCCAGCAGGAGCATGGAATGCAGCAGCTCGAACCGTTCTTTTTCATCATCCTGATGTTCGCGGTGTTCTACTTCATCGTCTTCCGGCCGCAGCAGAAGCGGATGAAGGAGCACAAGGCGCGGCTGGCCGCCATGCGCCGCGGCGATACGGTCGTTACCGCCGGCGGCGTTATCGGCAAGGTCGTCAAGGTCGAGAGTGCCGAGGAAGTGGTCGTCGAGATCGCTCCCAACACCCAGGTCCGTATCGTCACCTCCACCGTTGCCGACGTGCGCTCCAAGGGCGAGCCGGTGAAGGAGCCCGTGGCGACCAAGAAGCCAGCCAACGACGCCGAGTGACATGCGGCTCGAGGAACAGGCACAAGGCGGCCGGTTCCTGATCCAGGGCTATGGCGACGGTGGCTTCCGCATTGCCGGCAAGCGTTTCCAGGGCCCGATCCTGGTCCTGCCCGGCGGAATCCTGCCGTGGACGGCCGCAAGCGTATCCGACATCACCTATGAGAGTTTCCGGCCGGCGATCGATGCCGCCGGTGACATCGACGTGCTGCTGCTGGGCAGCGGCACCCGCATCTCGCCCGTCGACCGCGCGCTGATCCAGCGCATGCGCGACGAACATGGCATCGCCATCGACGTCATGGATACCGGCGCCGCGTGCCGCACCTTCAACGTCCTGCTGACGGACGGCCGCCATGTGGCGGCCGGGCTGATTCCGGTGGAATAGCGTCCGCTCTGGCGGATATCTCCTACAACGAAAAAGGGCGCCCGAAGGCGCCCTTTCCGTTCCGGATGAAACGTCGCTCAGAAGTCGAAACCGCCGTGCATCTGGCCCACCATGGCGTACAGCATGGGGATCGAGAGCAGGGTGTTGATGCGCGAGAACATCTTGGCGCGGGCAGCGGCCTTCGGCTTGGCGGCGGCGTCCGCGGATACCAGGCCCAGCGCGATCTTCTGGCTCGGCCAGATGATGAACCAGACGTTGAACCACATGATCATGGCGAACCACATGCCGTAGCCGATGCCGTGGCGCAGGGCGAGGGCGTCGAGCAGATAGCCGTTGAGCAGCGCCAGCAGCAGGCCGGTGATCAGGGTCGCCATGGCGCCCCAACGGAACCAGAAAAGCGCCTCGGGCGCGATGTGCTTGGAGACGCCCGGCTTCAGCTCGTCGGGGATCTTCGGCATGGTCGGGATCTGGACGAAATTGAAGTACCACAGCAGGCCGATCCACATGACACCGCTGATCACATGCAGCCAGCGATCAAGGAACGAAACATACATGGGCACGTCGAGTGCCGGGCCCATGGACATGGAGCCCGTAATGGTATGCTGACCGACGAAAACCATGATGATCGTCAGGATGATGCCGCAGACGATAGTGACTGGTAACGAGTCGGTTATTTTTGACATATTGTCTCTCCCCTTTTTGGCGCTAGATCAGAGGCGCTGAGCGACTGTTGCCTCTCGTCGCGGGATGATAACACAAGATGATGGGGGAACAAGGCGCATGACCCCTAATGAGGCCCTTCGCGGCCGCGCGAAATCGGATTAAAAAGCACGCATGCAGGCTCTGGCCAACCATACATATCAGTGCGCGTCCATCGTTCGGCGGAACGATCACGATCGCTATCTGACCGTGCTGCATGCGCGCACCGAGGACCGTCCCGGGCTGTTCGGGCTCTATGCGTTCAATGTCGAGGTCGCCAAGACCCGCGAAGTGGTGACCGAACCGGCGCTGGGCGAGATCCGCCTGCAATGGTGGCGCGAGACCATCGAGCAGCTCTACCGCGGCCAGTGCCGCGAGCACGAGGTGGTCAAGGCGCTGGCCGACCTGCTGCACCGCCGGGACCTGCCCGAGAAGGCGCTGCTCGACCTGATCGACGCCCGCGAGGGCGATCTCTACGACGAGCAGCCGCAGACCCTGCAGCAGCTCGAGGTCTACGCGGAGCGCACCGGCGGCGGCATCCAGGCGCTGGCCGCGCTGAGCGTCGGCGCCACCAATGGCGCGCTCGAGGCGGCCCGGCACGTGGGGATCGCCTGGGCGCTGACCGGTCTGGTGCGGGCGCTGCCCTGGCACCTGCACCACGGCCGCATCTACGTGCCCGCCGACCTGATGCGCGAGGAAGGGCTGGTGGACCCGTTGCTGCCGGACCTGGAGCAAACCCAGGCGTTGTCGCGCATCCTGCAGCGCATCGGCGACCGGGCGCGCGCGCACCTGATCTGCGCCCGGAAGAAGGGCCAGTCGGTGGGGCCCGAGGTCAAACCGATCCTGCGCCTCGCCTGCCTGGCCGACGGCTACCTGGCGTGCCTGGAGCGCAGCGACTACGTGCCCGACCACGTCAATTACGAGCGGGGCGCACTGGGCCGACAACTGCGGCTCACCTGGGCGGGTCTCACGCGGAAGTTCTAGGCCGGCCTTACTCGGCGGCGTCGCGCGCCGTCACACCCAGCCACGCATCGAGATCCCGTAGCGCCCGGTGCGCCACCCAGCGCTTGCGCTCGTTCTTGCGGACGCGCTCGTCCGGCGGGGGCAGCAGGCCGAAATTGATGTTCATGGGCTGGAAGCTGTCCGGCACGTCGCGGCCCGTCGTGTGGCCGCCGGTGATGTGGTTGAGCAGCGCGCCGAGCGCCGTGGTCTCGGGCGGCAGGGTCGCGTCCGTGCTCAGCGCCTGTGCGGCAGCGAACCGGCCGGCCAACAGGCCGATGGCGGCGCTCTCGACATAGCCCTCGACGCCGGTCACCTGGCCGGCGAAGCGGATATGCGGCTTCACCTTCAGCCGGAGCTGGCGATCCAGCAATGCCGGACTGTTCAGGAAGGTGTTGCGGTGGATGCCGCCGAGACGGGCGAACTGGGCGTTCTCCAGGCCGGGGATGGTGCGGAACACCTCGGTCTGCGCCGCATGCTTCATCTTGGTCTGGAAGCCGACCATGTTGTAGAGGCTGCCCAGCTTGTTGTCCTGGCGAAGCTGGACCACGGCGAAAGCCCGCTTCGTCGGATCGTTGGGATTGGTCAGGCCGACCGGCTTCAGCGGGCCATAGGCGAGGGTGAGCGGGCCGCGTTCGGCCATGAC
Organism: Candidatus Kuenenia stuttgartensis; assembly: GCA_943329845.2. GTDB lineage: Bacteria > Pseudomonadota > Alphaproteobacteria > SMXS01 > SMXS01 > RI-34. The sequence continues at coordinate 14,975 of CALQFM020000016.1, read as the reverse complement.
CTCGACCGGCAGGCACGCCTCGAAATAGGGCGTGTCCTTCTCCCACTCTTTGAACTCGGTCTTGGGTGCGTCGATCAACGCGGCGACGAAGGCGCGGTACTGCTCCTCGTTCATGGCGCAGTTAATGTAGTCGGCGCCGTCACCCTTGTCGTAGCGCGACTGGAACCACGCTTTCGAGAAGTCGATGCTGTCCTTATAGACGATGGGCGCGATGGCGTCGAAGAAGGCGAGGGAGTCGGTGCCGGTCTCGGCGCGGATCGCCTCGGCCAGCGGCGCGGCGGTCAGCGGCCCCGTGGCGATGACCACGCTGCCCCAATCCTCAGGCGGCAGGGTTTCCACCACGCCCCGCTCGATGGTGATCAGCGGCTCGGCGCGGATCGTGGCCTCGACCGCGGCGCTGAACGCCTCCCGGTCAACGGCGAGCGCGCCGCCCGCCGGAACGCGGTTGGCATCGCCCGACGACAGGATCAGCGAGCCGCAGCGCCGCATCTCCTCGTGCAGCAGGCCGACGGCGTTGTTCTCCATGTCGTCGGAACGGAACGAGTTGGAGCAAACCAGTTCGGCCAAGCCGTCGGTCTGGTGCGCGTCGGTCATGCGCACGGGCCGCATCTCGTGCAGGATCACCGGCACGCCGGCGCGCGCGATCTGCCACGCCGCCTCGCTGCCTGCCAATCCGCCGCCGATGACATGAATGGGTTTGGTCATGGGGCTGATTTAGCCCATCGCTTCGGGATTGTCATCCTGCCGGACGGCAAGGAGTGACAAACGTCGCTGCGCTGGCCTTTACGAAAAGACAGCTATATTCTTACCAATCAACTATCGATCTATAGAGGGTACGACAATGGCCTCAACCGCCACTCTGTCCAGCAAGTACCAGATTTCCATTCCCAAGGCCGTGCGCGATGAGCAGCAGTGGGAGGCGGGACAGGAATTCGTGTTCATTCTCAAGGGCAAGGGGGTGCTGGTGATGCCGGTTCCCGACCTCGACCAGTTGGCCGGTATCGCCAAGGGCGCGCGCAAGGGCGACTACCGCGATCGCGAGGATCGATATTGATGGCGGCGGCATTGCGCGTGGTCGATACCTCGGCCTGGGTCGAGTGGCTCACCGGCAGTGCGCTCGGCAAGCAACTCGGCGAACGGATTCCGGACAAACAGCAATGCATCGTGCCGACCATCGTGCAACTGGAGTTGTCGAAGTGGATGACCCGCGAAGTGGGCGAGGAGCAGGCCGATGAGGTGATCGCCTACACCCAGAAATGTGTGGTGGTTCCGCTGGACACCACCATCGCATTGCTGGCCGCGGACCTGCACCGCCAACACAAGCTGGCCACCGCCGACGCCATCGTCTACGCGACGGCACGCCACCAAGGTGCGGAACTGCTTACCTGCGATGGACACTTCGAGGGATTGCCAGACGTTCTGCTGTTCGCCAAGTCTGGCTGAATCGTCACGCCCGCTTGCGGCGATCCTTCATCTTGAGCAGCGGCGCGAGGAACTGGCCGGTGTAGCTTTCCGGGCAGGCGGCCACGTCCTCGGGGGTGCCTTCCACGACGATCTGACCGCCGCCGTCGCCGCCTTCGGGACCCATATCGATGATCCAGTCGGCGGTCTTGATAACGTCCAGATTGTGCTCGATCACCAACACCGTGTTGCCGGTTTCCACAAGAGCGTGAAGGACTTCCAGAAGTTTCTTGACGTCATGAAAGTGCAGGCCCGTGGTCGGCTCGTCAAGGATGTACAGGGTGCGGCCAGTCGCCCGGCGCGACAGTTCCTTGGCCAGCTTGACCCGCTGCGCCTCGCCGCCAGACAAGGTGGTCGCCTGCTGCCCGACCTTGACATATCCCAGGCCGACTTTCTGCAGCATCACCAGCTTGTCGCGGATCGCCGGCACCGCCTTGAAGAACTCGGCGCCATCATCGACGGTCATGTCGAGCACGTCGGCGATGCTCTTGTCGCGGTAATGCACCTCCAGCGTCTCGCGGTTGTAGCGCTTGCCGTGGCAGACGTCGCATTCCACGTAAACGTCGGGCAGGAAGTGCATCTCGATCTTGATGACGCCGTCGCCCTGGCACGCCTCGCAACGGCCACCCTTGACGTTGAACGAGAAGCGGCCCGGCTTGTAGCCGCGCGCCTGCGCTTCGGGCAGCGCGGCGAACCAGTCGCGGATCGGCGAGAATGCGCCAGTGTACGTGGCCGGGTTGGACCGCGGCGTGCGGCCGATGGGCGACTGGTCGATGTCGACGATCTTGTCGATGTGCTCGATGCCGTCGATGCGGTCGTGCTCGCCCGGATGGGTCCGGCTCCTGTTGAGGGTGCGCGACAGCGCCTCGTATAGGGTGTTGATCACCAGCGTCGACTTGCCGCCGCCGGACACGCCGGTAACGCAGGTGAAGGTACCCAGCGGGAAATGGGCGGTGACGTTCTTCAGGTTGTTGGCACGGGCGCCCCGCAGGACGATCTTCTTGGCCTTCTTGGTTTCGCGGCGGTCGGCCGGCACCGGAATCTGCTCCAGGCCGATGAGGTACTTCCCGGTCATGCTGTCCGGGCTGGCCATGATGTCCTCGGGCTTGCCCTGAGCCACAATGGTGCCGCCATGCACGCCGGCGCCCGGTCCCATGTCGACGACGTGGTCGGCGGTGCGGATGGCGTCCTCGTCGTGCTCCACGACGATCACCGTGTTGCCCATGTCGCGCAAATTGCGCAGCGTCTCGAGCAGCCGGTGATTATCCCGTTGGTGCAGGCCGATGCTGGGCTCGTCCAGCACGTAGAGCACGCCGGTCAGGCCCGAGCCGATCTGCGAGGCGAGGCGGATGCGCTGGGATTCGCCGCCCGACAGGGTGCCGGACTGGCGCGACAGGGTCAGGTACTCGAGACCCACATTGTTGAGGAAACCCAGCCGCTCGACGATCTCGCGCAGGATGCGCGCGGCGATCTCGCGGTCCTTGGGCCGCAGCTTCTCGTTGAGGCCGCTGAACCAGGCATGGGCGTGATGGATCGACATTTCGGACACCTGGCCGATATGGAGGCTGTCGATCTTCACCGCGAGCGCCTCGGGCTTCAGTCGGTAGCCGCCGCAAGCCTCGCAGGGCGTGGCGTTCTGGAACCGGCTCAGCTCCTCGCGGATCCAGGCGCTGTCGGTCTCGCGCCAGCGCCGTTCCAGGTTGGGGATGACGCCTTCGAAGGCCCGCGTGGTCTCGTAGCGGCGCTTGCCGTCCTCGTAGACCATCGGGATCGCCTTGCCGCCCGAGCCATAGAGGATGACGTTGCGCGCCTCCTCCGGCAGGTCCATCCAGCGCGCGGTCATGCGGAAACCGAAGTGCTTCGACAGGCTGTCCAGGGTCTGGTTGTAGTAGGGCGACGGCACGGCGGTGCGCGACCAAGGTGCGATGGCGCCACCCTTGATGGTGACCTCCTCGTCGGGAATCACCAGGCTCGGGTCGAAGGTCAGCTTGCTGCCCAGGCCGTCGCATACCGGGCAGGCGCCGAAGGGGTTGTTGAACGAGAACAGCCGGGGCTCGATCTCCTCGATGGTGAAGCCGGAGACCGGGCAGGCGAACTTGGACGAGAACACGGTGCGCTCGTCCGGCTGGTCGGCGAATTCGGCGATGGCCAAGCCGTCGGCAAGGCTGAGCGCGGTCTCGAAGCTGTCGGCGAGGCGTTGCTGCAGCCCGTCGCGCACCACCACGCGGTCCACCACGACATCGATGTCGTGCTTGATGTTCTTCTCCAGCGCCGGCACGTCGTCGATCTCGTACATCACGCCGTCGACCTTGACCCGCTGGAAGCCGCGTTTCTGGTAGTCGGCCAGATCCTTGCGGTACTCGCCCTTGCGGCCGCGCACCACCGGCGCGATCAGGTAGAGCCGTGTGCCTTCCGGCAGCGCCATCACCCGGTCGACCATCTGGCTGACGGTCTGGCTTTCGATCGGCAGGCCGGTCGCGGGCGAGTAGGGCACGCCGATGCGCGCGAACAGCAGGCGCATGTAGTCGTGCACCTCGGTCACGGTGCCGACGGTCGAGCGCGGATTGCGCGAGGTGGTTTTCTGCTCGATGGAGATGGCCGGCGACAGGCCCTCGATGTGGTCCACGTCCGGCTTCTGCATCAGCTCGAGGAACTGGCGCGCATAGGCCGACAGGCTCTCCACGTAGCGGCGCTGCCCCTCGGCATAGATCGTATCGAACGCCAGCGACGACTTGCCGGAGCCGGACAGGCCGGTGATCACGATCAGCTGGTCGCGCGGCAGCGTGACGTCGATGCTCTTGAGGTTGTGCTCGCGGGCGCCGCGGATGGTGATGTTCTTGTTCATCGAGGATCGTTGCCGCTTCTGCCGTGTGCTAGGGTTTCCCGCGACGGCCTGTGGCCGGCGGGGGCGAGGTTACATGGTGTCGTGGCGGCGATAAATCCCGCTCTTTTTTCGCGCCGATGCCCTGCGATCCGGCAAGCATTGGTGGCGGGGCCGCGCGCCGATCTGGTATAGCAGCGTTACCCGATTCATGGTGTCCGCGAATCCGAGTGTTTACTTTTTGTTCTCGTTCCGGTTTACACTAGCGTATCCTGAGTTTCAATCAAAGAAAGGCTCGTCACATGGCCGGAAGCGTCAACAAAGTCATCCTCGTCGGCAATCTGGGCCGCGATCCCGAAGTGCGCACGCTCAACAACGGCGGCAAGGTGGTGCAGCTCAATCTCGCCACGTCGGAAACCTGGCGCGACAAGCAGAGCGGTGACCGCCAGGAGCGCACCGAATGGCACAAGGTGGTGATCTTCAATGAGAACCTGGCCGACGTCGCCGAGCGCTTCCTGCGCAAGGGTTCCAAGGTCTATGTGGAAGGCCAGCTGCAGACCCGCAAATACACCGATAAGGACGGCGCCGAGAAGTACACCACCGAAGTGGTGCTGCAGCGCTACCGCGGCGAACTGACCATGCTCGACGGCAAGGGCGAGGGCGGCGGCGCCAGCAGTGGCGGCAGCGGCGGCTTCGGCAGCCGCGAGGACAGCTATGCCGGCGGCGGCTCGTCATCGGGCGGTGGCGGCGGACGTGGCGGCGCCAGCGACCTCGACGACGAAATTCCGTTCTGATCACGGCCCGTTTTCCGGAAAGTCCCGGTCAACCGTTGCGGTAGCGGTAAACCGCAATAGGTTTAGTCCATTGCACAGGTCATGGACGGGAGAACAATCATGCGCGCGAAGGCTTTGACGGCGGCTCTGCTGGTATCGGCCGCCTGTGGCGGTGTTGCATGGGCTGAGGACGCCAGCGTCACCCTGCAGGACAGGAAGGCGCTCAGTCTCACCGTCTACAATGGCGGCACCGGCCTTGTGCGCGACACCCGCACCGTTGCCGTACCCGCCGGGCGCAGCGTGCTGGCCTTCGTCGACGTGGCCGCCCAGATCCAGGCCGAGACAGCGCTGCTGAAAGGCGCGCCGTTCGACGTGCTGGAACAGAACTTCGACTTCGACCTGCTCAGTCCCGAAAAGCTGCTGGAGAAGTCCGTCGGCCGGACCGTCAGGCTGGTCCGCACCAATCCCGGCACCGGCGCGGAGACCACCGAGACCGCGACCGTGCTGGGCGCGACCGGCGGCGTGGTGCTGAAGATCGGCGACCGGGTCGAGACCATGTCCGGCGCCAACAGCCTGAACACGCGACTGCTGTTCGACAGCCTGCCCGCCAACCTCCGGTCGCGGCCGACGCTGTCCATGACCATCGACGCCGCCAGTCCCGTCACCCGAGATCTGATGCTGACCTACATGACCGGCGGCCTGGACTGGAAGGCCGACTACGTCGCCAATCTGGCGCCGGACGAGAAGTCGCTGTCGCTGCAGGGCTGGATCACCATCACCAACACCAGCGGCACGCCCTACGACAATGCCCGTGTCCAGGTGGTCGCGGGTCAGGTGAACCGCGTCTCGCAGAACTATTCCCGTGATATGGTGGCCATGGCGGCGCCCGCTCCGATGCGCGCCGCCAAGCAGGAAGCGACGGAAGAATCGTTCTTCGAATATCACCTCTACACGTTGCCGGGCGCCGTCAGCCTGGCGGAGAACCAGACCAAGCAGGTGACGATGCTGGAAGCGCCACGGATCGCCGCGACGCGGGTGCTGGAAAGCCGTGGCGGCGGCTACTGGTACATGTCCCGCGTCGGCCAGATGCAGCCGCAACCCGCTTCGATCTCGCTGAAATTCGACAACAAGGAGGCCGCCGGCCTCGGCAAGCCGCTGCCGGGCGGCGTGGTGCGCGTCTACAAGGACGATTCGAGTGGCCAGACCCAGTTTGTCGGCGAGGACAACATCCGCCACACGCCGCGCAACGAGGAGGTCACGCTGAACCTGGGCCAGGCCTTCGACGTGACCGTCAACCGCAAGCAGACCGACTACAAGCAGGTGAACACGCCGGAAGGCCAGCTTTCCGAGGCGACATCATCATGGGAAGTCACCGTGAAGAACGGCAAGAAGGAGCCGGTCGACGTCCGCGTGGTCGAGACCATGCAGGGCGACTGGACCGTCACCGCCGAGAGCCTGCCGCACAAGAAGGAGTCGGCCAACGAGGCGGTCTGGACGGTGCGGGCGCCTGCCGAGGGACAGACCACCTTCACCTACACGGTGCTGACCCGCAACACGCCATAAGTTTCGGCTGTTTCTTCGCCAAACGGGCGCTGCCGGACGCCGCCGCCTGGGCTACTCTGTGCCTTTTCAACCATTGGGAGGGGACAATGAGGTTCAGTGCAGTGATAGCGGCTTCCTTGGCTTTCGCCGGATTTGGGGCGGCGCAGGCCGACAATGTGTCCATTTCGCCAGAAAGCCGCAAGGCGCTCAGCCTGACCGTCTACAATGGCGGCGGCCTTGTTCGCGACACCCGCACGGTCAGCGTGTCCGCCGGACGCAGTACGCTGTCGTTCGTCGACGTCTCGGCCGAGATCAACGCCGAGACGGCGCTGCTCAAGGACGCACCGTTCGACATTCTGGAGCAGAATTTCGACTTCGACCTGCTAACTCCGGCCAAGCTGCTGGAGAAGTCCGTCGGCCGCTCGGTGCGGCTGCACAGCATTGGCGCAAACGGACAGGAGACTGTGCAGGATGCTACGATCCTCGGCGTCAATGACGGGGTCGTACTCAAGGCTGGCGACCACATCGAGGCCATGAGCGGCATTTCCGATGCCAGCCGCCGGATCACCTTTGACAGCCTGCCCACGAACCTTCGCTCCCGGCCGACGCTGTCCATGGTGATCGATGCAAACGCTCCGGTCAGCCGAGACCTGATGCTGACCTACCTAACCGCCGGCCTTGACTGGAAAGCGGACTACGTCGCCACCCTCGCTCCGGACGACAAATCCCTGTCACTGCAGGGCTGGATCACCATAACCAATACGAGCGGGTCTCCATATGAGAACGCACAGGTCCAGGTGATCGCTGGCGAGGTCAGCCTCGACGTTCGACGGTCTCGCGGCGCGGGCGGAAGACAACTTGAGGCCATCGTGGTCTCGGCGAGGAAGGCTGAAACTGCCGAAGAGGACTTTTTCGCTTACCACCTCTACACATTGCCCGGCCCGGTTACCCTCGCTGAAGGCCAAACCAAACAGATAGCTTTGCTCGAAGCGCCGCATATCGCCGTGAGGCCCGTGCTAGAGAGCCGTGGCGAAGACTATTGGTACACGTCGAGGGTTGGAGAGTTGAGAGCCCGGCCGGTGGCTGTGTTCATCAAGTTCGACAATCGGGAGCAGGACGGGCTCGGCAAGCCGCTGCCCGCAGGCTCGATCCGTGTCTACAAGGACGATTCACGAGGGCAGACACAATTGGTCGGCCAGGACGATATCAGGTCTACGCCGCGCAACGAGCAGGTCAGTCTCGATATCGGAGGGGCTTTCGATGTGACGGTTGCCCACAAGCAAACCGATTACAAACAATCACTCAAGCGGGATGACGAGGATACCGAAGCCACCTCGTCCTGGGAAGTCACCGTCAAGAACGCGAAGAAAGAACCTGTCGACGTGCGTGTGGTGGAGAATATGGACGGTGACTGGACCATTACTGCAGAGAGTCTCCCGCACAGGAAAGAGTCGGCCACGGAGGCGGTCTGGACCGTGCACGTACCGGCCGGGGGACAGACAACGTTCTCCTATACGGTGCGGATGCGCGCGGCAGAGTAAATCTCGGGCAGAAACAAGAGTTATATCAATTGGTTAAGTGAAGCGGGAATCCTTGTCCCGCCACCCCCGGACTGGTATAGTGAAAACCTCATCGCTACCACATGTTGCGCCGCGCATGCGCGGCGCACTGCATTTCTGGAAGGCAGTCCCAGGACTTGATGGACGACACCAACCTACCGCCCGAGCCGCCTGAAGACGTGCCCGCCGGCGCCGCTGGCCCTCTCTACCCGCCGGTCACCATCGAAGACGAGATGCGCCGCTCGTACCTCGATTACGCCATGAGCGTGATCGTGTCGCGGGCGCTGCCGGACGTGCGCGACGGCCTCAAGCCGGTGCATCGCCGCATCTTCCATTCGATGAATGAAAACGGCTACAGCCACGACAAGGCCTACCGCAAGTCGGCCCGTATCGTCGGCGACGTGCTCGGTAAATATCACCCGCATGGCGACCAGTCGGTCTATGACGCCATGGTCCGCATGGCGCAGGATTTCTCCATGCGCCTGCCGCTGATCGACGGCCAGGGCAATTTCGGCTCCATGGACAATGATCCGCCGGCGGCCATGCGGTACACCGAGGCGCGGCTGGCGCTCGCCGCCGAGGCGCTGCTCGACGACCTGGACAAGGACACCGTCGACTTCGTCGAGAACTATGACGGCTCCGAGCGCGAGCCCACCGTGCTGCCGGCCCGGTTCCCGAACCTGCTGGTCAACGGCGCGGGCGGCATCGCCGTCGGCATGGCGACCAACATCCCGCCGCACAATCTGGGCGAGGTCATCGACGCCTGCTGCGAATATGTGGACAATCCCGGCGTGACCGATGACCGGTTGCTCGAGCTCGTTCCCGGGCCCGACTTTCCCACCGGCGGCCTGATCCTGGGGCGCTCGGGCGCCAGTTCGGCTGCACGCACCGGCCGCGGCTCGGTCGTCATGCGCGGCAAGGTCCATTTCGAGGACATCCGCAAGGACCGCCGCGCGATCATCATCACCGAGATCCCGTACCAGGTGAACAAGGCGGGCATGGTCGAGAAGATCTCGGAGATGCACCGCAGCAAGCGGATCGAGGGCATCGCAGAACTGCGCGACGAGTCCGACCGCCACGGCATCCGCGTGGTGGTGGAGCTGAAGCGCGAGGCGGTGCCCGAGGTGGTTCTGAACCAGCTCTACAAGTTCACCCCGCTGCAGACCTCGTTCGGCGTCAATGCGCTGGCCCTCAATGGCGGCCGGCCGATGCAGATGACGCTGAAGGAGATGATCGCGGCGTTCATCGAGTTCCGCGCCGAAGTCATCACCCGCCGGACCCGCTTCCTGCTGTCCAAGGCCCGCGACCGCGCCCATGTGTTGGTCGGCCTCGCCATTGCCGTCGCCAACATTGACGAGGTGATCGCGCTGATCCGCGCCGCGCCCGACACCGGCACCGCCCGCCAGCAGCTGATGGACCGCGACTGGCCCGCCGCCGACGTGGCGCCGCTGATCGAACTGGTCGCCGATCCGTCCTACATGGTTGTCGACGGCAAATACAGGCTGTCCGACACCCAGGCCCGCGCCATCCTGGACCTGCGCCTTGCCCGCCTGACGGCGCTGGGGCGCGACGAGATCGGCGACGAGTTGAAAGACCTCGCCGTCAACATCCTCGACTATTTGGAAACCCTCCGCAGCCATCCCAAGCTGATGGGGATACTGCGCGCCGAGCTGGTCGACATGAAGACCAAGTTCGCCACGCCGCGCCGCACCACGTTCGAGGAAAGCGAGTTCGACTTCGAGGACGAGGACCTGATCACCCCCGAGGACATGGTGGTGACGGTCACCAACGCGGGCTATGTCAAGCGGGTGCCGCTCAACACCTACCGGGCGCAGAACCGCGGCGGCAAGGGCCGCTCGGGCATGTCAACCCGCGATGCGGACTTCGTTACCCAGCTGTTCGTCGTCAACACGCATACGCCGCTGCTGGTGTTCACCGACCGCGGCATCGTGTTCAAGATCAAGGTCTGGAAGTTGCCCGTAGGCTCGCCCACATCACTGGGCAGGCCGCTGATCAACATGCTGCCGCTGCAGGAAGGCGAGGGCATCGCCACGATCATGCCGCTGCCCGAGGACGAGACGAGCTGGGGCGACCTGCATGTGATGTTCGTCACCTCGCGCGGCTCGGTGCGGCGCAACACGCTGGGCGACTTCACCAACGTCATGTCGAACGGCAAGATCGCCATGAAGCTGGAGGACGGCAACCGGCTGATCGCCGTCCAGCCCTGCACGGACGACGACGACATCATGTTGTCGGCCAAATCGGGCAAGTGCATCCGCTTCGCCATCGACGAGGTGCGCGTGTTCGTGGGCCGCTCGTCGGAAGGCGTGCGCGGCATGCGGCTTGCCGATGGCGACGAGATCATCTCCATGTCGATCCTGCGCCACAACGAGATCTCGGTCGACGAACGCGATGCCTATCTCAAGGCGAAACGCCGCGATGAAGGCGCGCCAATGGAGGGCATCACTGCCGAGCGCTTCGCCGAACTGGATGCCCAGGAACAATACATTCTCAGCGTCACCGAGAACGGCTTCGGCAAGCGCACCAGCGCCTATGAGTACCGCGTTTCGGGCCGTGACGGGCAGGGCATCATCGATATCGAGACCTCCGGCCGGAACGGCGGCGTGGTCGCCAGCTTCCCGGTCGCCGACACCGACGAGATCATGCTGACCAGCAATGGCGGCCAGCTCATCCGGATGGGCGTGCACGACATCCGCATTACTGGCCGCGCGTCACAGGGCGTCACCCTGTTCAAGGTGGCCGAGGGCGAGAAGGTGGTTTCGGTGGCCCGGCTCGCCGACGTGGGCGAGGATGACGCAACCGAGGGCGAATTCTCCGATGATTCCGGTGCGGATGAAGGCGGCGAGCCCGAGAATGCCGAGCCGGACGGCGACGCGGAATAGACGGGGACGGCATGACAAAGGAACGCGTGGGGCTTTATCCGGGCACCTTCGACCCGATCCACAACGGCCACATCGACATCATCGGCCGGTCGCTGCGGCTGGTGGACCGACTGGTGATCGGCGTGGCGATCAATGCCGGCAAGGGCCCGGTGTTCTCGCTCGAGGAACGGGTCGAGATGGTCCGGCGCGAGACCAGCCGGCTGCAGGCCGACGGTGCCGTCGATGTGCGGCCATTCAGCGGCCTGGTCGTCCAGTTCGCCGACGAGGTGGGCGCCACGGTGCTGTTCCGCGGGCTGCGCAGCGTCACCGACTTCGACTACGAATTCCAGATGAACGGCATGAACGCCCAGCTTAACCCGAAGGTGGAGACGGTCTACCTGGCGGCGAGCAACGGCCTGCAGTCCATCGCCGGCAAGCTGATCCGCGAGATCGCCATGCTGGGCGGTGAGATTAGCCACTTCGTGCCGCCGGACGTGAAGGCCCGCACCCTGGCGCGGCTGAAGGAGCAGAAATAGCATGCGCATGGTCCGTACCCTGCTGCTGGCGGCGGTGATGGCGGCATTCGGCCTGCCAGCCCACGCCGTCGAGTGGGAAAAGCTCGACCTGGAGAACACCCTGGTCCTGGAGCTGCAATATGGCCGCGTGATTATCGAGATGCGCCCGGACAAGGCGCCCAACCATGTGGCCCGGATCAAGGAACTGGTGCGCCAGCATTTCTATGACGGCCTCAAGTTCCACCGGGTGATCCCCGGCTTCATGGCCCAGACCGGCGATCCAAAAGGCGACGGCACGGGCGGCTCCGGCAAGGAGATGAAGAACGAATTCAACAGCCTGCGGCATCTTCGCGGCACCGTCTCCATGGCCCGCGAAGGCGGCAGCGTGGACAGCGCCGACAGCCAGTTCTTCATCATGCTCAACGCCAAGCGATCGCTGGACAACCAGTACACGGTGTGGGGCAGGGTGATCGAAGGCATGGAGAACGTGGACAAGATCCGCCAGGGCACCGAGGAGAACAATGGCACGGTCGACTTTCCCGACACGATCTCGTCGCTGAGGGTCGCCGCCGACATGACGGCCGACGAGCGTGGGCCGTCGACGCTACCAGCACCCGTGCCGGCTCCGGCCGCGCCCCAATAGAACCATGGCGCCATCGCGCCGCAGAACAGGAGAGACATCATGGACGCCGAGAACACGCTGTACCTGGACCTGAAGGGTGGCCGTGTCACCATCGAGCTGCTGCCGGCCAAGGCGCCCGGCCATGTCGCGCGCATCAAGGAGTTGGTCCGCCAGGGCTTCTATGACGGACTGAAGTTCCACCGGGTGATCGACGGTTTCATGGCCCAGACCGGCTGCCCGCACGGCACCGGCACCGGCGGCTCGGGCCGCAAGCTGAAGGCCGAGTTCAACGACACGCCGCATGTGCGCGGCACCGTGTCCATGGCCCGCGCCCAGGACCCGAACAGCGGCGACAGCCAGTTCTTCATCTGCTTCGCCAACGCGCCGCACCTCAACGCCCAGTACACCGCGTGGGGCCAGGTGACCGACGGCATGGAGCATGTGGACGCCATCAAGAAGGGTGACAGCCGCGCCAACGGCTCGGTCAGCAGCCCTGACACGATCCTGAAGGCGACCATCGCCAGCGATACGGTCTAGGCCGCACGCTGCTCGAAGGCGGGCGCGGCCAGCTTGTAGGCATGGTCGCGTACGTCGACGGGCCATTCGCCCGTCTCGCGCCGGAACCGCTCCAGATCGCCTGAAAACAGGCCACGGGTTGCTTCTTCGAAGCCGGACCGGTCGCCGGCCATCACCATCATGAAGCGGTAGGCGGCATCCTGCGCCTGCCGGACGCGGTCCTTGCCGTCGGACGCGCGGCGCGCCTCCTCGACCAGACGACGCAGGGTGACCGACGCGCCGCCGGGCTGACTGTTCAGCCAGTCCCAGTGCCGCGGCAACAGGGTAATCTCGCGCGACACCACACCCAGCTTGGGCCTGCCCGGCCGCCTTAGCGAAGGTTCGGGCGACAGGCTGGCCTCCTCGGCAAGGTCGCGCGCCGCGACGCTGCGCAGCACGTCGTCGCGGGTGCCGCGAAAGTCGATCTCGATGACCCCGCTGGTGCGGTCGTCGAAGATCAGCGCCTGCGCCGTGTCGTCGGCCTCCAGCGCCTCCTTGACCGCCAGTGCCACCCAGGTCAGGTCGCCGGTGGCGATGCGGGTTGCGCCGATGAAAGCAGTGCAGGTGTGTCGTTCGGTCGTGTTCAGGAATCGTCTCCGATAGGGCTTCAATTATTTACCCGGGTATAATCATATCGTCAATATCATCCGGGTAAAATTTATGAAGAATATTCTTCCCTTCCAATAGCCGTTCCGGCATTGACGTGCCGCCATGAAAGTCTCTGATTTCGACTTCCACCTGCCCGAAGACCGCATCGCCCTGCGACCCGCCCGGCCGCGCGACGCGGCCCGCATGCTGGTGATCGGCGATGACGGGTTGATCGACGCCGGCGTCGCCGACCTGCCGGGCCTGCTATGCGCAGGCGACATCATGGTGTTCAACGACACCAGGGTAATCCCGGCGCGTCTCCGTGGCGTCCGCCGCGCGGACGGCAGCCGTGGCGAGGCTCGCATCGAGTTGCTGCTGCACAAGCGGGCCGACGACAGGGAATGGCAGGCCTTCGCGCGTCCCGGCAAGCGTCTGCGGCCGGGCGACGACATCCATATCGGCGATCTCGTCGCCAAGGTGATGATGAAGGGCGAGGGCGGCGAGCTATTGGTCCGGTTCGACCGGTCGGGACGTGAACTCGATCTCGCCATTCTGGAACTGGGCGAGATGCCGCTACCGCCCTATATCGCCGGCAAGCGCGCTACCGACGAAGGCGACCACGCCGACTACCAGACCATGTTCGCCGCCCGTGACGGCGCCGTCGCCGCGCCGACCGCCAGCCTGCATTTCACCGAAGGGCTGATGGGCCGATTGAGCGAGGCGGGGATCGGCCATGTGACGCTGACACTGCATGTCGGTGCGGGCACCTTCCTGCCGGTGAAGGCGGAGGACACCGCGGACCACCGGATGCACGCGGAATGGGGCGAGATCACCGCCGAAACCGCCGATCGGCTCAACCAGGTGCGGCGCAAGGGCGGCAGGATCGTCGCTGTCGGCACCACATCGCTGCGGCTGCTGGAGAGCGCGGCGGATGAGAGCGGTCTGATCCGGCCCTTCGCGGATGAGACCGAGATATTCATCACGCCGGGCTACCGATTCCGGGCCGTCGACGTGTTGATGACCAATTTCCACCTGCCGAAAAGCACGCTGTTCATGCTTGTCTGCGCCTTCGCCGGCCTGGACGTGATGAAGGAAGCGTATTCACACGCCATCGAGTCGGGTTACCGGTTCTATTCCTATGGGGATTCGACCCTGATATTTCCAGCGCCATCTTCCCGGTGACGAGGGGCGTGTCGATGAGGAAATCCTCGTAAAGGGTTCCATTTTTAAATTGTACGTAATCGTACATTGGACTCGCTAGCCCACGGGATATGGCGCATGGTGGGCTATCGGCGAGCAGTACCTTGGCACCGCCGGCTGAGAGAGAATAGTGCTCCCGCCCCCGCGGAGCATGATCATGCCCGTGCCGCCTCCACCTACTGATAAGCCCGCGTTGCTGATGCGGCCATTCCGTAAGGCCGCGGGAGCCTTCAGATCTCCAACTGAGCCACAGCACAGAGCGACGCTTGCATGCCGACAACTGGCCGCCAGGTGATTTTCCACTGGCGCCTAGACTCGATTCCTGAATGATTGAATCGAAAGGGGATTCCCAAGTCGGTTGAATTCTGATTCAACCTGTTGGCTGGGGATGGAGGCCAGCCGGGATGGCGAGACCCTATTCGAATGATCTTCGGGAACGAGCAGCGGCTGCGGTAGT
>CALQFM020000015.1 GCA_943329845.2 Candidatus Kuenenia stuttgartensis | reverse complement strand
TCGGTGCTGCTGCCTCGGGCGAGAGCCGCAGCGGCACGGCGCAGGTCCGCGACGGCGATCACCGCGTCCTGGCACGCTGCTTCGGCGATGGCGCCGTCCGAGGCGCCGGCGTCGACGCCGAGCAATCGGAAGATGGCCGAATGATCGTTACCGTCGTCGAGCGCATCGGGGCGCCCGGTCAGCTTGCGCAGCAGTTCGCCGAACTTCATGTCGGTGATGTGCGCCGAGACGAAATCGAGGGCGTCGCGCAGCGCCGGCTCGCGTCCCGACTGCGCCGCGACGAGTGCGCCGGTCAACGCCTCCTGCATCAGTTCGGCGGCCGAATGGTCGTCCAGCACCTGGAAGTGCGGGGCGACCCCGGTCTCCAGCGGAAAGCGCGACATCAGCGACTGGCAGAAGGCGTGGATGGTCTCGATCCGCAGGCCGCCGGGGACGTCGAGAACTTCCGCGAACAGGCGCCGGGCCTTGGCCATGCGGACCGCGTTGGGCGGCACGCCTTCCAACTCGGTGAGCGAAGCGTAGAGCTTGTCCTCCGGGGCCGTCGTCCATTCGGCCAGGTTGGCGTTGACCCGGTTGGCCATCTCGGCGGCGGCGGCCTTGGTGAATGTGAGGCACAGGATGCCCTGTGGCCTGGCATCCCCCAACAGCAGCCGCAGCACCCGGTTGGTCAGCATGTGGGTCTTGCCGGTGCCGGCCGATGCGCCGACCCACGCCGACACGCCCGGATTTGCGGCGCGGTCCTGCTCGGCGGTCATTCGCCCCACTCCTTGACGCGCGCCAGGTGGTCGTAGTCGCCGAAGCCGATTTCCAGCGGGTTCGGGTGGGAGACATAGGGCACGGCGGGATCGTCGAACGCGGCGATCAGCCGCCGCAGGCCCGCCTCGGCGTCGGCGGCCAGTTCATCCACCGTCAGCTCATCCTTCAGGATGGTGCTGGCAAGTTTGATCTCGTTGAAACGGGCGTCGCCCTTCAACGTCCACCAGGCCAGTTCGGCTACGGCGGTGACCGCGAGGCCGGGGAACGCGCCCGCCTGCGCCATCACCGCCTCCAGCGGCATCTGGGCGGCATAGCCGGCCAGCAATCGCTCTCGTTTCGGCACGCTGCCGGTCTTGTAGTCGATGATCTCCAGCCGCCCGTCGGCGAGCCGGTCGATGCGGTCGGCCTTGGCGGTCAGGGTAAAGTCGCCCCCGGGCAGGCCGCTGATGACGAGTGCGCCAGAATGCTCCAGTTTGGCGGGCATCGCGGTCCCGAGGCGTTCGCGCTGGCGGTCGAGGAACCAGGCAGCGATCTTCTCGAAGCGCGGCCACCAGAAGGCGCGGATCAACGGTTTCTCCAGCACCGTGCCGAACGCGGCTTGTCCGAACGCCAGCAACTGCTCCAGCGCGTCGGGAGGCGGCGCGCCTGGATGCGCCTCGAGATAATGATGCAGCGCCTGGTGGATGAAATTGCCCCGGTCGGCGGCGCCCGCGTCGGCGTCGAGCGGATCCATCACCCGCAGCCCGAGGATGGTCTGGGCGTAGAGCGCGTAGGGATCGCGCAGCCAGTTCTCGATGCGGGTCACCGACAGCTTGCGCGGCCGGGCCGATAGCGGCGGCGTCGGCGTGGGCGGCGGCAGCGGCGCCGGGCGGTCCACGTGATCGAGCAGCCGGTGCCACGCCAGTTGCGGCGGACGCGGCCAGTTGTCATGGCCGACCAGCGCGTCGAGCCGCAGCAGCCAGCGTGACGGCAGAGTCGGCGCGCCGCCGACCTTTTCCGCCCGGGTCAGGTACACCAGCGGCGCGGCGGCGCCCTGGACGAAGTCGTGGGCGGACAGGCCGATGCGGCGCTCCGGCGGCTGCAGGCCGAAGCGCTGCTTCATCGGGCGGCTCATCCACGGATCGGCGCCGGCCTGTGGCGGCCAGGTGCCCTCGTTCAGGCCACCGAGGATCATGACGTCGGCGTGGTGCAGACGGGCTTCCAGCGGGCCCAGGATCGTCAGCCGGGGATGCCTTCCATAGGCGGGGCGCACGACACCGTCCTGCATGGCGGCCTCCAGCAGCGCCGGATAGTGCCGCGCCTCGATCTCCGTGCCCTCGGCCGTGTGGATGAATTCCTCCAGGAAGGTGGCGGCAGCTTCGCCCGCTTCCTCGACCCACAGCCGCGCCGCGCCGGCTTCAGCTCCAGTGGCGGCCAGCGCCTCTGCCATCTGGACATGGGCACGGAGCAGGTCGGGCAAGCCGGTCCGGCCGCGCTCGAACAGCGCCATGAACGGTTCGATCATGGCGGCGAGACCGGCCCACCAGTCGACCAGCGCCGGTTGCACTGGCGGCTCGGCCGACGCCAGCGCACGGCCCAGACCATCGAGGCCAGGCGCGGGCCGGGGGCCGCGCAGCACGGCGCGCTCCATCTGCCGGACTCTGTTCCGGAACGGCCCCGGCTCCAGGCCGCCTGCGGCCAGCGGATGCTTCAGGACGGCGAGCAGCGCCACCGGTGCGGCGTCCTTCAGCGCCATGTCGGCGGTGAGCCGCAGGAAAGCGGCGGCCTGGGTCTGGGGCAGCGGCGTGCCCGCCGAGTCGTCGATGGCGATGTCCCAGCGGCGCAGCGCGGCGGCGACCCTGCGGGCAAGGCCGCGATCGGGCGTGACCAGCGCTGCGGTTCGTCCCGGCGTCTCCAGCGCCTCGCGCAGGATGACGGCGATGGCGCCCGCTTCCTCCTGCGGGCTTGGCGCGTCGATCCGGTAGAGACCGGACAGGGCCGCCGTCGGATCAATCTCGATGTTCTGCCAGGCGGCGGTGGTTTCGGCGGGGCGCATCGCCTCGTTGAGCAGCAATACGCGGGGCGACGGCGCGTCGTCGCCTCCCGGCCAGAGCCCCACTTCCGCCCGGTCCACGGTCATGCGGGCGAGGAGCTGCTTCATGCCGAACTGCGGATGGCTGGGCGCCAGCGCGCTCCAGCTCTCCTCGTCCATGTCGGTCTGGAAGCCGGGCAGCACCACGGCGCCCTGCGGCAGCCTGGCGATGACGCCGATCAGGTCGGCGCTGGCCGGAATGGAGCCCGTGGAGCCGGCCACGATCACCGGCGTTGTCGGCGGACTGGCCGTCCAGCGGTCGGCGAGCAGGCGCAGCAGCGTGTCGCGGCGCTGGGCGGGGTCCATGTAGCCGCGCTCGACCAGTACGCGGGGCCATGTGTCGATGACGATCCGGAGGAATTCGATGGTGACCTGCCAATGGGCGGCGAACTCGTCGGGCACCAGATCATGCAGATCGTTGACGTCACAGCCTTCGGTGTGGACCTGATCGATGAACCCGCCCAGTTCGGCGGCGAGTCGGAAGTGCTGCGCGGGGTCGTCGCCGTCATCGCGGCGTGTCAGACGAACCCAGTCGCGCACCAGTGTCGACAGCAGCAGGGAGCGTTCCAGCGCCGGGATGGCGGGCGGTATGCCGAGCGAGTCGGCGCCATCGCCGACGATGGACAACTCGCCCTCGTCAACGTCGCCCAGCGGCTGCATCACCGGCAGGATCAGCGCCTTGCCGTCCGACAGCCGCAGGAACGCCTCGCGCAGTGTCCTTGCCGCGCGCCGCGTGGGCAGCAGCACGCGCACGCGCGCCAGCGACAGCGGATCGGTGCCGTATCGATCCATCAGCCCACGCGCCAAGGCATCGACGAACGATGTGCCGGGCGGAATGGTGAAGATGGCGGGCTTTGTCATGGGGCGCGAAGCCCATATTTTTCATTGTCATCCCGGCGAAAGCCGGGACCCAGAACAGCGGCTCGACTGGGTCCCGGCTTTCGCCGGGATGACAAATCAATGGGGTCGCGGCGGCGCGTGGTCATGCCTCACTATGGCAAAGCTCGCGCAGGAATGCTTCCGCCTTGTCGCGGCCGTCGGGGCTGCCGATGTGCAGCCACCAGCCGTCGTGCTCGATGCCGAACAGGCGGCCTTCGGCCCGGGCGCGGTCCCAGACGACGTTGGTCGAGAACGGGCCTTCCGGCGGGTCGCGGAACAGGCGCGGCGCGACGATCTGGACGCCGCAATACACCCAGGGCGATTCCGGCGCAGGCGCGCGGCGGCGAAGCGTCCCGTCCGGGTCGAGGAAGAAGTCGCCGGGGCCGTCGAAGCCGATGGCACGGGTCTTGGGCGCGACCAGCAGCAGCGCGTCCATGCGCTCTGGATCCCAGGCAGCGGCCATGCGCCTCAGCGTATCGTCGCGGCCGTCGGTCCAGACCACATCGGCGTTGATGACGTAGAACGGCGCGTCGCCGAGCAGGGGCAACGCCTTCACCACGCCACCGCCGGTTTCCAGCAGCAGTTCGGTCTCGTCGGACAGGGTGATGCGCGGCGCGGCGGGCCGTCTTGCCATATGGTCGATCACCTGGCCGCCCAGATAGTGATGGTTGACGACGGCTTCGGGCACTCCGGCCTGGGCGAGGGCATCCAGTGCCCAGTCCACCAGCGTCTTGCCGCCTACGTCGATCAGCGCCTTGGGCTTATTCTCGGTCAGCGGACGCATGCGCAGGCCCAGGCCCGCCGCCATCACCATGGCCCGCTGCGGCACGGCGCTCATTGCGGCTCTCCCGGCAGCGTCAGCCGGCGCTGGTCCTTCGGGCAGTAGGCGTCGAACCACAGCTTCAGGTCGTCCAGCTCCGGATGCTCCAGGCCGCGCTCCAGCAGGCCCCAGATGTTCGGGATCATCTTCGGGTAGCGGGGCTTGCCGTCGCGCTTCCAGAGCCGGGTGAAGATGCCGATGATCTTGGTGTTGCGCTGGGCGCCCAGCACCCAATAGGCGGTCATGAACGCCTCGCGGTCCAGCTCCGGCCGGGCCGACAGGTAGCGCTCCAGCATGGCCTCCTCCAGGTCGCGCGGCACGTCGCGGCGGCAGTCCTGCAGCAGCGAGACCATGTCGTAGGCGGCGGGGCCGACCCTGCCGTCCTGGAAGTCGAGCAGGCCGATGGCGGCAGCCCCATGCCGGTCGGGCAGGGCCATCAGGTTGTCGGCGTGGTAGTCGAGCAGGACCAGGGTTTCGGCGCCCGCGCGCACCAGCGGGAACACCGACCGCCACAGCGCCTCGAATTCGGCGCCGGCGTCGCCCGGCGTCGGATGGCCGGTGCGCGCCGGCATGTACCAGTCCGGGAACAGCAGCACCTCGCGGGTCAGCGCGTCGTCGTCGTAAATCGGCAGCTCGAAGGGCGTCGCGCCGCGCACCGGCAGATATTTCGGCGGCGCGATGCGGTGGAGCTCGACCAGCACGTCGATGGCACGCTCGTAAAGCGTCCGTTCCAGCCCGGCATCGCGGGCGATCAGCCGGGTGAACGTGTCGTCGCCCAGATCCTCCAGCAGCAGGAAGCCCTCGGCGATGTCGGCGGCGATCAGCCGCGGCGCGCTGAAGCCGTTCTCGACCAGATACTCGCCGATGGCCATGAAGGGGCGCACGTCCTCCTTGTCGGGCGGCGCGTCCATCAGCACCGTCGGCGGATCGCCGTCGACGCGGAAATAGCGGCGGAACGAGGCGTCGGCCGCCAGCGGCCGCCACGGCGCGCCCGGTTTCCAGACTCTCCCCAGGAACGCGTCGATCTCGGCTTCGCGGCTCAACTCAACTGGTCTCCGATTTGCTGGAGGCGGCCGGTCCATGACGGGCCGCCGGACAGGGTCATGCTGCGCCGATCCTCCACCAAACCCAGCCCGATGGAAAGTCTGTCGGCGGGCAATCTTCCGCCCATGCGCGCCGGCCATTCGATCAGGGTGACGCCGGTGTCGAACGCCTCGTCCATGCCAAGTTCCTCGATCTCCTCCGGGTCCTCGATGCGGTAGAGGTCGAAGTGCCAGACCGCGTCGAAATCGCGGCCTTCGACGGCGTAGGTCTGTACCAGCGTGAAGGTCGGGCTGGGCACCTCGTCCTCGACGCCCAGCGTCTGGATCAGGAACCGCGCGAACGCCGTCTTGCCCGCGCCCAGGTCGCCCTCGAGCGCGACGACGTCACCAGTCTTCAGCAGCGGCGCGAGCGTCCGCGCGATCCGGGCGGTGGTTTCGATGTCGGGCAGAGGGACGACGAGCATGCTCTATTTGTAGTGGCGGCGGATGAGCAAAGGAATCAAAGAACAGCATTAAAAATATTTAACCAGCATTACAAAGGGTTAACTCGGGAAGACGGCGCCGAGTGCTTACAGTGATCCCATTGATAGCGGCAGGGTAAAGCACAGCCGTTCCTTCGGAGGCATCATCATGCGCCGTCATATTGCCGCTCTTGCCCTCGTTTTCCTCGCATCCCCCCAGGCCGCAGCGTCCGAGGCGGCTCAAAGGCAACCGAAACCGCCGCTTGCCATTTACCTTGATTGGGGTGGCCCAGCGACGCTGCCGCCGCGCGCGAGCGACTGGGACGGCGCGCTGAAGGCGTATCTGAAGAGCGACCCGAGTCCGCTTCGGGCCGCTGAAAGATTAGCGAAAGACGCGCAGCTCACCACTGCTCAGATGCTCGCGCTCGAGCAATTGTGGTTTCGCCTGAGTGGCGTGACATGGGATGAATATTATGACTTCGTCGCGCCCGCCGAACTCGAGCCCCGGCGGCGGGCGATCGATCGCGATTTTATCGCGCTGGTCGCGGAAACCGGCCGCAATCCACTCGTTGTCGAGGCCGCCGTGATCGCGGTCAGCTATATCGGGCGATGCCATCCGGAGACATACCACGCGTTGCTTCGCGGCACGGAGGACATGCCCGGGGATGGATGGCGCCTCGTGCGCGTCTCGGATTGTGCAGAATGGGCTTTGGCATACATGGAGGCCCTGCCCCAGAAGTCCCTGGCTGTTATGGCCTACCTGGCGATCAGCGACGGTCCGGGTGGCATAGGTTCGTCAGAGCTGAAGAAGTTTTTCACCGGAGATGTGCTCGCGGATCATGTTAGCGATGCCGACCTTGTGGCGTTGAGGGCGTTCTTTGCGGAAGGCTATCTGAGCAGTCTCGCTGGCGAGGGGCGGGCCGCCGAGCTCGTGGCATTCTACCGGACGCTGCCAACGGAGGTCGCCGGCTGTGTTCTCGACGGTGGAGGAGAACCCTCCGACCGGATTGTTGACGGACTCGAGTTGTCTATCACCGGTCTGGACTCACCGGGCGAGTTCCGGCGTACGCTTTCGGCAGCCCACTACGTAGCGGGCGAAGATGACACCGTCGGTAAGATTGCAGCGGCTTCGACGGCGCTCAATGCAAGGCGCGTCATGCGAGCCTGGCAAATGCGGGACCTGGGCACTTGGCGTAAGTCCCTCCGCGACACATCGATTTCCAATACCTTATTGCTGGACCTGGCGCTTAATCATCCGGAAGAAGATCCGTATGACGTCCTCGAATATGTCTTCAACGCCAATTTCATGTCTTACAACGGGAATGCCCTGTGGGCTGGGGTCTTGTGTAAACGGCTGGAAGCGACCCGCTACACCGAGGTCTGCGATCAGGCCAGGGCAATGTTGAAAACCATCGAACCTGCCGACGATGACTCGGTGGGGGCAGACGGGATGACGATCGCGGTGAGGACGGCGCTGCGGCTGGTGCCAGGGAAGATCGACGTGAAAGTGCACGACACGGCTGTCAACGGCCAACCTTCGCAGCAGCTTGAAGAAGGCAGTTCCCTTCGGATCACCGATACCGGACCCTTGCCATCGCCGTTCACCGAGCTTCCGTTACCGGCGCAGTATGCACCCCAAAACCCTCCCGCAAACAAAGACCCATTCGAGGCGGCTCCCGAAGTTGTCTGGCCGAGGGGCGCGACGGCCCCCTTGGGCGGGTTCATGCAGGTGAGGGTGGAGAAGCAAGGCAGACGAATCGTCTCAGTTAGCCTGTCGCAGGATGTCGATCCTACCGGTGAACTGACTGCCGGGGGCTATTGGGTCCATGTGTCGGATGACGGCGGCAAGAGCTGGCGTCCACCTCTCTACACCGGCCTCGCGGAGAATTTTCCCTACGTGGTCGTCGCCAATTCCAGCATGCCAATGATCGATGGCGAAACCCTGAATATCGAGGTCGAGGTGCGGGAAGTGGACGTGTCGCAAATCGTCTATCCGCCGATTGGCGTGTTGAGCAAGCGGCAAGCAAAGGGGCTATATCTTCAGCTACCGCTATCGCTGCTTGAGCAAGACACGGACCACGATGGCCTTACGGATATTCTGGAGGGCCACCTGCTGCTGTCTCCAACAAACCGGGATACCGACGGGGATGGCATTCCGGACAACAGAGATCCCATGCCCAATGTCGCGTGGAAAGCACAGGGTGGGGCGGCCGCTCAGGCGTTGAGTCAGGTTCTCCAGACCCTGTTTTCAATGCGGATGGGTGCGATCATTACGGGCATCGACATGCCGGCTGGGAACGATGTCATGGCGGCGGCAGTTGGGCGAGGCATTGGCGATATTGTCTCGATCAACCGGCCCATATTCGTGCACGGGAATGCCGCCAGATTCGCTGGGCTCCGGCCGGACCGGATGATGTTCGTATACTCCGACGAGGATATCCGACGGCTCCAACGAATGACGCCTGACTTCCACGCCGTATGGCTTCAACCCCTTATACTCAACAATGCAGGCGACAAGGCTTTCGTCGTCTGGAGTGCTGGCTGGGTCGGTGGCGCTTTTCGGGTTACCCGACATGGTGCCGAATGGAAGGTTGAGGTGATCTCGTCGTGGATCACCTGACAGTGGCTACGCAGTAACGAAAACCCCCGCGCGAGGCGGGGGCTGCCGTTCCGGGATGCCGGAAAACTCAGTAGCGGTAATGGTCCGCCTTGTAGGGGCCCTGTGGCGTCACGCCGATATAGGACGCCTGATCTTCCTTCAGCACGGTGAGCTTGGCGTTCAGGCGTGCCAGGTGCAGGCGGGCGACCTTCTCGTCCAGGTGCTTGGGCAGGACGTAGACCTTCTTCTCGTAGTTCTCGTGGTTCTGCCACAGCTCGATCTGGGCGATCACCTGGTTGGTGAACGAGGTGCTCATGACGAAGCTGGGGTGGCCGGTGGCGCAGCCCAGGTTCACCAGCCGGCCCTTGGCCAGCAGGATGATGCGCTTGCCGTTGGGGAACTCGATCTCGTCGACCTGCGGCTTCACCTCGTGCCACGAGTAGTTGTGCAGGCGCGCGACCTGGATCTCGCTGTCGAAGTGGCCGATGTTGCAGACGATCGCCCGGTCCTTCATCTCGTGCATGTGGTCGAGCGTGATGATGTCGATATTGCCGGTGGCGGTGACGAAGATGTCGCCGAACGAGGCGGCCTCGTCCATGGTCACGACCTGGTAGCCTTCCATCGCCGCCTGCAGCGCGCAGATCGGGTCGATCTCGGTAACCAGCACGCGGGCGCCTTGGCCGCGCAGGCTGGCGGCGCAGCCCTTGCCGACGTCGCCATAGCCGGCGACCACGGCGACCTTGCCGGCCAGCATGACGTCGGTGGCGCGCTTGATGCCGTCGATCAGGCTCTCGCGGCAGCCATAGAGGTTGTCGAACTTGGACTTGGTGACGGAGTCGTTGACGTTGATGCAGGGAACGGGAAGGCCGCCCTGCTTCTCGATCTGGTAGAGGCGCAGCACGCCCGTGGTGGTCTCTTCCGAGATGCCGCGGACCTCGAGCATCAGCTCGGGGAACCGGTTCATCATCATCGCCGTCAGGTCGCCGCCGTCATCCAGGATCATGTTCGGGCGCCAGCCGTCCGGGCCCAGGATGGTCTGCTCGATGCACCAGTCGAACTCGGGCTCGGTCAGGCCCTTCCAGGCGAAAACCGGCACGCCCGTGGCGGCAATGGCGGCGGCGGCCTGGTCCTGGGTCGAGAAGATATTGCACGAGCTCCAGCGAATCTCGGCGCCCAGCGCCGTCAGCGTCTCGATCAGCACGGCGGTCTGGATGGTCATGTGCAGGCAGCCGGCGATCCGCGCACCGGCCAGCGGCTGGCTGGCACCGTATTCCTTGCGCAGCGCCATCAGGCCCGGCATCTCGGTCTCGGCGATGGTGATTTCCCGGCGGCCCCAGGGCGCCAGCGACATATCGGCTACTTTGAAATCGGAAAACGCGTTCATCGGTGTCCTGCCATCATACCACGGGGAGCGCACCGGACCGGGTCCAGCGCGGGGGTAAGTATAAAGATATCTTTATATATTTCTATCTCAAATTCGACGCGGCTCTCAGTCCTCGTCGAACTTGGATTCCACCAATGTTGCCAAGGCGTTGACGGCTTCTGCAGCCTGTGGGCCGCTGGCTTCGATGCTGATGCTCGAGCCCGGGCCGGCGGCCAGCATCATCAATCCCATGATGGATGTGCCGACGACTTTCTCGCCGTCATTGGGTCCGGTGACGTGGACGGTGGCGTCGAACTGGGCCGCCAGATTGACGAACTTCGCCGACGCGCGAGCATGCAGCCCGCGGCGGTTGGTGATCATTACGGTCTTGTGAGGAGGTTCCCCCGCCACTCAGTCCTTACCCGTCAACAACTTGGAGGCCACGTTGATATATTTTCGCCCGGATTCCTGGGCCGACGCAACAGCGTCTTCCAGCGAACTCGAAACGCGGACGCTCGCGAGCTTGATCAGCATGGGCAGATTGATGCCCGCGATGACTTCGACCTTGGCCTTGTCCATGATCGAAATGGCGAGATTGGACGGCGTGCCGCCGAACATGTCGGTAAGCAGGACGACGCCCTTGCCGGAATCCACCGACGCGACGGCGTCAAGGATGTCCTTGCGGCGGCGCTCCATATCGTCCTCGGGGCCGATGGAGATCGCCTGGACCTGTCGCTGCGGCCCCACCACATGCTCCATGGCGGCGACGAATTCCTCGGCCAGACGGCCATGGGTAACCAGAACCAACCCGATCATTTAATCGCTATCCTGACGACCAGACGCCGGCGATGCCGAGAACTCCACATCGGCGTCGCGGTGCACGGTGGTAACGCCGAAGCCCCGGTCGCGCAATAGGCTGCTGAGGCATTCGGCGAGGAAGACAGATCTGTGCCTTCCTCCAGTGCAGCCAAACGCAATTGTCAGGTAGGCTTTTCCCTCGCGGCCATAGCTTGGCAGCAGACTCAGAACGAGGTCGCTCATCCTGGCGAAGAAGCCCTCGAATTCGGGATCCTGGCGAATGTAGTCCGCGACTCCGGCGTCGCGCCCGGTCAGCGCCTTCAGTTCGGGCACGTAATGCGGATTGCGCAGGAAGCGGACGTCGAACACCGTGTCGGCATCGCGCGGCAGTCCGCGCGGGAACGAGAACGACGTCACGGTGATGGCGATCCCGTGCGGCGTCGCCAGATCGAACTGCTTGCGGATGAGCCGGCGCAAGTCGTGACCCGTGAGGTCCGAGGTATCGATCAGCACGTCGGCGAACTGGCGGACCGGTCCCACCAGGGCGCGCTCCTGGTCGATGCCGTCCTGCACGGGCCGGTCCATGGCCATGGGATGACGTCGCCGGGTTTCGGTGAAGCGGCGGGTCAGCACCGGATCTCCGGCATCGAGGAAGATCAGCGTGGCCTCGAGGTCGTCGCGGGCGCGTAGCGTCGCCATCAGGCGCTCGAATCGGTTGGCGCTGAAGGCGCGGGTGCGGCAGTCGATGCCGACGGCCACCGCGCCCATGGATTCGTCGGCCGAATCGTCGCCGGCGGGCTGGACCAGATTGGGCACCAGCGAGAACGGCACGTTGTCCACGGCCTCGTAGCCCAGATCCTCGAGCGCCTTGAGCGCCGAACTGCGGCCGGCGCCCGACAATCCGGTAACCAGGACGATCCTGGTGCGTGCCGGCTGAGCGCTCATGCCGTGTCGTCCTGCGGGGCGTGCTTTTTCGCGGCGAGGCGTACCTTGGCGGCCGCCGACACCTCGAACGGCGCGACCTGGATCCTGGGCACGACGACGCCGTCGATCACGGCGGCGTCCGGGTCGGGCAGGCGTTCGATCTCGCCGTCGGTGACCATGTCGGCCACCATGGCGATCACCGACCGGGCCTTGATCGGCATGGGCAGGATGCCGACGCCGCGCACCTCCAGCATGCCCTTGATACTTTGCGGTGCGGTCCCGATCAGGCGCCCGCTGCGGACCTCAAGCACGGTGTAGTCGTCGCTGACCAGCTGGGCGCCGGCGTCGATCAGGCGCAGCGCCAGGTCCGACTTGCCGGAACCCGACGGCCCGCGCAACAGCACGCCCAAGCCGTCGATGTCGACGCAGGTGGCGTGGATGGTGGTCATGCGATCTCTGTCGATGTCCGGTCGGACGGCCTGGGGCTCTTCTGCTGCACCCCGACTGCCGGCAGGGTGATGGTGAACCGGGCGCCCATGGGCGGGCCGATCGGACCCTCCGGGCTGTACCGGTTCTCGGCCCGGATCGAGCCGTCATGCACCGCGATGATCTGCCGCGAGATGTTCAGGCCCAGGCCCGAATGGCTGCCGAAGCCCTCTTCCTCCGGCCGCTCGGAATAGAAGCGCTCGAAGATCTCTTCGAACCGTTCGTCGGGAATGCCGGGGCCCTCGTCCTCGACGTCGATGAACAGCGTGTCGCGATTGCGGCGCACCTTGATGGTGATGACGCCGCCCGGCGGGCTGAACGAGATGGCATTGTCGATGAGGTTGCGCATTACCTGTCCGAGGTGGCTCTCGATTCCATACACCACCAGGTTATAGCCTTCCACATCCAACACGATGCGCTGGCGCCGGATGGCCCTTCCGGTCATGGCCTTTTCATCATGCGTTGCGTAGATGCCGATGATCTCGCGCATCATCGACGGTACGTCGATTTCCTGCATGTCGGCGCGCAGCAATTCGGCGTCGAGGCGGGAGGCATTGGAGATGTCGCTGATCAGCCGGGTCAGCCGGTCGATGTCATGCTTGATGATGTGCATCAGCTTGGTCTTGTGATCCGGATTCTGCGTCCGTTCCATCGTCTCGACGGCGCTGCGCAGCGAGGTCAGCGGGTTCTTGACCTCATGAGCAACATCGGCGGCGAAGCCCTCGATGGTGTCGATGCGCCGGTAAAGCGCCTGGGTCATGTCGCGCAGCGCCCGGGACAGGTCGCCTACCTCGTCTCGGCGCCTGGAGAAATCGGGCACGATCGCCTGCCGTCCGCGGCCCTGCCGGACCGTGTGAGCGAACGCGGCCAGGCGCTGTACGGGCCGGGCGATGGTGCCTGCGAGCAGGAACGACAGCAACATGGTGACCGACAGCGCGACCAGGAATATCTCCAGGATCGCCAGCCGTTCCTGGCGCACCACTTCCTCGATCTCGCTGGTTTCGACCGACACCAGGAGCGAGCCCAGCACATGGCGGAAATGTTCGACGGGCATCGCCACGGTCAGCACCAGCGAACGGTCCGGCTTGATCCGCACCATCTGGTCCGGCTCGCCGGTCAGCGCCTTCAGCACCTCCGGATAGTCCGCGGCCGTCTGGTCGTAGCGCTCCTCGTAGAGCGGGTACTTCGGGTCCGACGACATGGCGCGGATCGAGAAGGCGCGGAACTTCTCCCATAGCGCCTGCAGCATGCTGATCTGTTCGCGCTGGCCGGGCGGCGGCAGCGGTATGGTGACCACCTGGGTCGACGGGTTGAGCTTGCGGGTATCGAGGGAGAGCGTGCCGTCGGTCTCGAACAGCCGCACCCGGTCGGCCCGATCGGCGGAAAGCCGCCGCAACAGCGAGGCGGCGCGCTCCTTTTCGAGCGCGCCGGTTTCGGTCTCGCTGTCGACTGTCTCGGCCAGCGCGCCGGCCAGCATCTCAGCCTGGCTGCGCAGCGCCGTCAGACGGGTCTCGATCAGGCCGGTGCGGTACTGGTCGACATAGAGGATGCCGCCGACCAGGACGGCGAGGCCGATGACGTTGAGGATCAGGATGCGGCCGGTCAGGCCGGAGAAGGGGAGCCTGGTATAGGTCGACGCGGGAGCCGCTGGACGGCTCCCGCTTGTCTTGATGAAATTGCGGAGTTTCACCGCCCGGCTCCGCGGCCGCTATGCTCAGGTCTTTTCCTCGGCGTAGCGGTAGCCGATGCCGTATAGCGTCTCGATGCCCGAGAAGTTGTCGTCGATCTCGCGGAACTTCTTGCGAAGCCGCTTGATGTGGCTGTCGATGGTGCGGTCGTCCACATAGACCTGGTCGTCATAGGCGGCGTCCATCAACTGGTCCCGCGTCTTGACGTGACCCGGCCGGGTCGCCAGGGCCTGCAGGATGAGGAACTCGGTGACGGTAAGGGTGACCGGCTGGTCGTCCCAGGTACAGCTATGGCGGCCCGGATCCATCACCAGCTTGCCGCGCACCATGACCTTGTCGCTGCTGGGAGCAGCGGCGCGGCCTTCGGCGCGGCGCAGGATGGCGCGGATGCGCTCGATCAGCAGCCGCTGCGAGAACGGCTTGCGGATATAGTCGTCGGCGCCGAGCTTCAGGCCCAGCACCTCGTCGATTTCCTCGTCCTTGGAGGTGAGGAAGATCACCGGCATGTCGGTGACGCGGCGCAGCTTCTGCAGCAGTTCCATGCCATCAATGCGCGGCATCTTGACGTCCAGCACGGCCAGGTCCGCCGGTTGGGCGGTCAGCGCGGCGAGCGCCGTGGTGCCGTCCGAATAGGTACGCACCGCAAGCCCTTCCGCCTCCAGCGCCATGCCGACGGAGGTCAGGATATTGCGGTCGTCATCTACCAGTGCGATTGTCGCCATTGCTATTCCCCAGTCCGAACCACGGCTCGGACAGCCCAGTTGCCGAGTGCCTTGTATCTTGACGTTATGCGCGTTTTTGCAACCTTCGCAATCAATCGTGACCACATAAGGGCAGCACCTCCTTCATGCTTTCGGAACCAGATACCTCTAACGCCTCAACTGCAGCACGGTTCCTGATTCGGGCTGCGCGTCACGCGTCGCTGGGCACGGTGATGGAAGACGGTTCACCCTACGTGTCGCTGGTGGAGATCGCGGCCGATGGAGGCGGCGCGCCGGTCGTGTTCATCTCCGATCTCGCGCAGCATACCATGAACCTGCGGCGAACACCCGTCGCAAGCATGCTCGTCGACGGCAGCGGCGGCAGCCTCGACGGCCCGCGGCTAACGCTGCTCGGCGCGCTGCGGCCGTCTGACGATCCCAGGCTGAAGGCACGGTATGTTGCGCAGCATTCCGGCGCGGAACGCTACGCCGGCTTTGCCGATTTCGGACTGTGGCGCTTCGCCGTCGAACGCGCGCATCTCATCGCCGGGTTCGGTCGAATCGCCTGGATCGACGCCGGCGAATTGCTGCTGCCCGAAACCGCCTGGGTGCCTCTCGCCGAAGCGGAAGCCGGCATCGTTTCGCATATGAACGAGGACCACGCCGATGCCATCGCACTCTATGCGACTGTGTTGAAAGGCGCGGGTCCCGGGGATTGGCGGATGACCGGAATCGATCCCGAAGGCGTTGATATCGCCGATGGATCGAGACGCCTGCGTCTCACTTTCGACACGTTCGTCGGGTCATCTCACGAGGCGCGTGCGGCGCTGGTCGATCTGGTCAAGCGAGCACGTGTTGCGTCCATGTCATAAGGGCTTTGAGCGGCAGTGTCACAATACGGTAAATTCTGTCGTTGCCAGTCAAACCCGTCTGTGACTATACCCATTCGCGAATTGGGGCGGACCTTTGAAAACGGCGTTCGACGCACTCACCACTCGTCATGACAGTACTGGGAGATAGGCCCGTGGGAACCACGAACCCTCGTGTCGGCAATTTCGGTTTGGAGAAGCACGGCATCAGGCCCCAAGGCCCGGTGAACTGGAACCTGGACGCCGCCATCCTGTTCGAGGAAGCGGTGCGTCGTGGCGAGGGCAAGGTTTCGGTGGGCGGCGCGCTCGTCGTCGAGACCGGCCAGCACACCGGCCGGTCCGCCAAGGACAAGTACATCGTCCGCGAGCCCGGCTCGGAAGCCAATATCTGGTGGGCCAACAACGCCGAAATGTCGCCGGCCGCGTTCGCCCTGCTCGAAAAGGACATTACCGAATATCTGGGCAGCCAGGAGCTGTTCGTGGCCGACCTGTATGCAGGCGCCGATCCAGAGTACCGGCTGAACGTGCGCGTCGTGAACCAGCATGCCTGGCACAATTTGTTCCTGCGCCATCTGCTGATCGAGCCCCTGGCCGGCGACCTGCAGGACTTCGCGCCGCAGTTCACCATCCTGCATGCCCCTGACTTCAAGGCCGATCCGGCCCGTCACGGTACCCGCAGCGAGACGGTCATCGCCCTGGATTTCACCCGCGGCCTGGTGCTGATCTGCGGCACCTCCTACGCCGGCGAGATGAAGAAGTCGGTGTTCTCGATCCTCAACTACATCCTGCCGGGCAAGGACGTCATGTCCATGCACTGTTCGGCCAATGTGGGCCATTCGGGCGACGCGGCGATCTTCTTCGGCCTGTCGGGCACCGGCAAGACGACGCTGTCGGCCGACCCGCACCGCACCCTGATCGGCGACGACGAGCACGGCTGGAGCAACACCTCACTGTTCAACATCGAGGGCGGCTGCTACGCCAAGATGATCCGCCTGTCGGCCGAGGCCGAGCCCGAGATCTACGCCACCACCCGCCGCTTCGGCACGGTGCTCGAGAACGTGGTGATGGACCCGGCGACGCGCGAACTGGACCTGGACGACGACACGCTGGCCGAGAACAGCCGCGGCGCGTATCCCCTGTCCTACATTCCGAACGCCTCGGCGACCGGCGTCACCGGCCACCCGAAGAACATCATCATGCTGACCTGCGACGCTTTCGGCGTGATGCCGCCGATCTCAAAGCTGTCGCCCGAGCAGGCCATGTACCACTTCCTGTCCGGCTACACCGCCAAGGTCGCCGGCACCGAAAAGGGCCTGGGCAACGAGCCGCAGGCGACCTTCTCCACCTGCTTCGGTGCGCCGTTCATGCCGCGTCATCCTTCGGTCTACGGCAATTTGCTGAAGGAAAAGATCGCCAGCCACAACGTGGATTGCTGGCTCGTCAACACCGGCTGGACCGGCGGCGAGTTCGGCACCGGCAGGCGCATGCCGATCAAGGTCACCCGCGCCCTGCTGAACGCGGCCCTCGACGGATCGCTGAAGCATGCGGCCATGGTCGTCGATCCGAACTTCGGTTTCGAGGTTCCCGCCGCCTGCGCCGGCGTGCCGACCGAGATCCTGAACCCGCGCGAGACCTGGGCGGACAAGGCGGCCTATGACGCCAAGGCCCGCCACCTGGTCGACCTGTTCATCGCGAACTTTGCCAAGTTCGAGGATTACGTGGACGAGAAGATCCGCGCGGCGGCCCCGAAGGCGGCCTGATCCGCCAATCATTTCCGGCTTGTGGAACGGTGGGCCTCGGCCCGCCGTTTCTTTTGGCGTCGACCATCCTCAATCCCTATAAGGAGGGCCATGAGGCCAGAATTGAAGCGCAGGACATTGCTGAAGGCGGCGGCCGCCCTTCCAATGCTGGGTTTGGTATCCCGATGGGCTCGCGCCGAGGATTTCGAGCCGCCGGTGACGTTTCCGGCGGCGCAATTGCTGCCGCCCGAACTGCAGAAGGGCGAGGCGTTCGAGGTGATCGGTGAGGTCACCGCGCAGGGCTTCTCGAACCGCTACATGCTGTCGACGATTTATGGCGGCTACGACGTGGTGACCCAGGATCTGCTGGAAAAGTACGTCGCCGAAACCCGCGCCATCGCCCAGTTGCGCAAGATCAGGAGCACCAGGGCGTTCGCCTCGGGCTTCGCATCGGCCGCCAAGAGCCCCTACAAGGGCGTCAAGGCGCTGATCGAGGCGCCGGTCGAGACGGTCAAGGGCGTGCCCGTCGCCCTTTGGAAGTTCGGCAAGCGGGTGGGCGAGATGGCGTCCGGCAGCCGGGGCGACAAGGAAGACCGCTATCCGGCCGAACTGCTCGGCTACTCGGCGCTGAAGCGCAAGGTGGCGTTTAAGCTGGGCATCGACGTCTATTCCGCGAACGTCACCCTGCAGAAGGAGATCAACGACGTCGCCTATGCCAGCTTCGCGGGCGGCCTGGCTTTCAAGGGCGCCATGATCCCGGTCTCGCTTCCCGCCATGGCGGGGAGGGCACTCAGCGCCATCCAGTACACGTGGCAGGCGAACCAGATCCTGCGCGACATGACGCCTGAGGACCTGCGCATGCGCAACCGCAAGGCGCTCAAGGCCATGTGGTCGGACAGCAAGGAAATCGACGCCTTCATGGACAACAACTATTTCACGCCGCGCCACGAGACGATCATCACCATGGCGCTCGAGAGCATGCAGGGCGTGATGAACCGGCAGGCTGTGATCCGCCGCGCCAGCCTGGTCGATTCCGACCTGGCCGCGTTGCTGATGCAGCGGTCGGTGGAGATGATGCGCACCTATCACGCGACGGTTCATCCCATCGTCCGGTTCGAGGAGATGGACGCCAACCTGGCCATGGTCACCAGCGACGGCGGCCTTGCCATGGCCATGCCCGCGGACCGCATCCACTGGACCGAATGGTTCGCCAGGACGACGGCGGCGCTCGCCGCCTACCGGACACCGCAGATCAAGTGGCGCGGCGTGGTGGTTGCCGGCCAGCTTTCCGAGCGTGCGCGGGCGGGCGCCCAGGCGCTGGGACTGATCGTCGAGTCGAACGCGCGCGATACCCTGCTCCCGAACGAGGAGTGGGAAGCGCCGGAGCCGCTTGAAGCCGATGACGACACGCCGAACGCGCCTTCCGAGGCGCCGGCCGACGCAGCGCCGGCCATGGGGGCGCCGCCACCGGCGGAACCAGCCGAACCACAGCCGGGAACCGGCCCGGAATGGCACGACGCGCCATCGTCCAGGGGGGTGATATGACCTCGCGGTTCTGCATCGCTGTCACGGCTTCATGGTAAAGTCGCCGGTCTATGAGTCGGAACCGACATGACGCGATCCAAGAGTTGGGGTTTTCCGCGCTGGGGCGGATATGGCAACACACGGCAGGAAGCTGTGTCCGTCCGCATGTGCGACTGGGACGGCTGCAACGAGGCGGGCGACTGCCCCGCGCCCAAGTTCCGCGATTCCCCGGAAAAATTCTGGTTCTGCCAGGAACACGCCGGCGCCTACAACCGCAACTGGAACTATTTCAAGGGCCTGACCCAGGAAGAGGCGGCGCGGGTGATGCGCGAGGAAATGAAACAGGCGCGCGGTTTTCGTGACGCGGGCACCTGGCGTGATACCTCCAGCGGCGTCACCAAGGAGGAGCGCGAGCGCAATGCCGCGCTCGACGTGCTCGGCCTCGACGGCGCCGCCGATCCGGCCGAAATCAAGGCCGCCTTCCGCGACCTCGCTAAGAAGCATCACCCCGACGCCAATCCCGGCGACGACGAGGCTGCGGAGCGGTTCAAGAGCGTGATCGCGGCCTATGAGCTGCTGAAGGCGTAGTCACCATTCGTCAGTTCGGCTCGTGGCCAACCTTGGCAATGAGCTTGCCGAAGTTCTCGCCGCGGAACAGGCCGACCAGGGTTTTCGGCATGTTCTCGATGCCCTCGACCACGGTTTCCCGGTACTTGATCTTGCCGTCCTTCAGCCAGCCGGCCATGTCGGCGGCGAAGGCGGGCATCATGTCGAAATGGTCGGAGACGATGAAGCCCTGCATCCGCACCTTGTGGCTGACGATGCGGAAGATGTGCTTCAGGCCCGGGCCTTCTACGTTGTACTCGGAGATGGCGCCGCACATGATGATGCGGCCGTGCGGGCGGATGTGGTCGAGCACCGCCTGCAGGGTGACGCCGCCGACATTCTCGAAGTCGATGTCGATGCCTTCCGGGCAGTGCTCCTTGAACGCGGTGTCCATGCTGGCGACGGTGCGGTAGTTGAACGCGGCGTCGAGCCCCAGCTCATCCTTCAGCCAGGCCACCTTGTCGTCGGTGCCGGCCGAGCCAACCACGCGGCAGCCCATGATCTTGCCCATCTGCGCGGCGATGGAGCCGACCGCGCCGGAGGCGGCGGAGACGTACAGCGTCTCGCCCAGCTTGGGCTCGCCGATCAGCTTCATGCCCACATAGGCGGTCAGCGAGCCGCCGCCGAGCACGCCGAGATAGTCCTTCCACGGCGCCACGCCGGGCTCGATCTTGCGCATGAAGCCGCCGGGCGTGGCCGCCTGGTATTCAGCCCATTGCAGCATGCCCATCACCACGTCGCCGGGCTGGTAGTCCGGGTGCCGCGACTCGACGACCACGCCCATGCCGCCGCCGTCCATGATCTGCCCGACCTCGAAAGGCGGTGTATAGCTGTCCATCTCGGTCATGCGCGGGCGCATATACGGGTCGAGCGAATGGTAGAAATTGCGCAGCAGGATCTGGCCGTCGGCCGGCTTCGGCATCGGCGCGGTCTCGATGGCGAAGCTGCTCTCATCGACGAAGCCGGTGGGCCGCTTGACGAAGCGCACGACGGTATTCTGGGACATGGGAGGTTCCGTTCTGAATGAATGCTCGGTGCGTTATTTACCGCATGGGAACATTTCTCACCATCCGTGATTTTGCACGCGCAGCGAGGAAGGAAATTTACGCCAGCAGGAAATTGGCGTTGGCGGCGGCGATGGGCTTCGACGGATCGTCTTGCCACGCTTCGGCGCGGACGTTCGCGACCCGGCGGCCGATGCGGGTGGCCCAGGCGCGGGCATAGGTGTCGCGGGCCGCGCCCGAGCGCATGTAGTCGATGGTGATGGTGATGGTCTTGGGCATCGCCTCGGTCTCGATCTCGTAGGCGATCTGGAACAGGGCCGCCAGCTCCAGCAGCGCGGCGATGGTGCCGCCATGAAGCGCCGGCAGGGTCGTGTTGCCGATCAGCGTGTCGGCATAGGCCATGCTGGTGATCACCCGGCCTTCCTCGATGGCGGCGGAGATGCCGAGGAACTTCGCATAGGGCACGGCCTGCTGCAGGCCGGAGAAATCGTTGGCCTGCTTCATGCGCCCGAAGGTCTCATGGAAGGCGGTCATAGGCCCTTCGCCTGGGCGAGCATGCCCTTTCCGGTGAACATGAAGGTGGCGGTGGCGTTGGCGATCGGTTCGTCCGATGAGTCCTGGTAGGCGTAGCCGCGGACAAAGGCGATCAGCCGGGTCACCTTGTAGCATTCGGCGAAGGCGAAGACGTCGCGTTCCGGCACGGCTGGTTTCATGTAGTCGATCCGCAGATCCAGGGTGGCGAAGGCGTTTGGCCGTGCGACCCGGGCCACGACCGACGAGCCGCAGACATTGTCGAGCAGCGCCGAGATCGCGCCGCCGGCGATGACGCCGGTGTCCGGATTGCCGACGATCTCCGGCCGGTAAGGCAGGCGGACCGTCACCTTGCCGACTTCGAAATTGACGAGCTGGACACCGAGCGCACCCATGTGCGGGATTCCGTCCAGGAACTTCTGGCTCTGGATCATCCGCTGGAACTTTTCGGGGTCTACGCTCATGGCCGGGGATTATGCACCGGGGGCCGGATGCGGCAAGCGCAATCCCCGGGGGACGAGCCTGCGTTCGGCGAGCTCGAACAGGCCTTGCGTGAGCAGCGCCAGCAGGGCGGCGGGCACGGCGCCTTCCAGGATCAGGCCGGTGTCGGCGAGGCGAATGCCGGTCAGGATCGGCTGGCCGTAGCCGCCGGCACCGATCAGCGCACCCAGGGTCGCGGTGCCGACATTGATGACGGCGGCGGTCTTGATGCCGGCCATGATCGACGGGGCGGCCAGCGGCAGCTCGATGCGCCGCAGGATGGTGCCGCGCGGCAGGCCGAGCGCCTCGGCGGATTCCCGCAACGAGGCCGGGATGCCGATCAGGCCGGCATGGGTGTTCCGGATGATCGGCAGCAGGCTGTAGAGGAACAGGGCGATGAGCGCTGGCGGGCCGCCGATCCCGACCAGCGGAATCATGAACACGAACAGCGCCAGCGACGGGATGGTCTGGGCCACGCCCGCCGCCGCCAGCACGGCCTGGCCGATACGCGGCCGGCGAAAGGCAAGGATGCCCAGGGGCACCGCGACGAGGATCGCCGCACCCAGCGAGATGGCGACCAGGCTCAGGTGTTCTGCCGTCGTGCGGGCAAGGCGCCGCCACAGGCCGCTGGCGTTGGAGACTCGCTGCGCGCCGGGCAGGAAGAAGGCCGCTGCGGCGGCCTGCTCGGACTTGCCATGCAGGGTGACGTCGGCGTTCAACGCCTGCATCCGCGCCACGTCGATGCGGCCCTCCAGGCGCCCGAGCGCGGCGACGGCGTCGGCGGGCAGGTCGAGGCGGTAGAGGATGACGGCCTGATATTCCGGAAAAACATCGAGGTCGTCGCGCAGCAGCGTCAGCCCGTAGGCCGGAATGTTGGCGTCGGTGGTGTAGACGTCGGTGGCGTCGATGGCGCCCGCGCCGATCGCCCGGTAGGCCAGTTCGTGCTCCATGCCGCGGACATCGGACTGCGGCAGGCCATAACGCGCGCGCAGCAGCGGCCACCCATCCTTGCGGTCAAGGAACTCACTGCTGAACACCAATTCGAGGTCGGGATGGGAACGAAGGTCGGACACCGCCGCGATGCCCAGCGTCCGGGCGCGGTCGGCGCGCATGGCGACGGCATAGGTGTTCTCGAAGCCCAGCGAGCCGGTCATGCCGATGCCGTCCTCGCGCAGGGCGGCGCGCATGGCGTCTTGCGTGGATGCATTGCGTCCCGCCAGTATCTCGCCGGAAATCGTACCGGTGTAGTCCACATAGGCGTCGATATCGCCGCCCTTCAGCGCTTCGTAGACAATGCGCGTGCCGCCCAGTCCGGCGCGGTGGGTGGCGTCGATGCCGGCCGCCTTCAGCGTGCCGGTCAGGATCTCGCCGAGAATCACGCCCTCGGTGAACGCCTTGGAGCCGACCGTCACCGCCCAGGAGTGGGCCGGCCACGCGAGCAGCATCAGCGTGATCAGCAGGCGCCTCACAGCGGCAACTCGCTGCGCTGGGCGCGGATGAATTCGGTGACGAACGGGTCGGCCGGATGCTCCAGCAGATCCGCGATACAGCCCTGCTGCATGACCGCGCCGTCGCGCATCAGCACGATCAGGTCGCCGAAGAAAGCCGCCTCGTGCATGTCGTGGGTCACCAGCACGATGGTCTTGGACAGCGCGCGGAAGATTTCCCTCAGGTCGTCCTGCAGCCCGCGCCGGACCAGCGGATCGAGGCCGCCGAGCGGCTCGTCGAGCAGCAGCACGTCCGGATCGAGCGCCAGTGCCCGCATGATGGCTACCCGCTGCCGCTGGCCGCCCGACAGTTCCGCCGGCCAGGCGTCGAGGCGTTCGGCGGGAAAGCGGGTGAGGGCGGCCAGCGCATCCACCCGTTCCGCCTGGGCTCGCTCGGTCCAGCCCAGATGGACGGGCATCAGGCAGATGTTTTCACGCGCCGTCAGGTGCGGGAACAGGCCGCCGTCCTGGATGACATAGCCTGTGCGCCGCCGGGCTTCGGGGAGCTGGCCGGAAAGCGGCGCGCCGCCGAACAGCGCCTCGCCCTCATCGGGCGGCGCGAGGCCGATCAACATGCGCAGCAGCGTGGACTTGCCGCAGCCGCTGGGGCCGATGAGCACGGTGGTCCTGCCTTCGGGAATCGCGAGGGACAGCGGTCCCAACGCCTGCGCCTCGCCGAACCGTTTCACCACGCCCCGCAATTCCAGCATTGGCGAAGTGTAGGCTGGCGCGGTCGGTATCACTAGGTCGTCTGTCCCGCCGCCTCTCGTGCCTCGTCCAGCACCTCGCGGACCTTGCGGGCCATCTCCTCACGCCGGTAGCGCTTGTTCAGCAGATGCACGCCCGGATCGAGGCGGCCGTGATGGATAATGGCGTTCTCGGTGTACCCGGAGGTGAACAGCACGGGAAGCCCGGGACGCAGCCGCCGAGCCTCGGCCGCGAGCTGCTGGCCGTTCATGCCGCGCGGCATGACCACGTCGGTGAACAGCAGGTCGAAGTCGGCAATCTTCCCCAGCACCTCGAGCGCCTCGGGCCCGTTGGCCACGGCCACCACCCTGTAGCCGAGGCCGCGAAGCTGCTTGTCCACATGGCTGCGGACCAGGTCGTCGTCCTCGACCAGCAGGATCTTGTCGCTGCCCGACAGCGACGTGGCACTGCCGGCAGACGGGGCCGCGTCCTCTGCGGTCTCGCGGGTGCGGGGCAGGTAGATGCGTACGACGGTGCCCTGGCCGACCTCGGAATAGACCTTGATGTGGCCGCCCGACTGCTTGACGAAGCCGTAGACCATGGACAGGCCCAGCCCACTGCCCTTGCCCACGTCCTTGGTGGTGAAGAAGGGCTCGAAGGCCCGGTTGACCACATCCGGCGGTATGCCCTGGCCGGTGTCGGTGACCGCGACCATCACATACTGGCCCGGTTGTACGTCCTCGTGACTCGCTGCATAGGTGCCGTCCAGATGGGCGTTGGCGGTCTCGATGGTCAGCCGCCCGCCGTCTGGCATGGCGTCGCGCGCATTGAGGCACAGGTTGAGAATGGCCGATTCCATTTGCGCCGGGTCCACGAAGCCGCGCCACAGCCCGCCCGCACGGACGATCTCGATCTCGACATGCTCGCCCAGCGTCCGGCGCAGCAGGTGATCCATGGATCCCATCAGGGCGTTGACGTCGGTGACCCGTGGCTCGAGCGCCTGTCGCCGCGCGAAGGCCAGCAAGCGGCGATTCAGCGCCGAACCGCGTTCGGCGGCATCCTGCATGGCGATGGCCAGACGATGCAGGTCGCCATCCTCCGGCAGCTGTTCGGCGAGGAACTCGGCATTGCCCAGAATGACCGTCAGCAGGTTGTTGAAGTCGTGCGCGACACCGCCGGTGAGCTGGCCCAAGGTTTCGAGCCGCTGGGACTGGCGCAGCCTGGCCTCGGCCTCGATCTGGGCGGTGACATCGCGCGCAATGTTGAAGAACAGCTGCTCCTCGTCGGACCAGACCGACGACCACTGGATGTGAACCAGGCCGCCATCCTTGCGGTGGTATCGTTGCAGCATGTCGCTGACCTGGCGGCCTGAGCGTATCTCGATATTGTCGCGGCCCGATGCCTCCCGGTCATCGGGATGGATCAGGTCGCCGAAATTGCGGCCGACCAGCTCGGCGGGCTCATAGCCCCAGATGTCCTTCGACCGCGCGCTCATCTCGACGCAGGTGCCGTCGGCGGTGAAGGAACAGATGGCGTCGACCGAGTGATCGAGAATGCGCTGGAGTCGCGCCAGCACGGACTCGTTCGTGGTCTGTGCCTGCCGCAGTGCGTCCTGCGCCTCGTGCTGCTCGTGGATGTCGGCGGACATGCCGAACCAGTGGTCGATGGCGCCGTCGTGGCCGATTACTGGTATGATCCGGATGCGGAACCAGCGATAGATGCCGTCGTGGCGGAGTCCGCGGGCCTCAAGTTCGAAGGTTTCGCCCGTCCGGAACGACGTTCGCCAGTTGTCGAGCATGGCTTGCCGGTCGTCGGGGTGCAGCGACTCCAGCAGACCGCCCGTGTCGCCCGGCGCAGTCCCGCTATAGGACTTGGCCCTGTCGTTGACGAAATCGATGGTGCCGTCGGGCAGGGCCGTCCATGCCATGTCTGCCATGGCGCGCGCCAATTGCCTCGATCCGTCAATCATTGCCCAAAAGAATCCCCTCGCTCGTGCCCCAATATGAGTCTGGGCTGCCGTCGAGGGCAACGCCTAATTCTCGACAATGACTATTTGCGGTTGCAAGGACTGTATTGCGGCGACTGGAAGTCGACAAGTCCGGAAAGCATTTTCACTTGTCATGGATGCGGTATTGGCGGCCGCTTTCACTTTACCGCTTGCGCGTGTAAGTCGTGCCCCAAATTTAGGCGATTCCGGGAGACGGTCATTTGCGGGAGAACTTGTCGATGAAGCGGTTCACGTCCTCGGCGATGCCGGCACGCCAGCGGAACATGTGCGCCAGCGCCAGGACCGTGCCGGCGTGGCTGATGTTGGGATAGCTCTTG
The DNA here is from genome assembly GCA_943329845.2 of Candidatus Kuenenia stuttgartensis. Lineage (GTDB taxonomy): Bacteria > Pseudomonadota > Alphaproteobacteria > SMXS01 > SMXS01 > RI-34. Next base: position 39,611 of record CALQFM020000015.1, on the reverse strand, counting down.
TATTCGGCATGCACGCCCAGTTCGGTGAGGCGGGCCTGCAGGTTCTCCGAGTTCACCGGCCAGACGATGGGATCGTTCTCGCCGCTCAGCAGCAGGGTCGGCGGCGCTTCCGAATGGGCGTAGGTGATCGGCTGGCTGAGGTCGGAATCGATGTGGTTGCGGAAGATCTGGCCCAGCTCGTGGTCCTTCTTGAGCATGGGCAGGAAATCGTATGGGCCGGACAGGCCGACGAACCCGCGCAGCTTGCGGGCGTCATAGCCGCGCTGGTCCAGATATTCCAGGTTGAACACCAGTTTGGCGGCCATGAACGCGCCGGCCGAATGGCCGACGAGAAAGATGCGGTCCGGGTCGCCGCGATAGTCCTGGGCGTATCTCGACGCCCAGGTCACGGCGGCGGCGGCGTCGTGCATGAAGGCGGGAAAGCGCACTTCCGGATAGAGCCGGTAGTCCGGGACGACCACCACGTAGCCCATGGATGCCAGGCCCTGGCCGGCGAACAGATAGTCCTCGCGGTGGCCCTGGGTCCACTTGCCGCCATAGAAGAACACCACCACCGGCAACGGACCCGGAATATCTGACGGCCGGTAGACGTCCAGGCGCTTCCGCTTGTGCTGGCCGTAGACGATATTGCGGGTGATGGCGATGCGGTTCGTGGGCACCGAGGCGTTCAGCACGTTGAGCGGCGTGCAGACCAGCAACTGCCGGCGCAGGTAGCGCAAGCTATCCTTGATCGAGATCGATGACGATTGCGTGCCCTTTTGCAATCCGTGCCAGCCCCATAGGCGGACGCCACGAATATGCAGGGACGCCGGCCAACCCGCCGGTCCGGCGGGAAAGAAACTCAACTCTCACAAGGGCTTCAGGCCCGGTGACCGGCCCTTCGCCCCGCGCACCTCCACATATGGGGCATATCAGGGTCTAATGAAAGAGCTTTGGTTTTTTTCACCCGGGTCGCGGCAGAAAAGTCACGTTTGACGGACCTTGTCCCGCACACCATGATGGCCGCCGGGAGACTTGCAGGGGAATCTGGATGGCGCTGGAACACGTGTTCAGTCCGCTCGTGATCAACGGGCTGGAAATCAAGAACCGGGTGCTGCGCACGGCGCACGGCACGAACCTCGGCGCCGATCTGTCCGACGATCTGATCGCCTACCATGAAGCCCGGGCCAAGGGCGGCGTCGGCCTGTCGCTGACCGAAGCCTCCAGCGTGCACAGGACCGGTCCCATGACCATGCACGCCTGGAGCGACGACATCATCCCGCGCTATCAAAAACTGATGAAGGCGGTGAAGCCGCACGGCATGCGGATGTTCTCGCAGATCAACCATATGGGTTACCTGCAGGGGCCGCCCTGGGCGCAGCCCTGGTCGGCATCGGAAATCCTGGTCAACCCGCTGACCGGCATGACCTCGCACGCCATGACGAAGGACGAGATCGCCGAGGTCGTCGACGCCTTCGCCCAGGCGGCGCGTCGCGCGGTCGAGGGCGGGCTCGACGGCGTCGAGGTGCATGCGGCCCACAACTTCCTGTTCCAGCAGTTCATTTCCGAGAAGTTCAACCACCGTACCGACGAGTATGGCGGCAGCTTCGAGAACCGCATGCGGCTGCTGATGGAGACGCTGCGCGCCGTGCGGGCCATGGTCGGCCCGAAATACCCCTTTGGCCTGCGGGTCGGGCCGAACAACGCGCCGGGCTGGCTCAATGTCGAGGAACACCAGCAGATCGTTGCGCGGGTGCTGCAGGAGGACCTGATAGATTTCCTCGACGTCTCCCACGGCGCCTCGGGGACGGCCAGCTCCAAGATCATCGGCGCCATGCATGAGGACACCGGCTACGAACTGCACATGAGCGTGCCGGTGATGCGGGTGGCCAAGGACCGCATCCCGCGCTTCGTCACCGGCCGGTTCAGAACGCTGCAGGATGTGGACGACGCCATCGCCCGCGGCGACGCCGACATGGTCGGCATGACCCGCGCCCACATCGCCGACCCGGACATCGTCCGCAAGACGCTGGAGGGGCGCGGCCACGAGATCAGGCCGTGCATCGGCTGCAACCAGGGTTGCCTCGGCGGGCTGATGGCGGGACGCATCGCCTGCACGGTGAACGTGGTCGCGGGCCGCGAGCTGACCCTCGGCGAGGATCTGCCGCCCGCGTCGTCGCCGAAGGACGTGCTGGTGGTGGGCGGCGGCCCGGCCGGCATGGAGGCGGCGCGGGTGGCGGCGCTGCGGGGCCACCGCGTCACCCTGGCGGAGGCGGGACCCAGGCTGGGCGGCACGGTTCAGGTGGCGCGGCTGGCGCCCAAGCATGCCGGTATCGGCGACGTGGTCGACTGGCTCGAGGATGAAATGGACCGGCGCGGCGTGCGTGTGCTGCTCAACACCTGGGTCGACCAGGCCTATCTCGACGATCACAAGCCAGACGCAGTAATCCTCGCGACCGGCGCGTCGCCGCGCATGGACGGGGTCCAGACGGCGATGCCCGATAGCCATCCGGGCGGCGTGAACCAGGACCATGTGGTGTCGACCGCGCAACTGCTGACCGGCCGCCACAACCAGATCGGCGGCACCGCGCTGGTGCTCGACGACGTGGGCGGCTACGAGGGCATCGGCGCCGCCGAATTCCTGGTGGAGAAGGGCGCGACCGTCACCTTCGTCACCACCAAGGAAATCTTCGCGCCGAAGATGATGGTGCCCGGCGTCGCCGTGCCGGCGCTGGAGCGGCTCAACAAGGATGGGCGCTTCAGGCTGGTGACCAGGGCCTACCTGAAGGAGATCGGGTCGGACGACGCCGTTGTCGGATCGCTGGAAGGCTGGCCGGACATGGCCGTTTCGGCCGAGACCGTCGTGCTGGTGACGCCCAACCGTCCCAACAACACGCTGGCCGACGAGATCGAGGCGCGGGGGATTCCGGTCCACGTGGTGGGTGACGCCGTCGAGCAGGCGTTCCTGCCGCACGCGTTCCGTACGGCCAACCTCGCGGCCCGGGCGCTTTGACGTGTCGTATGTGACGGTGTGACCGACACCGAGCCGGCCTATCCGCGCCGATCCCACGCCTGGCAGGCGGTGGGCGTGCTCGCCATCGCCACGGTGTTCTCCTATCTGGACCGGCAGCTCCTCTACATCCTTGTCGATCCCATACGCCAGACGCTTGGCTTTACCGACACCCAGCTCGGCCTGCTGCAGGGCATGGCATTCATCGTTTTCTATGCGCTGTTCGGCCTGCCCATCGGACGGCTGGTCGATCGCCGCAACCGGCGCAACATCGTCATCGGCGGCATCCTTCTCTGGAGCGTCATGACCGTGCTGTGCGGCATGGCGGACAATTTCTGGACGCTGTTCGCGGCCCGTGCCGGCGTCGGTGTCGGTGAGGCGTGCCTCGCGCCGGCGGCCTATTCGCTGATCTCGGACTATTTCCCGCAGCGCCTGCGCGGGCGCGCCATGGCCTGCGTGGTACTCGCGGCGCCGATCGGCTCGGGGTCGTCGTTCCTGCTCGGCAGTCTTGTCCTCAGCCTCGTGCCGGGCGCCAGCCAGGTGGACCTGCCGCTGGTCGGGCTGTCCTTCGGCTGGCAGATCGCGTTCTTCGCAGCCGGCCTGCCCGGCCTGCTGATCGCGCTGCTGCTGTTCACCATCCGGGAAGCGCCGCGCCGGGAAACCGTGCCCGCATTGCCGGACCCGGATGCCGGCGTCGTCGTGCCGGCGACGCTGTGGAGCTTCGTCCGCCGGAATGGTGCTCTGCTCGCCTGTTTCCTCGGCGCGGCGGCCATGTTCGCGGTAACCGCCTATGCCGTGTCCGCGTGGATGGCGACCTATTATTTGCGGCATTTCGGCCTGCCCGTCGGGCAGGTGGGCATCATCATCGGCGTCCTCAGCATCGTGGCGGGCATCAGCGGCGGGCTGACGGGCGGGTGGTTCAGCGACTTCTTTTCCTCGCGGGCATGGCGGGGCGGCCGCTACAACGTGATCTGCCTGGCGACACTGGCGTGCGTGCCATTCCTGGTGCTCTGGGTGGCGGTCGGTTCAGTGCCGCTCAGCATCGCCTTCCTGCTGGCGACCCACCTGATCATGAACATCGTCTCGGTGGGCATTCCCAGCGCCATGCAGGAGATCGTGCCCAACCAGTTCCGGGGGCAGATCATCGCGGTCCTCTACCTGATCAACGGCATCTTCGGGGTCGGCGTGGGGTCGGTATCCATCGCGCTGGCAACCGACTACCTGTTCGTCGAGAGCGGCGTGAGGATGTCGCTGCTTGTGCTGCCGCCGATCACCATGACGCTGGCGTTCGGGCTCTCGTTGCTGGGCTGGCGCGGCTACCAGCGCGCGAGGATGGACATGGCCGGCTGAGTCCTATTCCGGCAGCTCGAGGCGGGCGCGTTCGTAGGCCGGCCGGCCGATGAGGATCAGCACCCAGGCGATGGTCATCATGCCGGGCAGGATCACCAGCAACGATTGCCGCAGGCCGCCTTCTGCGAACAGATAGTCCGTACCCAGCGCGATCAGCAGCGGCCCCAGCGCCACCCCGAAGATGCCGTTGATCAGGTAGAGCACGGCGGTAAGCTGTCCCCGGAACTGGTTGGGCACGATGGCCTGCAGCGTGCTCGGGATGCTGGCGACGATCAGCGGCATGATGAACATCAGCCCGGCGAGGCAGGCGAGACTGGCCAAGGCCGAGTCCACGGTCGGCCAGAGGATCAGCACCGGAATGCCGAGCACGATGCCGATGACCATCACGTTGAACCGGCCGCCGCGCGACCCGCGATTGGCGAAATAGTCGCTCAGATAGCCGCCGACCATGCCGCCGGGAAGGCCGGCGATGATATTGATCAGGCCCAGCGTCGTGCCGATGGTGGCAACGGTATAGCCGAAGTACCGGACATAGAGGGCCGTCATCCAGGCGACGACGGCATAGGACACGATTGCCACGAAGCCGGCACCCAGCATCAGGCAGAACAGGATCACCCGGTGGCGGCCGGCGTAGGACCAGAGCGTGACGCCGCCGATGGGCGTGTCTTCGGTGATGGCCTGCGGGACCGTCTTGCGCCGCGCCGGCTCGCCGATGAAGAGCAGCATGACGGCGACCAGGAAGCCGGGCAGGGCGCAAACATAGAAGGTAAGCTGCCAGCCATAGGTCGCGCCCAGCAGAGGCAGTTCCACCTGCTCGGCGCCAGGTACGAGATTGGCCATGCCGGCGCCGATCAGGTATGAGCAGCCCGAGCCAAGCGTGACCGACATGACGATCACGGCCATGGCGCGCCCGCGCAGCCGCGGCGGGAAATAGTCGGCGATCATCGAGAACGCGGCAGGCGCGAGGGCCGCCTCGCCGATGCCGACGCCAGCGCGGGCGGCGGCCAGCGTCCAGAAATCCGTCGCCATGCCGCACGCGATCGTCATCAGGCTCCAGGCGACGATGCCCGCGATGACGATGTTGCGCCGGTTCCTGCGGTCCACCAGCCGGCCGATGGGCAAGCCGAACAGGGCGTAGAACACAACGAACGCCATGCCCTGGAGCAGGCTGATCTGGGTGTCGGTGATGGCCAGCGTCTGCTTGACCGGCTCGCTCAGGATATAGAGCAGGTGCCGGTCGACGAACGCGAACACGGTGGCGATCGCCAGTATTCCGAGGGCCTGCCAGGCCTTCGACAGCGCCGGATAGGGAGCGTCGGCGGCGACGGCGGAGGGGACGCTCACTCGGCGGCCGCCTGGTCGGCGACGAAGTCGTCCCGCAGCTTATATTTCTGGATCTTGGTCGAGGACATGGGCCACTCGGTGACGAAGCGCACATGGCGCGGCACCTTGAAGCTGGCGATCCTGCCCTTGCAGAAGTCGATGATCTCCTGTTCGGTGGCCTGGGCGCCGGGGCGCAGCTCGATGAACGCGGCCGCCACCTCGACGAGGCGCGCATCGGGCACGCCGACGACCTGCACCAGCTTCACCGCCGGATGGTTGGAGATGAAGGACTCGATCTCCACGGCGGCGACGTTCTCGCCGCCGACCTTGAGCATGTCCTTGAGACGGCCGAGGAAGAAGATCTGGCCGGCATCGTCCACCATCCCTAGGTCGCCGGTACGGAACCAGCCGTCGCGGAATGTCTCGGCGGTCTTGACCGGGTCCTTGTAGTAGCCGTCAAACACCGCGTATCCCCGGATGACCAGCTCGCCGCGCTGGCCGTTGGGCATTTGCTCGCCCGTGTCAGGATCGGTGACGCGGACCTCGATGCCCGGGAACGGCGTGCCGCAGGCGCGGAGGCGATGCTCCTCGCTGTCGTCAGGATGGCCGAAGGCGATGACGCCGCCGACTTCGGTGAGGCCGTAGGCGGCGGTCTGCCGGGCCTGTGGAAAGGCGGCCTCGAACTGGCGCATCAGGTCGGGCGGCGCCACGTTGTTGATGCGCTTTACCCGGCTGAGGTCGCGGGTCTTGAAGTCCGGATGGTTGACCAGGGCTGCGGTGATGGTGGGGAAGGCGGCGAACAGCACGGTCGCCTTCTCCTCCTCGATCATCTGCAGCGCTGCGCCCGCCTCGAAATGGGTAGAGGTGACGAAGGTGGCACCGGCATCGAACAGGGCGGCCATGGGCAGGATGGTCGACATGTGGAACAACGGCAGCGGGTCCCACATACGGTCGGCCGGACCCATCAGGTAATTTTCCCGGTTCATGTTGATGCCGTTGCGCACCAGGTGTTCATGGGTGATCGGGCAGCCCTTCGGGTTCGCCGTGGTGCCCGACGTGTACATCATGATGCATGGGTCGTTCAGCGCCACGGCGATGCGGCGCCGCTCGACGTCGTCATCGGTGGCGCCGCCCTTCAACGCCTCGAAATCCCGCCAGTTCATGAATCCCTGCGGCGAGGCGCCGCCATACATGACCAGGGTTTTCAGCAGCGGCGCGCCCTTCAGGTCAAGGCAGCGCACGTCCTGCTGGTGTTTCAGGTCGGGGAACGCGTCGCCCAACACGGCGGCAAAATCGGCGTATTCGGAGATCAGGTCGCTGGTGAACAGCGCGACCAGGTCGGCGTTCTCGATCACGTAGCCCATCTCGTGGGCCTTGAATCGGGCGTTGATCGGCACCGACACGATGCCCGCCAGGGCGCAGCCCAGGATCAGGTCCACATAGGGCATGCAGTTGGGCATCAGGATGCCGACGTGCTGGCCGGGCTCCACGCCCAGCGCGATCAGCGACCGGGCGATCTCATAGGCCTTTTCGACAGTCTGGCGGTAGGTGCGGCGGCTTTCGGGGAACACGATGGCATCATTGTCCGGCCAGCGGTCCGCTGCCTTGAGCAGCAGGTCGCCAAAGGTGGTCGCCTCGATGCGATGTCGGTTCATGCGCTTCCCCGTATTCCCCGCCAAAACAGTAAGGATCGCCGGTAGGGAACACAACCGGCGTGCGGATCACGTTGGGAATACCCATTTCCTCAGGCGGATGGTATTGGCCGCAGCCCTGCGGAATGATACCGCCGGAGTCGACGACGCCAATTGTAGACGAAAGAGGTTGCCCGTGGTTTGCCGCGCTATCGCCATTACAGTCCTGCTCCTGTTCGCCGGAACGGCGCACGCCCAGGTCACCAGCGAATCGCTCCAGCCCCCTCCAGGCGAGGACGGCAGCTATGACCGGCCGTCTGACCAGTCAGGTCGTGGCCAATCCTATGGCGCGCCGGCCGACGATGAGACCGACACGGGCGAAAATCCCTACGCGGATCCGGCCGCCGGCGGCGCCTATGATCCGGCGACCGGGTCGACGACCGGCCCGACGCGGCTGCCCGGGCCGGGCGGCGTGCCGTCCTATGCGCCCCAGCCGTCGCCGCGCAGCGCGCCGCCGCCCTCCTACGGCCAGGGCGCGCCGCGCTCCTATGGTGGTGCGCCTCCCGGTGGGCCGGGTGCGCCGCACTATGACGACCAGGCAGGCGTGCGCAGCTCGTGCGACGATGTGGCCGACGAGCTGGAGCAGTTCCGTGGCCCGCCGGACAATCCCATGCGACCGCGCGACCAGGCCTGCGCCTCAGCGCGGGCCAGCGCCGAGCCTGGCCGGCCCAACCCCGCGTTCCGCCAGTGCTCCGACGACTTCTTCCGTCAGTACGAGCAGAAGCGCGAGGAGTACCGCCGGTGCATGGAGCAGGATGCCGGCAAAGGCGAACAGCGCCTCGAGCAGCGGGCCCTGACCGAGGACGCGGCCCGCAACGGCTATGGCGGCACCGCGCCGCAGATGGCCGGGCCCTACGCGCGTTCCGGCGCGCCCGGCTGGCTCGGCGTCCAGGTCGCGCCGGTGTCGCCGCAGACGGCGTACCGGACCGGCGCGCAGGGCACCGAGGGCGCCTATGTGCTGAATGCCGTGTTGGGAAGCCCGGCGCAAAAGGCCGGCCTGCGCCGCGGGGACATCATCGTGGCCTTCGACGGCCATGCGATCGCGCAGCCCAAGGATCTGCAGTACCAGGCGGAACGGCTGCAGGCCGGTCAGTCGGTGCGGCTGGAAATCCTGCGCGGCGGCCAGCAGCAGACGCTGGACGTGCAGATCACGCCGCGGCCGTAATTCTCCAGCTTTCGTGTCATCGCCGCTGAGCACAGCGAACGCGGGACTCATGTATGGGCGAGACCTTACTATCCGTGCCCCTGAGTTTGTCGAAGGGCATTGCACAACCGTTGGTGCAGGCCCTTGGACAAGCTCAGGGACACGGTGATGTTTTGGCCTGCATCGACATGGGTCCCCGCGCGCGCTTCGCTTGGCGGGGATGACAACGTGGGGAGGCGAAACCCCTTACTTCTCGCCCCGCACATAACGCTCCAGCTCGTTGTGCCAGTGGCGCAGTTGCTGCTCCTGGTCCGAGTAGCGGGCGCCCCTGTAGCCGCGCGACTGCACGCCCTGATGGACGAAGCCCATCATGGTCGCGTCCTGGTTGATGACGTAGCCCAGGCCCGGCTTGCCATATTCGATGTGCATGCGCTCGGGCCGGGTCTCGCCCGACAGGTCGGTGCCGTCCTCCACGCCCATATAGGCGGGAACCTTGTAGTTGGGATCGGCCACCGGGCGGATCAGCACCAGCAGGTCGTAGGTCATCTTCTCCGGGTCCGACCGGTGCGGCCGGAAGCGCTGGATCAGCAGGCCCTCGGGATGGGCGTTCAGCGTGATGTTGGGGAAGAAGGAGTAGTTCCAGTCGTCGGTCAGCTGGTTGTCGGTGAATTCGCTGTAGTCGATGCCGCGCTTCTCGGCCCATTTACGCTTGGCCTGCTGGATCACCCGGCGCGCGTCGTTGGGCGACCGCTTGCCGAAGTCCTCGGGCGTGACCTCGACCTCGGACAGCAGGTAGGCCAGGCCGTCGTTCAGCGTGTCGTGGTCATCCAGCTTGGGGCTGACCTCGCCGAATTTCAGCAGCTGGCGGCTCATGCCGTTGGGATAAGTGTCCCACTGCACCTCGCGGTCGTTGAAGAACGTCAGGATCTCCGGATGCACCGCGTGGACATGATAGACCTCGATGAACGCGTCATGGCCGATCTTCCAGTTGCACGGCCACTGCGTCTCCAGGTCCTTCACAACATGCATGTTCTCGAAGTGGAACGGCTGCAGGTGATCGGCCACCTCACCCAGGAAGTCGAGCAGGGGCGCGGCGTCCATGTCCATGTTGATGAACACCAGGCCGGACCAGATCTCGCAGCGGACCGGGGTCAGCGGTGGATTGTCCTCGACGACGGCGTTGCGGAAGGTCTCGCGGTCCTGGATGTTCTTCAGGGTGCCGTCCAGGTTCCATTCCCAGGAATGGAAGGCGCATTTGAACGAGCTTGCGTGGCCGAACTCGCTCATCACCAGCCGGTTGCCGCGGTGATGGCAGACATTGTAGTAGGCCGAGATGTCGTCCGCACCGTCGCCGTGGCGGGTGACGATGAAGCTTTCCGGACCCAGATCGTACTTGAAGTAGTCGCCAACTTCCGGAATGTCCCGGGCGATCCCGGCGAGGGTCCAGACGCGGGTCCACATGTTCTCCCATTCCCGCCGCGCCCATTCGGGCGACACGTAGCGGTCGGTGGAATAGAAGCGGTCGCCGTAATCCTGGTACGGCGACAACGCCTCGGACGAGCCGGGCTTGGCCTCGGGATTGAGCGCGAAGCTGCGGGCGGCCGGAAAGTCCATCCTGTTCATCATGCGTCCCCGTGTAGTCTTCCCCGGTGCCGACAATGGCAAATTCCGTTCCGGGATTCCAGTCGCGCTTGTCGGACACCGGCAGTGCTGCCGGTCAGGACAGGTAGCGCCGGCGCAGATACCAGATCTCGATGACGCCCAGCACGAGCAGGATAAAGCAGACGCTCCAGAACGCGTGCGGGCTTTCGGAGGCAGGAATGCCGGCCACGTTGATGCCGAGCAGGCCGGTCAGCAGGGTCAGCGGCAGGAACACCACCGAGACCATGGACAGCAGGTACATGTTGGCCTGCATCCGGTCGTTGACGCGGGCCTCCATCTCCTCGTGGATCAGCTTGCCGCGCTCGCGGATGGCGTCCAGGTCGGCGACCGAGCGGCTGGCGTCATCGGCCACGTCGCGCAGCCGGCCGCGCGCATGGTCGTCGATGTCGAGCGCCCGCTGGTTGGCGAGCCTGGCGAGCGCCATCTGCTGCGGCCCCACATAACGGTGCAGCGCGACCGCGCGCCGGCGCAGGCCGTTGAGCCGCGCGCGGGTGGCGGCACTCCGGTCCTCGACCATGTCGTGCTCGAGCAGATCCATGTCGTCGTCGATGGCGGTGACCGCCGGCTCGACACGCTCGATCAGCCGGTGGGTCAGCCGCGCCAGCAGCCCGCCGATGGACGATGGCGCGTGGCCGGCGGCGAGCTGATCGCGGATGTCGCGGGTCGCCTTGATGCGGTAGAGCCGCACGGTGATCAACCGCTTCTGTTCCACCCAGACATGGAGCGGCGCCATCTCCTCCTCGCAGGTCGGGTCCAGGTTGACGCCCCGCAGGTCGAGCAGCAGGCCGTCGACGAACTCGGTGCAACGCGGCCGCGACTGCCGCGCCAGCAACCCCTCGACAACCACCGGGTCGAGCCCGCTCTCGCGGCTCAGCCAGTCCTTCGTGTAGGTGGCGTTCTGCTGCAGGTGGATCCAGGTGAAACCGTCGATGTCGTTCAGCGCCGGCAGGTCGTCCCAGCCGACCGGGCGCGCATTGCCGCGGCCGTCGAAATGATAGGCGGAGATCAGGCCGACGCGATCCAGCATCAGGCCGGTCTAGCAGCCGATTGTTTCAGTTCCGTGACACACCCACGTTACATTTCTTCCTCCGCGGCCCAGACGGCGCATTCCCGCACAGCCCGCGTGAAAACATGCACGCGCGCATAAATGCACGGCTGCGTTGCAGCGATGCTGGATGGAATGGCTATTACACTCCGATATAAGCCGCGCCAGCAACGTACCCATGGAAGGTAGTACAATGAAGAAGATTGTGTCTCTTGCGGTGGCCGGCGTCCTCGCCGTCGCCACCATTGGCGCCGCCCAGGCCGCCGATATCCGCGGCCGGATCGATAAGGTCGACGCCGAGAACAACATCATCCGCCTGAAGAACGGCGTCGAGCTGCACTACGGCGACGACGTGAACGAGGCCGACCTGACGCCGGGTTCCTCGATCCGCGCCAAGTACGAATCGAAGAAGGGCCTGTTCGAGGTTTCCTCGCTGACCGTGACTTCGAAGAAATAATCGTCCCAGCCACTAGCTGGACGAGAAGGGCGCGCTCTGGCGCGCCCTATTCTTTTCAGCGCGGCTCTTCGGCCGGGTTTGCCTTGATCTTCGAGCCAGGTGTCGGCTCGTCGAAGCAGACCATCAGCACCATCGGCCCGTCCGACGCGGCCGCGTGAAGCGTCTTGGCGGGAACGATGCAGAGGTCGCCCCCTTTCAGGTCGTAGCGAATGCCGGCATCCTCGTCGAAGAAGCTGGCCGTGCCTTCCAGCAGGAAAACGTGGTTGTTGTAGGGGTGCCAGTGCGGCGCCTCGCGCTGCAGCGCCTTCTCGTGCACCGACGTCAGCGGCCACAGCTGACGCGCCTTGAGCTGGTCATAGACCCCGTCGAGCCCCGAAAAGCAGTTGCGTTCCACGATCATCGGCATGCGAACCTCCCCGTCCGTTCGGCACAGCCTAGCCCGGTTTGCGGACCAATGAAATCGGCAAGCACGCATTTTCTGCGGGTTTGACCGGTCCATGGGCGTGCGCATAACCTAGGCGCCGTCTGCAACCGGGGAAGATCATGACAGCAACCAGGCCCGTTCCGCCCGAGGCGGAGATCATCGGCATCGTCGGCCACGCCTTTCCAGGCGGCGTCTACATGGTCGAGCATTGGGAAAACTTCCTGCTCACCGAATGCACCGGCGCCGAGTTGCTGCCCGACGGGATGGTCCATCCCGTGGTGCTGTTCCACATGCCGATCCTGGGCAGCAAGACCACCATCGGCGAGATGTTCGCCCTTGGGCAGGCCGAGTCCGACTTCTCGATCGGCATCGAGAGCTATGACTGGGAAATGTTCGTGCCGTTGAAGGAAGACGTGCCCTACCGCATCTCCGGCAAGATCGTTTCAGCGGAACGCCGGACATCGCGGAACGACCGATTGTATGACCGCATCCAGTTCCAGTTCGAGGTGGCGCAGCCGGACGGTGCACTGGCGGCGCGGACCACCATTACCTGGCATTACCGGAGGGGCGTGCTGTGAACGTCAAGGCAGGCGACAAGATTCCCGATTGGGTGATGGAAAGCGTGCGTCCCGAGCGGATGCGCACCATGGCCGCCATCCTGCGCGATCCCAACCCGGTCCATTGGGACCGCAAGTCGGTCGCTGCGCTGGGCTTCGGCCAGCACACCATCAACCAGGGGCCGCTGGGGCTGAGCTACATGATCAACATGCTGCACGAATGGGCCGGTCCCGGCACGATCCGGCGCCTGGTCATGACCTTTCCGATGGCGGTCCTCGACGGTGACCACATCACCGCGAAGGGTGTTGTGACCGCGGTTCGCGAGGAAGCCGGCAAACGGCTGGCCGACTGCGACATCTGGCTGGAGCGCCCCAACACCGAGCCGCCGCTCAAGGGGACGGCGACGGTGGAGTTGCCTGCCTGAAAAATTCACTCATGCATGTTCCCCTCTTCCCTTCGGAGCGGTTTTGCCGCAAGACTCCGGCACCGACAGAACGAGGGAGACGTCATGGTCGATTTCCGTAAATCCTATCCGCTGTTCCAGGAGGCCTATCTGGTCAACGACCTGGAAGAGTCGATCGTGAAATGGAGCCGGCTGTTCGGCGCCGGCCCGTTCCGCATCGTGCCGCACCACAAGACCGTCAAGTTCGAGTACCGCGGCACCGACACCGAGGCCGACGTGTCCTATGCGTTCGGGTACCTCGGCAACATGATGATCCAGTTCATCCAGCAGCATGACGACAAACCGTCGATCTACCGCGACATGTACAAGAAGGGCGAAGAGGGCTTCCATCACGTCGCCACGCTGGTCCACGACTTCGAGGGCGAGTTCAAGCGGTGGCAGGACATGGGATTCGAAAGCGCCTGCCGGCTGTACGCCGACGAAGTGGACGCCTGCTATTTCGACACAAGATCGGTCAATGGCGGCTTCACCGAACTGCATGGCGATCCGCCCCACCTGATGGGCCGCTGGATGGCCATGCACCGCGCCCACGAGCTGTGGCGCCCCGGCGACAGCCCGTTCCTGACCCTGTAGGAGGCAATCATGGCTGACCCACGCAATGGTTATCCGATGTTCCAGCAGGCCTACTTCGTCAACAGCGTCGAGGAGGCGGCCAGGAAGTGGAGCGATCTCTACGGCGCCGGGCCGTTCCGCATCGCGGCGCACCACAAGACCGACAGTTTCGAGTACCGCGGCCAGGACATCGAGGCCGACGTATCCTATGCGTTCGGTTACCTGGGCGACATCATGATCCAGTTCATCGAGCAGCATGACGAGAAGCCGTCCATCTACCGCGACATGTACAAGCGCGGCGAGGAGGGTTTCCATCACGTCGCCTTCCTGGCCCGCGACTTCGAGGGCGAGTTCAATCGCCTCCAGGACATGGGCTTCGAATGCGCCTCCCGTCTGCATGCCGACCATGTGGACGCGGCCTATTTCGACACGCGCTCGGTCAATGGCTGCTTCACCGAGCTCCACGGCGACCCGCCGCCCAAGATGCGGGAGCGCTGGACGTCGTTGAAGCGGGCGCATGAGTTGTGGAAGCCCGGCGACAGCCCGTTCGTCGATATCCGCTAGTTTCTCCGCCCGGCGCGGCGGTGATATGGTTCCTGCGCCGCGGACGGTCGTCCGCGGCGCAGCCAATTTGGGGAGAGGCCGATGGGAACCGTGAAAGTCGAACAGGATCTGCCGGTGCCGGCGGATGCGGTGTGGAAGGTGCTGGCGGATTTCGCCGGCTTCCTGAACTGGACCGGCACGGACCCGGGGCGCACCATCGAGATCACCGGCGGCCCGGGTGTCGGCATGACCCGTCACCTCAACCTTCCCGGTATCGGCCAGATGGCCGAGCGCCTCGACACGCTGGACCACGGCACCCGCACGCAGGTCTACACGCTGGTCGCCGGCCAGCCGATCGGCATGGCTCAGTACAAGGGGAAGGTGGTGGTCAGCGAGCGGCCGGGCGGCTGCCGGCTGAACTGGACGGGCGAGTTCGAAGCCGTCCCGGGAGCCGACGCGAACGAGGTCGCCAGGATGCTGGAAGGCTCCTACACCGGCATGTCGCAGGCACTGGCCGCCGCCGCCGCGCTGTAGCGTCATGGCGGCCATTCCGGTCACCGAGTCGATTTCGATCGACGACAGCGAGCTCGACGAGAGCTTCATCCGCGCGGGCGGCCCGGGCGGCCAGAACGTCAACAAGGTGGCGACAGCGGTGCAACTCCGCTTCGACGTGCGCCGGTCGCCGTCGCTGCCCAACGACGTGGCCATCCGGCTGATCGCGCAGGCCGGCAGCCGGATGACCCAGGACGGCGTGCTGGTGATCACCGCCCAGAGCTACCGTACCCAGGAACGCAACCGCGCCGACGCGCTGGAACGGCTGCTGGGTTTGATCCGCAAGGCGGCGGTGCCGCCGGTCAAGCGGCGGGCGACGAAGCCGAGCAAGGCGGCGAAGGCGGAACGGCGCGAGGACAAGGCCAAGCGGGCTGGCGTGAAGAGCCTGCGCGGGAAGGTGCGGGACGACTGAGAGATTCCGGCTTCACCTTCGGCCGATCCGCTCACCGCGCTTAAGGTGCGACCACTACTTCTTGTCGGGTCCCGTGTCTGGGGTGCCGCTGCGTCGTCCCAGGTTCTTGCCGGGCGCGTCCTGACCTCTTGCAGCCTGCGCCTCGGGCTTCTCCTCGCCCAAGCCGCCCTGCCGGCCATCCGGTCCGTATCCGCCCTCATCGGCTGCGGTCTCCCGCGTGCCGCCAACCTGCCCATACTGGCTGCGACCACGGCTGGCCTGTTCATCAGCATCGCTCGAGCCGGTCGTCTGCGGCGTTGGCGACTTGCCATCCGCGGCGCGTCCATCTCGCGATCTAGGTTTGGGTGCCATTCGATGCTCCCTGGAGTGAGGATGGAGGGCAGCCGGTATACCCCCATGCCCCATTGTTCAGACGTCCCGGCAGGAGCTTCCCCTGCCAAACGGCGCACCGGCGCTGTGCTTTGTACCGATCAATCGGTCGCGTATTTGAATTCCGGCAGTGTCTTCAGACCGTCCACGGAACCGCCCGGCAAGATGATCTTGTCCTTGCCAAAGACGAGGGCCTCGTAGGGAACGATGACATAACGCGTTCCCATTCCGAGGAAACCGCCGACCGACAATACGGCGAAGGGCCTCTTTCCATCAGGGCTTACAAGCAGATCGTCGATGGCGCCGATCTTGTCATTGCCGTCGTTCACGACGTTACTGCCGATGACCTTGGAGGCGCGGTAACCCGACGCCAGCGTGGTGACGTCCACCCTGACCAGCTGCACGTTCTGTGGCGCACCCTGTCCATAAGCGGCACCGCCCGTAGCGGCAGCTGCGGCCAGCAGCGCTGCGCCGGTCAAAATTGCGATTCTGTTCATTAGCGGCTCCCGTTGGATAGGCGCAGATGATGCCTGCGCTATCAGACAAACGACCGGCTACGGACCGGGGTTCCGCGCTCCCGCGCGCCGCACGACAGTTCTACTGAAATCTGGGCAAGCCTGGTATGGCAGCGGCGCGAGGCGTCAGGGGCCGAAGCCCGTGAACACTTCCGCCTCGGTCGGCTCTATATCCTTGCCAAAATGCGTGCTCAGGATGCCGAACCAGGCGCTCTTCAACCTCTCCTCGAAGCCGGCCGGCAGCAGCTCCTGGCCTGCGCGGGTGATGATCGACCAGTAGGGCGGGCGGTGGTCGGGGTCGATCTCGTCGACCCGGCAGGTGGCCAGAAGAATGTGGTCGATGTGGTCCCAGTCGTCCGGCGACGAGGCGAAAACCCGGGAGATGCCGTGGAGCACGATCGCCGGGTCTATCGGCACGCCCAGCGGCATCACCAGGGCCAGCAGGCCGTGTGCGGTGCGCATGGCGAAGTCGATCTTGCCTTGCTTGATCTGCTTGTTGGCGGTGATCAGCGGCGCTGACAGGTTGCGCGTCAGGATGCGCATCAGTTGGTCGGCGGATTCTCGCGGCAGGTTCGCGGTGTCGATCTGGCCGCGGCCCCGCACCAGCGGCGTCTCATAGGTGAACAGCCAGCGATTGTAGGTGTCGTAGAACACCGATATGAACTGCTCGATGCCGAGCTGGGTCTCCTGGTAGAGCTGCACTTCGGCGACCACGCCGTCGGGCCGGAAGATGACGTCGGCCTGCCTGCCGGTGGGCTTGTTGCCGGTGATGGCGAACGGCGTCTTGCCGCCCGCTTTCTCCAGCGCCAGCCGCATGGCGTCGTGAAGCTGCTCGATCCTCATGCCTTATATGCCCTCACCGGCGCTCGGATTGGGCCAGCCGGCTCATCTGGGCCGGGTAGCGCTCGCCGACGGCGGCACCGACCGGGAACAGCGCCTCGAGCTGGGCCATGGTGTCCTTGTCCATGACGATATCGAGGGCACCGACATTCTCTTCCAGGATCTCGATCCGCTTGGTACCGGGGATCGGGGTGATGTCGTCGCCCTTGGCCATGACCCACGCGAGGGCGAGCTGTGCCGGGGTGCAGTTCTTCGCCAGCGCGATCTGTCTCAGCCGGGTGACCAGCGCCAGGTTCTTTTCGAAATTGCCCTCGCTGAACCGTGGCAGGAACGAGCGCATGTCGCCCTTGGCGAACTGGGTGGCCTCGGTCAGGGTGCCGGTCAGCATGCCGCGGCCTAGCGGGCTGAACGGGATGAAGGCAACGCCCAGCTCGCGGCAGGTATCGATGATCCCGCCCTCGGGCTCGCGGTTCCACAGCGAATATTCCGACTGTACCGCCGAGATCGGATGGATACGGTGGGCGCGGCGCAGGGTTTCCGAGTTCACCTCGCACAGGCCGATGGCGCGCACCAGACCGCTGGTCACCAGCGAACCCATGACGTCGACCGTGTGCTCCACGGGCACATTGGGATCGACGCGGTGGGCGTAGTAGAGGTCGATGTAGTCGGTGCCGAGGCGCTTGAGGCTTTCCTCGCAGCGGGCGCGGACCACTTCCGGGCGGCCGTCCACCGACAGGGCGCCGTTCTCGCCGGGCACGAAGCCGAATTTGGTGCCGATCTGCACCTGGTCGCGCACCGGGCCGAGGACGCGGCCGATCAGCTCCTCGTTATGGCCCATGCCGTAGACGTTCGCGGTATCGAGGAAGGTCACGCCCAGCTCGACGGCGCGCCGCAGGGTGATCTCCGCCTGGCCTTCGTCCGGCGTGCCGTAGGCCGCGGACATGCTCATGCAGCCCAGGCCCAGGCGTGAAAACTCGACATCGGAAAATGGCAGCTTGCGGCGGTTCATGGTGGCACCTGTTTCACATTCTGGCTGAAATTTGCACCGTGTGGAGGCGAGGCGCAACCTGCGCCAGCAGATTTACGGTGTCTGTATGGTCTTCAGATATGCGATCAGCCGCTGGATGTCCGCAGGCTCCCAAGGATCGGCCGGCATATCCGGATGACCGGCGAAGATGCCCTCCGCGAGGGCTTCCTCCAGGTTCTCCAGTGGATAATTGCGCGCCAGCGTGCGGAAGGGCGGCGCGGCGGCCAGCGGGCTATCACCTTGCTTGTCCACCGCGTGGCAAGCGGCGCAGCGGGCGCTCGCCAGGGCATGGCCGGCTGCGATGTCCGATGAGCCGGCCGCGAAGGCAGGGCTCGACGCCGCGCAGGCGAGCAGGATGTAAAGTCTGGCGACGAGATTGGGGAAGATGCGGGTCATGATGGTTCCACCCTATCCGACAAGGCCTTCGAGGGCGAGCGCGTCGACCGATGATCCGCTCCGCGACCCTGCGACGCTCGCGCCGGGGGAAAAGCTGGGTCGGGATGCGGGATCCGGTCGAGCCATGTCCGCTAAAGCCGTGTCTTCGAATCCAGGTTCAGCGTGTCGATGACCCGGAACAGGATGCCGATGTCGGCGATGAACTTGTCGAGCTGGACATTGACAGCCTGGCCCGAATAGCCCTGCACCTCGAACTTGTTCTGGCCGTTGTTGGCGACGATGTAGAGGCTGTCGCCGTTGAACGCGGCCTGCATCCTGTCGCCAAGGCTTTCGCGCAGGTCCATGAGTTGCTGCATGAAGCCGGGCGTCAGCAGATAGCGGGCCTCCACCTGGTCGGTGCCGTAGACCTCGAAGCACTTTTCGAACTCCGGGTCTTCCAGTGTCACGCGCTCGCGGTCGCCCATGCCGATGCCGCCGAAGAAATTGCCGATCAGCGAGCCGTCGGCCTTGATGATGGTGGTGCCGTTGAGGCGTTTCGGGAACGAGAAGCTGAACACCGGCCCCTCGAACACCGTCACCTCGCGTTTGTCCTTGCCCGAGCCGCTCTCCTCGCGCAGGCGCAGGTCGGTCATCTCCAGCCGCACGCCGCCATAGACACCCGAGACCTGGTCCTCAAGGGATTCGCGGTTGTGGCTCGGCAGCAGGCCGACCCGGCGCAACTCGGGAATCGGATCGCGCTTCGGTTCCATGAAGTACTCAAGACCGAAAAACCCGCACAGCCGTGTGATCAGCTTCTGCTTCACGTCCTTCTGGTGCTGGATGATCGGATACTGGATCCAGGCCCAGCTGCCGCCCACCGCGAAAAAGATGGCGAAGATCAGGAAGTCTTCCGGCAGATAGAGCCAGACCAGACCCACGGCGAGCAGTGCCAGCGGGATCAGCCACGACGCCCGTTTCAACGCGGCGTTGCGCGCCTCTAGACGGGCTGATTCCAGCGCGCCGATCATGGGCTCGATCTCGCGGGCGCGGAATTCGTCGAACCCGGTCAGCCAGGGTGCGGCATCGTCGGCCATGGCGCGCGGCCTACTTCATATAGTCGGCGACGTTCACCGGCGCCCGGGCGGCCGCGTCCTCGACCTCGTAGAACGGCATCTTCTGCACGCCGACCATGCCGGCGACGACGCTGGACGGGAAGATCTCCACCGCATTGTTGAGTTCGGTGACCGCCGAGTTGTAGAACCGCCGGGCGGCGGCGATATGGCCTTCCACCTCGTTGAGGGTCTGCTGGGCGGTCACGATGGTGTCGGACGACCGCAGCTCGGGATAGCTCTCGGCGACGGCGAACAGCCGCCCCAGTCCGGACGTAAGCTTTGCCTCGGCCTCGAGGTGCTGGCGCACGGCGCCCGGATCGTCGGCCCGGTAGGACTGCTGCGCCTGGTTGCGGGCGGCGACGACGCTCTCCAGCAGTTCCCGTTCGTGCGTCATGAACTTCTGCGCCAGGGTGACCACGTTCGGGATCAGGTCATGGCGCTGGCGAAGCTGCACGTCGATGGTCGACAACGCCTCGCGCGCCTTGTTGCGTCGCGTGATCAGCTTCACGTACAGCATGTAGAGCACCAGCAGCACGACGCCGGCGGCGATCAATACATAGAGCATTTTCCCCCTCCCGTTCCGCGTGGCGCGGATCATTGCACCGTGATCATCCGCTATACTGGCCGCGAACTCAATGCGACGCGGAAACAACGCGTTAGGAAGCGCCCGACTCGCCCGCCGGCTTGCGGCACAGGAACAGCGTCTCGCCGGGCACGAGGCCAAATTCGACCGCCTCCTCGCCGGTCGCGGTCAGCTCCTGAAGCCCGAACCCGGCGGCGCCGAGGCGGTCGCGGAAATCGCGTCCGAACCAGCGCACATGGTCGTACTGGCCGAAATGGAGCGTGCGTCCGGCGGGATCGACGATCGCCGGATTCTCATAGCTTTCCGCCCAGCCCTCGACGATCGGCACGGTGCAGATCAGCACCCCGCCGGGGCGCAGGACGCGGTGGATCTCGCGCAGGGCGGCGTCCGCGTCCACATGCTCCAGCACATGGTTGCAGACCACTGCATCGAGACCACCGGACGGCATGTCGATGGCTTCGATGTCGAGCTTCCGGTCGACGCCGCCCTTGTACGCGTCGGCGGTGATGTAGGAGGGCACGCGTTCCGCCAACAGTGGGCGCAGGACGTTTTCCGGCGCGAAGTGGAGCAGGCTGTCGACTTTGCCCAGATGGTTCCGCTCGAGGCAGTACAGGTAGAACAGCCGGTGCCGTTCGAGGGAATCGCAGTTCGGACACTGCGCGTCGAAGCGGGGCGGCATGCCGAAGGCGGTGAAATGGCCGTGGTAGCCGCAGAGCGGGCAGTGCCGCGGAAACTGACCGGAAACCAGCGGCAGGATTCGCGACGTGTAGCCGAGCCCGCCGAGCGGCATGACCGCCAGGGCGCGGACGATCCGCGCCAGATAAACCATCCGGCGTGCCAGCTTCCTCGCCGGAACGGGCAATGCGCGGAGCAGCCGCCTGTGCGGAGGTTCCCGGTACGCGGTAATCATGGGTGCCCGATATCCATCCTGATGCCCGCCCGTTGCGGATGGTTGCCCACCGCGATCATCCGCTATACTGGGGTCGAACTCAATCCGGTGGGAGAGCCATGCGTTACCTACACACCATGCTGCGCGTCGGCGACGTCGACAAGGCGCTGGACTTCTTCGTCAACAAGCTGGGGCTCGAGGAACTGCGCCGCCACGAGGTGCCTCAGGGACGCTTCACGCTGATCTTCCTGGCGCCGCCGGGCCAGCCCGACGCACAGGTCGAGCTGACCTACAACTGGGACGAGAAGGACTATGGCGGCGGCCGCAATTTCGGCCACCTGGCCTACGAGGTCGACGACATCTACGCCACCTGCCAGAAGCTGATGGACAAGGGCGTAACCATCAACCGGCCGCCACGCGACGGCCGCATGGCCTTCGTCCGCTCGCCCGACAACATCTCGATCGAGCTGCTGCAGAAGGGCCAGTCGCTGCCTCCCGCCGAGCCGTGGGCCAGCATGGGCAACACCGGCGAGTGGTAGCGCCGTCGCCATGAGCGAGGTGGCGGCCCACTACGAGACGCTGCTGGCGCGGCATTACACCTGGATGTTCGGCATGTCGTTCGCCGATAAGGTGGCCGAGCAGCGGAACTTGCTGGAAGGCTTCGGCGTCGCGCCTCGGGCTCGAAGCGTGGCGGTCGACCTTGGTTGCGGCTCGGGCTTCCAGGCGGTGGCACTGGCCGACATGGGCTTTTCCCGCGTGCTGGCCGTCGACAGCAGCGCCGCCCTGCTCGGGGAGCTGAACGTGCGGCGCGAGGGGCGACCCGTCGAAACCGTCGAGGCCGACCTGCGCGCCTTGCCGTCGCTGGTCGCGGCAGGCGGTGCCGATGCGGTGGTCTGCATGGGCGACACGCTGACCCATCTGGAGCGCCGCGACGATGTGTCGCACCTGTTCCGGGATATCGCCACGGCGCTGGCGCCGGGGGGGCGCCTGCGTGCTGACCTGGCGGGACCTGTCCATCGAGCTGACCGGCACGGACAGGTTCATCCCGGTCGCCGCCGATGTCGACCGGGTGATGACCTGCTTCCTTGAATACGAGCCCGGGACGGTGGTGGTGCACGACCTGGTCCACGTCCGCGACGGCGCGGCTTGGACGCTGCACAAGAGCAGCTACCGCAAGCTGCGCCTGGCGGTTTCGTGGGTGGTGCAGGAACTGGCAGGCGCGGGGCTGCGGGTAGCGCACAACGGGCCGGCGGGGCGCCTGTTCGCCGTCGTCGCGGTGAAGTAGTCAATTCGACCGAAGCGAGGCAAGCAGCTCCGGCCGTTGTGCGAGCGCTTCGGCCAGGCGCGCCGTTCGCACGTGGATTCCGGCATCGTTGAGATGGTACTGGGTGTCGTTCATGTACTCCGCAGTCAGCATAGCGATCTGCGGTTCACCGACGACCGGCACGCCCAGATCTTCGTAAAAGCGCCGGATCTGGCCAAAGCCGGGCATCGTCCGGTACTCCTCGAACTCCAGCGTGTTGGGCCAGGTCGCGATCACCGAGACCTGATTGTCTTGCGCCCAGTCGAGGAATTCGGTGATCTCCCGCGCGGCCGCCGCATCCGGCAGCATGATCACGTGGATCGGCCGGTAAAGCGCGACGCGGCGCATCTGCGCCTTGGCCGGGGCGGCGTAATAGCCCGGCGGCCGGTCGCCCCAGGCCGTGTAGGCCGGCAGGTCCTTGGGCGTCTCGGGGGCGGCGGCGAACGTGGCGCGGTCGAGCAGCGCGTTCAGCGGGAACCCCGCCGCGATCTGCAGCCGTTCTGCGAGAGCATAGCGGGCCAGGTAGTCGCGGCCGCAGCCGGCCATCACGTCGAGCGCGATGTCGGTGGGCTTGTCCATCACATAGGCTGAATATTCCAGGCTTAGCAGCACGGTGTCGCCCGGGCGCAGTGCCTTCTGGGCCAGGAACAGCTCGAAGCCGGGGCCGAACGATCCCTGCAGCCCGAAATTCTGCGCCCTGATTCCCAGCGCATCGCTCAGCGCCTGGGCGTTGACGCCCTGGGTCGTGCCCGACCCGCCGACCAACAGCATCTTCGGCGAGGGCGCCGCCTTCGCCAGGGCGATGCGCTGGTCGACCATGGAACACACGCCGATGGACCGCTTGTCGGGCAGCTTGAATGCCACGGCAAAGGCGCCGAGGTTGAGCGCCATGGCCAAGGCGAACACGGTGACGGCGATGACCGCGAACCTTGCCGATGTCTGCCCCATGGACCGTTCCCCGCTAGAACTGGAAATAGAGGAACTCGGACGGCGGCGCCGAATTAATCAGGCGGACGCTGATAAACAGCAGCAGCCCGGTGACGCAGGCGGTCGCCGCGGTGAACGTCACGCGGCCAGCAAGGTGGCGTCGGCCATTGCGTCGCGCTCGGTCCAGCGCGCCTCCAGCGCTGCTTGGTCCGTGGCAATCGGCGTGAATGCGAGCAGCCGGAGCGCGTTTGGCGCGGACAGCGCGGTGGCGCCGGCGCCGAGGATCCAGAGCACGCCGATATAGAACTCCTGACGGTTGTTCTCCGCGAAATAGTGGGCCTGCAGGCCCAGCTTCTTCACCAACGGTGCGAATTCCAGCGGCAGTCCGGTGTCGCCCAGGAAGAACATGGACCGATAGATCGACGCGGCCGTCTCGATGGAGTCGGCTCGGAAGGGAACCCAGGCGACGATCACCGCCAGGTTGGTCAGCAGCAGCGCCAGCCAGCCCCACGGCAGCTTCAGACCAAGCCTGTCCCAGGTGTGGTTGACGACCAGGTAGAGGCCGTGTAGGCCGCCCCACAGCACGAAGGTCCATGCCGCGCCGTGCCAAAGGCCGCCCAGCAGCATAACGATTATCAGGTTGGCGAGCCGCCGAGCTTCGCCGTGCCGGTTGCCGCCGAGCGGGATGTAGAGATAGTCGCGCAGGAAGCGCGACAGGGTCATGTGCCAGCGCCGCCAGAAGTCGATGATGCTGCGCGACTGGTAGGGCGAGTCGAAATTGGCCGGGAAGCGGATGCCGAACAGCAGCGAGATGCCCATGGCCATCTCGCAATAGGCCGAGAAATCGAAATAGATCTGAAGATGATAGGCCAGCGCGGTCAGCCACGCGACCATCGCCTCCAGATGCTCACCCGCCGCGGCACGGGCGAAGCGCTGGGCGGCGAAGCCGCCGACGCTGTCGGCGATCACCATCTTCTTTACGAGGCCGACTGCCAGCAGGAACAACCCGGCATTGAACGCGCCGCCCTGCCACCTCCGGGCTTCGGGCGACTCGAACTGGCTCATCATCTCCTTGTGGTGGAGGATGGGGCCGGCGATCAGGTGCGGGAAGAAGGTCGCGAACAGGGCGTAGTTGATCACGCCCGGCTGCGCCGCCTTGCCCTGAAAGCGGTCCACCAGGAAGGCGATCTGGGTGAAGGTGAAGAACGAGATGCCGATAGGCAGCACGATCTGCCGCATCGCGATCTCGGTGCCGGTCAGCGTGCCAACATTGGCGACGAAGAAGTTGGCGTATTTGAAGAACGCCAGCAGGCCCAGGTTGAACGCCAGCCCGGCGATCAGGATGCTGCGGTGGCCGCCGGGACGAATTGCGCGCGACAGCAGGTAGTTGGCCGTGATCGAGCCCAGCAGCAGCGGCAGGTAGCGCGGGTCCCAGTAGCCGTAGAAGGCGAGCGAGGCGCCGGCCAGCCAGCCCATGGCCCAGCGCGCGTTGGATCGCCCCCTCAGCAGGTGGAATCCAGCGAGGACGACCGGCAGGAAAATGAACAGGAAGACGTTGGAATTGAACAGCAAGCAGCCCGCCCCCGAGGCTTTGACGCCGCTTGCACCCTAGCATCGGGGCCAGGGCAAGCAAAGCGCCGTCAGTGGGCGCACGGGCTGCCCAAGGTTGCCGTTCCCTTCAGAAGCCGCCATTCACCCAGAATCCGGGCACTGCCGAGAAACTGTGCCAAAGGGATTCCGCGAACCGAATCCTGCAGGGGCTGCAGAGGCTGTGCATGCGCCGAGGCGCTCATGACAGCCGCGAGCAATAGCGTCGCTGTCGCGCCCTGCATTTACGCCCCGATCTTCCGGCTGCCTTGACGGGGTGACGCCTGATAAGTCCCCGCTGCGATGCCGGACAGGCGGGCGATGGTGGCCTCGGCCTCGGCGACAACGTCGCGGACGATGTCGCCCGCCGCGGGAATGTCGCGGATGGCGCCCACGCCCTGGCCGGCGGCGGTCGCGTCTCGGGCGCGGTCGTAGCTTCGGGTATCGCCCATCAGGGGCCGCATCACGCCGGCATCGCGGGAGACCAGGTTCTGCTCACCGAATGGCCTGATGTCCTGCGGACGGGACTCCCAGTCGGCGGTCCAGTCGTTGCGGATCACCCGCATGGGCTTGCCCGAATAGGACCGGGAGATGACCGTGTCGGTATCAGCGGCGTCGAGGATCGCCTGCTTGTAGCCCAGGGCGGCGTGCGCCTCTCGCGAAGCGATGAAGCGGGTGCCGATCCATACGCCCTGAGCGCCCATGGCGAGCGCCGCCGCGAGTCCGCGCCCATCGGTGATGGCGCCGGCGGCGACCACCGGAATCTTCACCGCCTCGACCATCTGCGGGATCAGCGCCATGCCGGCGACCTGGCCGGTATGGCCGCCGCCTTCCGTGCCCTGGCCGATGACGATGTCGATGCCGGCCTGCTCGCCCTTCACCGCATGCTTGACCGCGCCGCACATCTGGATGACGACGATGCCGGCGTCCTGCAGCACTTTCAGGATGGAGGACGGGACGCCGAGGCCGGAGATGAACGCCTTCGCGCCTTCCTCGATGATGATGTCAACCGACCGGGTGAGCGATTCCGGGATGGCGGCGAGAAGGTCGACGCCGAACGGCTTGTCGGTCAGGTCCTTCACCCGGCGCATCTGGTCGCGGATGCCGTCGGGCGGGACCGAGGCCATGCCCAGCGAGCCGAAGCCGCCGGCCTCGGACACGGCGGCGCACAGCTCGGCATAGGAAACGCCCCCCATGCCGGCCAGCATCACCGGATGCTCGATGCCAAGGATGTCGCACAGCGGCGTTCTCAGGCTCATGGTTCCTCCGTCCGTTCCGAGAGAGATATTACCACCTGGGAACACCGGATATAAGGCCCAAGCTTCACGGCTTGCGAGGGGATGGGGTCGGCGTGGTGTCGATATCGATCACGGCTCGCCGGACCGACCCGAGCAGGTCGGCGTAAACGGTGTTCCGCCGATGCGGCGCATGCATGCTGAGTCGGACGATGGTCTGTCCGACGACCGTCATGCCGTTGACCGAGGTATAGATCCTGGATCGCCCGCCGACAGTGAGGTTGATGATCGACGCCTTGTAGATGGCGCGGTCATCGCGGTCGATGATGCCCAGGGTCGTGGGTTGGTCCCGGCCATGTTTCGGATTGGTCGCAAAATTGGCGGTATAGGCGTCGACGGCACCGTAGAGCCGGTCCAGCAACTCGCCGGAATCGATGACGTAGTTGTTGGCGAAGGAGTCGACGAAGTCCTTGCGCGAGGTGATCCTGGTTTCTGATCGCCCGGTGGCGATCACCGCCCAGCGTTTAACGTCGCCATACGCCCCCTTGGCGAATAGCGGCATGGAAGGGCAGTCCACGTAGACGGCGGCAATGGCGACCATGGCACTGGGGCCACCATCGAGCTTGTAAACCATCGCGGATTCAGTGGCGTTCAGCTGCCTTTCAATGCGGCAGAACCCCTTGGGCATGTTTACCAGCAGCCGTTCCGACTGCGCGGCTGCGCCCGTGATGACGAACAGTGTGGTTGAAAACGCCAGCAGCGCCGTGCGCCCATAGTCGATCATGCGCGGTATTGAAGTGCTGTCTGACAATGCAGTTCCCCAAGCATGGTGTCACGACGCTAGCAACGGGGCGGGTGCGTGGCAACGCACTCGCCACTTTATCGCGGACGACAAACCGGCCTAGGATGCCGGCGGGAGAAGTCTGAGGGAGGAAAACCATGGCTTTTACGTATGACGAGATCAAGGCGCGCAGCGCCAAGGGCGAATATTCCTATGGCGACCGCGAGACCATGCTTTACGCGCTTGGGCTGGGCATGGGGCGCG
This sequence comes from Candidatus Kuenenia stuttgartensis, assembly GCA_943329845.2. Lineage (GTDB taxonomy): Bacteria > Pseudomonadota > Alphaproteobacteria > SMXS01 > SMXS01 > RI-34. Next base: position 12,639 of record CALQFM020000015.1, on the reverse strand, counting down.
CGCCGCTCGATCCGCAGGAACTGCTGTACACCTACGAGAAGAACCTGAAGACGGTACCGACCATGGCGGCGCTGTTCGGCGCGCGCGGCAACCTGCTGGAAGGCGTCAACTACACCATGGTCGTGCACGGCGAGCAGCGGATCACCCTGCACCAGCCGCTGCCCTGGAAAGCCGACCTGCTGGTCGAGGCGCGCGTCGCCGAGGCGCTCGACAAGGGCGCCGGCAAGGGTGCGGTGATCTACCTGGAGACCAAGACCCGGCTGAAGGACACGGGCGCACCGGTGTCCACGTCCCTGTCCAGCATCTTCGCCCGCGGCGACGGCGGCTTCGGCGGCCCGAACGGCCCGGCGCCGGCCGAGACCCATCCGATCCCCGACCGCAAGCCGGACGCCACCTGCGAACTGGCGACCCGCGAGGACCAGGCGCTGCTGTACCGTCTGTCGGGGGACCGGAACCCGCTGCACTGCGACCCGGACGTGGCGACGGCGGCGGGCTTCCCGAAGCCGATCCTGCACGGCCTGTGCACCTACGGCGTGTCGTGCCGGGCGGTGCTGCAGACCATCTGCGACTACGACCACACCAGGATCACCGCGTTCGACGCCCGGTTCTCATCGCCGGTCTATCCAGGCGAGACGGTGATCGTCGACATGTGGGTCGACGGCAACGTGGTCTCCTATCGCAGCCGGCTGAAGGAGCGGGACGTGATGGTGATCAACAACGGCCGCTGCGTGCTGAAGGGCTGAGTTCATGCGACTGCTGCGCTATGGCCCGAAGGGTCATGAGAAGCCGGGTATCATCGACCGTCACGGCGCCATCCGCGACCTGTCGGGGGTGATCCGCGATCTTGACGGGCCGAACCTGTCCGACGGTGCCCTGGCGCAGCTGCGCTCGCTGGACACGGAATCGCTGCCGCTGGTGCCGGGCAAGCAGCGGATCGGCCCCTGCGTCGCCGGCACCGGCATGTTTCACGCCATCGGCCTCAACTACCGCGACCATGCGGCCGAGACCGGCGCGCGGGTGCCGACGGAGCCCATGCTGTTCACCAAGTCGGTCTACGCGATCTGCGGGCCCAACGACGACGTCATAAGGCCGCGCGGCTCGACCAAGCTGGACTGGGAAGCCGAGCTGGGCATCGTCATCGGCACGACCGGCAAGTACATCGCCGAGGCCAACGCCTTTGACCATGTTGCCGGCTATTGCGTGGTCAACGACGTGTCCGAACGGGAATTCCAGAAGGACCGGGAAGGCCAGTTCGTCAAGGGCAAGTCGGGCGACAATTTCGGCCCCATCGGCCCGTGGCTGGTGACCCGCGACGAAATCCCCGATCCGCAGAACCTGCGCATCTGGCTGGAGGTGGACGGCGAGCGCCGTCAGAACGGCACCACCGCCGACATGATCTTCGGCGTGCGGTTCCTGGTCAGTTACCTCAGCCGGTTCATGACCCTGCACGCGGGCGACATCATCACCACCGGCACGCCGGCGGGCGTGGGCCAGGGCATGAAGCCCGAGACCTACCTGCGTCCTGGCCAGCGGATCCGGCTGGGCGTCGAGGGCCTGGGCGAACAGAGCCAGCTGGTGGTGCAGGACGCCTGATGCATTCTCGATGATCTCGTATGGCGGGACATCGAGCAACTTGTAATATCCCCTCCAGGGGGATAGGTATTCCGGCATGACATCCTTTTCCGATCTTCTCAACCAGGGTGCGGCCAACGCCTGGCTGTTCGTGCCGACCGCCATCCTGCTGGGCGCCATGCACGGCCTGGAGCCGGGGCATTCCAAGACCATGATGGCGGCGTTCATCATTGCGATCAGGGGGACGGTCCGGCAGGCCGTGTTGCTTGGGCTCTGCGCGACTCTTTCCCACACACTGGTGGTCTGGGTGGTCGCGCTCGGCGGGCTCTATCTCTGGAGAGGCCTCGCGCCGGAGATCATCGAGCCATATCTGCAGGTCGCCTCCGCAGTGATCATTATCGGCATGGGTGCCTGGATGTTCTGGCGTGTCCGCCGCGACCAGGCGATGGCCGTGGCCGGACATGACCATGATCACCATCATGGCGGCGGCGCGGCGCGGATCGATACCGGCCACGGAACGCTGGAACTGGAGATATTCGAGGCCGGCGTACCGCCGCGCTTTCGCGTCCGGGCGGGGCGGGGACATGCGGTCGCGGCCCACGACGTCAGCCTGGAGACCGAGCGGCCGGACGGGACCCGGCAGCGCTTCGCCTTCGCCGAGCGCCAGGGATTTCTCGAGTCGGTCGAAGAAGTGCCCGAGCCGCATGACTTCATGGCGCGCCTCGGCATCGGGCATGGCGATCATGTGCACAGCTACGACGTGCCGTTCACGGAAAGCGAAAACGGGCACGACCACATTCACGAGGAACTCCGGGGCCTGGATGTCTCCGCCGGCTACCAGGACAGCCACGAACTGGCTCATGCCAACGACATCCGTCGGCGTTTCGCCGACCGGAACGTCTCCACGGGGCAGATCGCCATCTTCGGCCTGACGGGAGGACTGATCCCGTGTCCGGGGGCGATCACCGTGCTGCTGCTGTGCATCCAGCTGAAGGAGTTCGCACTTGGTGCGTCGCTGGTGCTGTGCTTCAGCATCGGCCTTGCGCTCACCATGGTGGCGTCGGGCGTCATCGCCGCGATCAGCGTGAAGCATGTATCCAGGCGCTTTTCCGGGTTTGGCGAGATCGTGCGCAAGGCACCTTACGTCTCGGCCGTGGTGATTCTGCTGATCGGTCTTTACCTCGGTGTGAATGGCTGGATGCATTTGCCGGCCTAATCCGGCCCTGTTCGGGAGCGACCCTTGAGCCACGCCTATAACGCAGACCTGATGAATCGCCTGAAGCGTGCCCAAGGGCATCTGGCAACCATCATCAGGATGATCGAGGACAACCGCGACGGCCTGGAGACCGCCCAGCAATTGCAGGCGGTCGTCAGTGCGCTCGAAAAGGCAAAAACCGTGCTGGTTGCCGATCACATCGAGCATCACCTGGAGGAGGTCGTGGGACCTTTGAGCCGCGAGGCGCGCGAGAGGCTGGGCAGGCTGACCGACCTGGCGAAGTATCTCTAGGCGACGGGCTGTCGCAATCGCCGGTTGATCACATGTTCGTGGCTGTGATCTATGCGCAGTGACAGATGTCACACTCGATCGGTATAGAAAGCCGACCGGCAAATCGAGGGGGTTTGCGTGGCGGACGGCGACGACAAGCAGGTCGAGCGGCGCCAGGGCATTCAGGCAGAGGCCTGGCGGCTCATGGCGGAGCGCGGCTATGAAGGCGTCACCATGCGCGAGCTGTCCAAACGCACGGGCATCTCGACCCGAACCCTGTATGAAATGTATGGCGGCAAGGACGCGCTGCTCGGCGAGGCCTTCCGGGGGCGGCTGCGGATCGTGTTCGAGCGGATCGAGCAGGCCATCGACGTCAAGGGGCTCGATCACCTCGTCCGCATGAACTCGGCCATCGTCGACAGCATCGCCGCCAGCGAGAACTTCTCGCGGGCCTACGCGTCGGTGCTCGCCTCAAACAAGATATCGATCTACACCATCGAGACGCCGGTGGCGCATTTCCTCGGCTGCCTGGAAGAAATCCGCGAGCAGGGCGATTTCCTGGACTGGGCCGATCTTCAGCTGACGGCGCGCCGCCTGCTGATGGGCCAGAACGCGCTGATGATCCAGTGGGGAAACGGGACGGTCTCGATCGGTAATCTCGAGTCACTGTACATGATGTCCATGTGCGAGATCCTGATCCCGTTGACCGCGGGCAGGACCCGCGACGCGCTGCAGGAACGGCTGGAAGGGCTACATCGCCAATTCATCGGCGCCGCCACTTTCTGATGATTCATTCACGCGTGCCACCCAGCAACTGCCGATAAAAACGTGTTTTATTTAAGGTTGCACAAAGAGTTGACCAACAGTAACCTTCGGCCACACATAGTGATCTACCTGGGGGAGACGGGACGGCGCCAGTGGCTCGGAGGGGGGCCGCTTGCGCCGTCGACCGTTCCGGGGATGACCATCCTGCGGCGATACGAAACGGGAGACTTGTCATGAGCCGGATTTTCGGACCTGTGATCCAGCAGGGCTATGTGGTTCCCAACATGCGCGAGGCCACCAGGCACTGGATCGAGATCGGTATCGGACCGTTCTACGTGGACGAGCATCTCAAGCTTCCCGGTCTCTACTACGGCAAGCAGTACGAATTCGAGTTGTCGCCGGCGTTCACCTATTCGGGCGACCAGCAGATCGAACTGATACAGCCCCACGGCGACGCACCCAGCATCTACAAGGACTATCTGAAGCGCGTGCCGGAGGGCGGCCTGCAGCACATCGCGGTATGGGCCGAGGAGCCCGACGATGTGGTGAACAAGCTCAAGGCCGAGGGAAGGCGGTTCGAGGTGACCCAGTCCTATATCGACATCACCCAGACCAACCGTAACCGGCACGTCTACCTGGATTCGATCGACCATCCGGGCACCATGGTGCAGCTGATGATGCACGATCCGCTCTACATCAAGCTGTTCGGCATGATCAAGCACGCGGCCGACACCTGGGACGGCAGCGATCCGATCCGGCCGATCGGCGTTCTGCTGGAAGAACTGCTGGCCGGAACCGGCGCCGACTGGAAGCACGGCGACGGTGACTGAGACGACGGCCAATCCGAAGCAGGCCTTCGCGCTCGATCCCATGGGCAAGGAAGCCCAGGATCTGGCGGCGCAGGAGCGCATCACCTCGCCTGATCAGCGGGCGCGTATGGCGGTGCAGATCGAGAGCCTCGATCGGGAAGGCTGGGTCATCCTCCCGGGTCTGCTGTCCCCTGAGCATCTGGCGGCGTTGCGCACCGGCATGGACGAACTGCACAAGGTCACGCCGTTCGGACGCAGTCCCTTCGAGGGCGAGAATGCCCAGCGCATTTACGGGCTGATGGGAAAGATGCCGGCGGTGTGGGAGCTGGCGGCGCATCCGGATGTGCTCGCCGTCGTCGAAGGCCACCTGAACGACCAGATCCAGCTTTCGAGCGCCGCGTCCTACTCGATCTTTCCGGGGCAGGCTGCGCAGGTGCTGCACGAGGACGACACCTACTACCGGACCGGCAAGCCGTTCCCGCCGATCTCGGTCAGCGTCGCCTGGCCGATCGACGACTACCGCCAGGACAATGGCGCGACCATCGTCATGCCGCGCTCGCACAAGCAGCCGGACTACGACAATCCCGGCTTGCCGACGACACGGGCCGTGACGCCCGCGGGCTCGGCGATCCTCTGGGACGGATCGCTCTGGCACGCGGGCGGCGCCAACAACTCCGATGCCATCAGGCGGTCGATCATCCTCACCTACAACCGGGGCTGGCTGCGGCAGCAGGAGAACCTCTATCTGTCAGTGCCGCGCGACACGGTCAGGCAGATGCCCCGCGTCGTGCAACGGCTGATCGGCTGGTGGGTGGTCGGCGCGACCGTCGGCGTGGTCGACGGGTTCAGCCCACTGAAGACGCTGTAGCCGTGGACGGCGGCCCTGTCGTTCAGCTCGACGCCGTTGCTGGGCCGCCTCGGTCCGGGTTTCGCTGGGCTATGACGGCCTGATCGGCGACAACGGCAACAACTAGACCGGCCGCGCCACGGTGGCGTTCAGGTTCTAGGGCGGGCTTGACCGAGCGACATCGCGAGAGCATAAAACCGCCATGAACGCGATGCGCCAAAACCCGAGCACGACGACGACGACCACCGCCTCCGGCGGTCGGTCTTGTGGTCGCGCGCGGTAAACTCTCACCGCATTCACCAGCAAAGGCCCCGCCGGCGACGACGGGGCCTTTTCTTTTGCGCAGCAGAACGCCCCGCCGTGCCCCTCAACCCAAGGAGTACAGCAAATGGACGATCTCGATCACCGCAGCCTGGGCAGCAGGCTCGAACTCTACCACCTGCAGGACGACGCGCCCGGCATGGTGTTCTGGCATCCGCGCGGCTATGCCGTCTACCGGGTGCTGGAGGACTACATCAGACGCCGCATGCGCCGCCTGGGCTATGCCGAGGTGCGCACCCCCATGGTGCTGCCGCGCGTGCTGTGGGAACGCAGCGGCCACTGGGAGAAATTCCGCGACAACATGTTCCTCGTCGAGGACGAGGGCGGCCGCGAGATGGCATTGAAACCCATGTCGTGCCCGTGCCACGTGCAGATCTTCAACAAGGGCCTGCGCTCGTGGCGCGAGCTGCCGATCCGCTACGCCGAGTTCGGCCAGTGCCATCGAAACGAGTCATCGGGCTCGATGCACGGCCTGATGCGTACCCGTGGCTTCGAGCAGGACGACGCCCACGTGTTCTGCCACGAGGATCAGGCGGTGGAGGAGATGGGCCGGTTCGTCGACCTGCTGCATGAGGTCTATGCCGCGCTGGGCTTCTCCGGATATGAGGTGGCGCTGGCGACCCGTCCGGACCAGCGCGCCGGCTCCGACGCGCAATGGGATTGGGCCGAGGCGCGGCTCGAGGAGGCGGCGCGGTCGCGTGGCCTGGCATTCTTCATCAAGCCGGGCGAGGGCGCGTTCTACGGCCCCAAGCTGGAGTTCATCCTGCGCGACCGGCTTGGCCGGTCATGGCAGTGCGGTACCGTGCAGCTCGATTGCGTCCTCCCGGGACGGCTCGAGGCGTCCTATGTGGCGCCCGATGGCTCGCGCGCCGTGCCGGTGATGATCCATCACGCCGTGTTCGGTTCCATGGGCCGCTTCGTCGGCGTGCTGCTGGAACACCATGGCGGCGCGCTGCCGTTCTGGCTCGCGCCGGAACAGGTGGCGGTGGCGCCGGTCTCGGACCGGCAGGGCGGCTACGCGCGTCAGGTGTGGGAGACCCTCGACCGCGCGGGCCTGCGCGTGGTCATGCGGGACGGCAACGAGACCCTGTCCCGCCGCATCGTCGGGGCCCACGAGGCCGGCATTCCGGTGATGGCCATCGTCGGCGACCGCGAGGCGGCGGACGGCTCCGTCGCCCTGCGGCGGCGGGACGGATCGCAGTCGGCCATGAAACTGGAGGACGCAGCGGCGCTGCTGGCCGCTACTCCGCCTTCTTGAACTTCTCGCCGTTGGCGTCGCAGCGGGTTTCCGGATGGGCGCGGAGTTGCTGCAGGCCGTATTCGATCTTCGCGCAGGCGTCCTTGTAGCGGGTCAGGTCGTACTGCATGTTGCGCAGCCACTGGAGCTGGCGCGAGGTGGCGTCCGTGTCCTTGCGCGCCTTGCGGCGTTCGAACTCACGGATCTCGGTCTCGTAGTAGCGGATCTTCGACTGGCACTCGCGCAGGGCGGCCTGCACGTCGTCCTCGTTGCACATCTGGATCAGCGTGCCCTGTCCGCCGTCGCCGGCGGGCGCCGGCGGCTGGTCCTCGAACTTGTCGGCCTGGGCGAACGCGCCGCCGCTCCACAGCAGCAGCGCGCCCACGATAATCGGCAGTCGAAGGCGCATGCCTACTTCTTGGCGCCGAGGCCCGGGCCGCCGGTGCCGGCGAACTCGGGTCCGGCTTCGTGGCCGAGCAGGATCTTGCCCAGGTCGGTGAACAGCGGATGGGCGACCCAGCGGTGGGTGGCGCAGCCATGGGCGTCGCGCAGCTTGCGCTCCAGCGGGCTCTTCATCTGCATGCCGCTGGTGCCCGCCGTGTTGTGCAGCAGGTCGACCACCTCCATGCACGCCTGCGCGCCGTGGGTGCAGGCGAGGCGGGCGTTCTGCGTGGTCCACGCGCCGGGCGCCTCGGCGCCCTTGCGGAGCTCTTCCTCGACCTCGTTCATGGCATCGAGGACATAGGCGCGGGCGGCGCGGAACTTGCCTTCGGCCTCACCCATGCGGTGCTGGGCGATGGGACGCTCGGTCAGCTTGGAGCCCGACAGGAACGGCACCTTGTTGTTGGCGATCTCGACGAAGGCGTCGAGCGCGCCGCGTGCCACGCCCAGCGCCACGGCGACCTTGTTGTAGGACAGGCGCAGCGGCGTCGGGATGCGGAACACCGGGTTGTCGTAGTAGGGCGGCACGGTGACGAGCTGCACCTCGGCGAATTTCGCCGGCACCACGGCGCCGTCGGCGCGCACGGTGTTGGAGCCGGAACCACGCAGGCCGGCCATGTCCCAGACGTCCAGGATTTCGTACTGGGACTTGTGCAGGAACCACATGCGCGCATCCAGAGGGCTTCCGGTGAAGCCCTGGCCCGCCGGCACGACGGGGGCAGCCATGAAACACCATTCGGCGTTATAGACGCCTGAGATGAACGTCGCTTCGCCCCAGACCTTGTAGCTGCCATCGGGCTGTGCCTCGGCGCGGGATGGCATGGAGCCGGGACCGCCGCCGCCGCACATGATGACGCGAGGGTTGTCGACGTAGACTTCCCTAGCCAGCGCGGGGTCCATGCCGCCGGCGGCCATGGCGTTGATCTCGGACCCCAGCATGACGTTCCAGCCTACCGAGGCGTCGATGGCCGAGATCGCCTCGAGGATCTCGACGGTCTCGCAGGCGCTGGCGTTCTCGCCGCCCAGCTCGGTCGGCATGGCAAAGCGGAAGATGCCTTCGTCGACCAGCGCGTCCACCGTCTCGTTGGGCAGGCGGCGGAGCTTCTGCGCCTCGTCGCCGCCCCTGGCGATCACGTCCCTGAGCCGGGCGATCCGCTCCAGCGGCGTACCGGACAGCGGTTTGGCGCCGTTCCCCATCGGCGCGGCGCCGCGGACGGCGTCGGTGGTTCCTTCCATCTTCCCTCTCCCATCAATGCTTTTGGCGGGCCGCAGCCTGCCTGTCTTCCCGCCGGGAAGCCTAAAGCGGTTTCAAGCGGAGCGAAATAATAAACAGAGTATTCAGAATCCCGCGCAGGCGCCAAATGGTTCATCGGGTGTTCAGGATGGAATAAGTAGTATCCGGTGTTATGGAAGTAACGTTGTTCAAGATTGGTTCTGCAACATCGGTGATTCTCATGTCCTGGAAACCACCCGATGCAATTGAGGACAGCGTTGCTTGGGAACATTGTTCCCAATGAAGCTTACTCGTCTATGCTCTGGTGGTCCACGGCCATCAGATCAGCAATGAACCGGAAAGGAAGAGCCATGTCTTATCCTAAAGTGATTGGTGCTTCGCTGTTCGCGCTGGGTGTGGCGGTCGCCGCGCCGTCGTTCGCGGCGAATGTCGACAAGCCCGCGGCCAAGGCCGCCGCTCCTGTGGCCTCGGCGCAGACCCAGCCGGCGAAATTCACCGACGCCAAGCTCGCCTCGTTCGCTGCCGCGCGCAAGAAGGTCAGCGTGCTGAACAGGCAGTATGAGGGCCGCATCAACGCCGCTGACGAGGCCGCGAAACGCCAGGTCGTGCAGTTAAAGAACATCGATCTCGCGGACGCGGTGGAATCGGAAGGCCTGAGTACTCAGGAGTACAACGCGATCTTCGTGGCCATGAATGCCGATCCGGCGCTTGCCGCCAGGATCTCCAGCCTGAGGATGGCTGCTGATGCCAAGCCGTCCGACACCAAGACGCAGTAATCCGAATGAGGCCGATGGAGAGGCCCGGGCGGTGCCCGGGCCTTTTCCGATTCAGCGCCGGTTGGAGCGCAGGTCGAACGGACCGCCCTTGTCGATCGCACGCCGATAGGCGGGGCGCGTCGTTACCCGGTCGAGGAAGGCCAGCATCCTCGGCCGGTCGCCGATCAGGTTCGACGCCTGCGCCATCTGCAGGTTGAAGGTGATGTGCAGGTCGGCGGCGGTGAACTGGTCGCCGGCGAAGTAGTCGCCGCCTTCGAGCAGCCCCTCGATGTAGTCGAGGTGCAGCTTGACGGCGCTGTCGCGGAAGCCGGTAAGCATCGGATTGTCGATGCCGAACATGGTCACGATCATGCTGACGAGCAGGATCGTGTTGGCCGAGCCTTCCGCGTAGTGCAGCACCTCCAGGTATTGGGCGTAATCGGCCGACGCCGGGTCAGGCATCAGCCGGCCTTTGCCGTAACGATGCACGATGTATTCGATGATCGCGCCGGATTCCGCCATCACCCGCCCGTCGATCTCGACGATCGGCGCCTTGCCGAGAGGATGGATGTCGCGCATCGCGGGCGGCGCGGCGAGGGTCGGCTCGCGCGTGTAGAATTCGAGCTGGTAATCGAGCCCCAGCTCCTCCAGCAGCCAGACGATGCGCTGCGACTTGGAATTGTTCAGGTGATGGACCGTGATCATCGATAGCCTCTCCGCCCGGAAAAATGCGCGCGATCATGCTGCCCGGCGGGACGCGAGTCAAAGATGCCGTAGCCGCCGCCCGGAGGCGGCGGCGTCAGCAGGTTATGTGAAGCCTCAGACCCGCCAGAGCAGGCGGCCGATTGTGTGCACGATCACCACCGCGCCGATGGACGTAACTGTAATCTGGATGATCGCGCTCCAGGTGATATCGGGAATGCCGCCGTCGGGTGCGATCATCATCAGGCCGATGGCGATGCAGGCGATGACGATACACGCGCACTGCTTGAGTTCGTGCACGCGCGCGCGCAGGAAGTTTCCGACGCTGGCTTCCGCATTATATGTGGGAAAGTGCAGCGTCGCCGCCGCGAACGAGCCCAGCAGGAACAGGTCGTCAAACCCGCTGGCATAGTTGTAAACCATTAACCAAACCCAACCGAGAATTGCGGTGCCGATCACGGCGATCAACGCGTTCATTCTCCACTCCTATCTCCCAAGGTCTCCCCGACCGGGGCGTTCGCCCCGGGCACAATGCTCCACCGGCCCGGAATGAAGGGAGGGTTTGCCGTCATGTCGAGGGAGGCAAAACCCCTCACACACTCGTTAGTCGGCGCAATCGAATTGTAACACAAAATGTGGACGGTTCTGACGGTTTTTGACCGCGCGCTGTTTCTGTCCAGGACAAATGCAGGCGCAAGGCCGCTGCCGCGTCGGCGACACGCCCTTGGCCAAACGCGATTGGTCGACTACATGATGCGTATGGCCACAAAAGCAAAACAACGCGCCTCCAACAAGGCGCAACTCGACTCGCCTTCCTATCAACTGCCCGCGCTGGACCAGGACTTCCTGCTGGGAGATTCCATGCGCGGGGTGCGGTTCCTGCTGGAATACGCCAAGGCCGAGCAGGTACTCCGCCAGTGGCACATCCGCTCGACCATCGTGGTCTTCGGCGGTGCCCGCATCCGCGAGGACGGGCCGGGCAAGCAGACCCGTTGGTACGATCAGGCCCGGGAATTCGGCCGCATCGCTTCGCAGCAGGGCGGTGCGCTGATGCCGTATGGCGATGCGCGCGACAACGTCATCGCCACCGGCGGCGGGCCGGGCATCATGGAAGCGGCCAACCGCGGCGCGCGGGAAGCCGGCGCGCCGACGGTGGGATTGAACATCACCCTGCCGGACGAGCAGGCGCCCAACGCCTACTCGACGCCCGAACTGACCTTCCGCTTCCATTATTTCGCCATGCGCAAGATGCACCTGGCGATGCGGGCGAACGCCCTTGTGGTATTTCCGGGCGGGTTCGGCACCATGGACGAGATGTTCGAGATTCTGACCCTGCGCCAGACCGGCAAGTTCCAGCCCATACCGGTGCTGCTGTTCGACCGCGAATACTGGCAGTCGGTGGTGAATTTCCAGGTGCTGCTCGACAATGGCATGATCGACGCCTCCGACCTGGAAAGCTTTGGCTTCGCCGACAGCGCCGAGGAGCTTTGGCAGATGCTGCGCGCCGACGTGATGAATCCGCGCCGCCCGATCGGCTAGGTGGGAACCACGTCGGCGAATATGAATCCGTCGCGCTCGACGACCTCGCCCGCCTGCACCGTGATGGGCGCGCGGAACATCGGGCCATCCGTCACCACTGTATGAAACTCGCCGTTCTCGCCGCACGGATCGACGCCCTCCGGCAGGTCGGCGAGCAGCCCGGCGTCGAACCGTCGTCCCGCGAACGACCGGTCGAGCCGGCGAGGATCGATACAGGTCAGGTACGCGACGAGGCCGCTGGCGATCATGTCGCGCGCCAGCGCCTTCGTGTCGCGCGCCCATAACGGATAGACGCCGGTCATGCCCGCCTCGCGCAGCCGCTCCTCGCGGTAGGCCCGGATATCCTCAAGGAAAAGGTCGCCGAACACCATGTGGGTGATGCCGTCCTGCTTGAGCCGCGCCGTCGCCTCGCGCATGCGGGCCGCGTAGACCTCGTTGGGACAAGGGCTGGGAATGCTCACCTTCAGGCAGGGCAGGCCCAGCGCCGCGACCTGGAGGTCGAGCAGTGCGTCGCGGACGCCGTGCATGGCGACGCGGCTGTAGGCCTCGTTGACGGTGGTCAGTACGCAGGCCACGTCGAGCAGGCCCGCACGCTGCGCCTCCCACAGCGCGAAGGCGCTGTCCTTGCCCGAACTCCAGGACACGCAGGCCTTCTGTCGCGCGGAGCTCACGACAACTCGTTGCGCAGCTTGGTGATCCGCATGCTGGCGATCAGCCAGCGTCCTTTGCGCTTCTCGTAGGTTTCATGGTAGTGGCCCCAGCCATGCATCAGCCGTGCCGGAGCGCCGGGTGGCTGCCAGAGCCGGTCCTCCATGGCCCAGATGCCCTTGGCGGTCGTCGGCGACAGGATGTCGATCTCGGGCATGTGGCCGTGGTGGGCGGAGATCGTCCCGACAGTGATCCTGGCCACGAACGCCGCCATGGCCTTGCC